>NZFR01000059.1 GCA_002689335.1 Verrucomicrobiales bacterium
CGGAGTCGGAGCCGTTCGATGCAGAAGGGCAGCTCACATGGGATGGAGAGTTGCCGGTGTTGAAGTTTAATTTCGATATCGAGCAGGAACTGACGAGCGACGAGTTCAAAGGCATCACCGTGTTGGTTTCCGCAGTAGGCACCGTCGTGGCGCGGGGCGAGCGGTTGGAGATCGAACAGCCGGTGTTGGCCATCGACCCCGTCGAAAACGGGCTTCGCGTGAGCTGGGCACCGGGCAATTACGTACTTGAGGCCTCGCCCGAACCCACCTTCGCTGAACCGAAACGCATCAACCTCGAAGAAGGTCAAACGGAACAAATCGAGCAGCCTGACCCGAAGTATTCCCAGAGCTTTTTTCGTTTGCGTGTGATATGATTTGCCTGCTTGCTTGCGCTTGGCCAATCTCGAGGGCTTGGCTATCTACCCAGAAACCGCCATCTGCATGGGAGTACTCGGCCAGTTGCTTGCGAAGGGAGAAATTAAGCCAAGCTCGAGCGTGCTTGTATTTATCACCGGCGGCGCAATGAAATATTCCGACATCATCGAGGAACCCACCCAACGCCAAATCCTCGGCCAAGCGCCTGATTGGCAAGCGATAGCTGAGAGTTGAATTGAACGAATAACTCAAGTACTAACCTCTGGTCACTATTGAGATGAATCTGAGAAACAATCCCCAGTTGACGAAGACATGGTTATTTTTCCTGTTGTTGCTGTCGCTTGGCCAGGCGGCAGCGAAGCCGAATGTTTTGTTCATAGCGGTGGATGATCTCAACGACTGGGTCGGGGTATTGGGCGGTCATCCGCAGGCTAGCACTCCGAACATCGATCGCCTGGCCAAGCGCGGGACGCTCTTCACCAACGCCCACTGTTCCGCGCCAGGTTGCAACGCCTCACGCTCGAGTTTACTCAGCGGATTGCGGCCGTCGACCACCGGTATTTATGCTAACGCCCACGACTGGCGGCAGTCCCCTAGGCTGAAGGGGGCGGTCACGCTGCCCCGGCATTTCATGGACAACGGCTACCGCACGCAGGGTGCCGGCAAGCTGTTTCACGCGCACACATTTTTCGACAAGAAAAACCTCAACGGCTACCCTGATTCAGGGGCGTGGCACGATTATTTTCCGTCCAAAACACAGCAAATGCCGGATGAGGCCGTGCCGGAAAATTGGCCGGTCAATAGCAGCCGAAAGTTTTATCGGGGTCATTTCGACTGGGCCCCACTCCAAATTCCTAGCGCCGAAATGGCCGATGCCAAGGTTGTCTCGTGGGCGGCCAAGCGCTTGGCCAAGCGGCACGATCAACCGCTGTTTTTGTCGGTCGGGATTTACCGTCCGCACGTGCCGTGGTACGCTCCTCAAAAATATTTCGACCGATTCCCGCTGGATGAAATCCAGCTGCCGAAACACTTGAAGGGGGATCTCGATGACGTGCCTGCTGCCGGCCAAAAAATGGCCAAGCGGCATTGGCACAAGTGGATCAACGACAACGGCGAGTGGAAAAAAGCGGTGCAGGGTTATCTTGCCTCACTCGCGTTCGCCGACGACATGGTGGGTGAACTTCTCGTCGCCCTCGACAACGGCCCGATGGCCAAGGACACGCTGATCGTGTTTTGGGGCGACCATGGCTATCACCTTGGCGAAAAGGAGAACTGGGAAAAGTTTGCCCTGTGGGAGGACACCACCCGCGTACCGCTCATCATTGTCGATCCGCTCCGAGCCAAGCCGGGCACCCGCTGCAATTCGCCGGTTAGTTTGCTCGACTTGTACCCAACACTCATCAATTTGTGCGGGCTTGGCTCGCCGCCCCAGTCACTCGAGGGACGAAGCCTGGCCAAGCGCTTGGCCAAACCGGGCGCCAAAACCGGCCTCGTCGCCATTACCACCCATGGTAGGGGCAACCACGCAGTGCGGTCTAGCCGGTATCGCTACATTCAGTACGCCGATGGTGGCGAGGAATTGTACGATCACCAGACTGACCCGCACGAATGGCACAATCTCGCCGGCGACCCAAGCTTGGCCAAGGTCAAATTACGCTTGGCCAAGCACCTTCCAAAAGTTAATAACGCTCCAATTTTAATTAAACGCAAAAAATGAAACGAAGATTCCTTTTCGCGTTTATTGCGGCGGCACTGCTATTGCAGGGTTGCGCGACTGTGGACACCTCGGCCAAGCGGCAGGTTTCGGGTGGGCCTGGAAACGGCACACTGATTATCGTTGGCGGTGGTGAGATGCCGCAGGTGATATTTGACCGCTTTTTTGAGGCGGCCGGGGGGAAGGATGCCAAGCTGGTCGTCGTGCCGACTGCGGGGTCAGAGGCTTCGTACGATGAGACCAGTCGCTCGGTGAAGATGTTTCAAAAAGCCGGGGCGACGGATGTGCTTTTGCTGCACACGCGAGACCCGAAGGAAGCGGATACGGCTAAGTTCGGAGCGGTGCTAAAGGATGCCAAGGCGGTGTGGTTCGCGGGTGGGCGCCAATGGCGCATGGCGGACTCTTATCTCGGAACAAAAACGGAGGCTGCGTTTCACGATGTGCTGAAGCGGGGCGGGGTGATCGGCGGCAGCTCGGCCGGGGCAACGATTCAAGGTTCGTATCTTGTGCGGGGTGCGCCGGAGGGAAATCACATCATGATGTCGCCCGGCCATGAGGCGGGTTTTGGTTTTCTACGAAACGCCGCCATCGACCAGCATTTACTCGCCCGAAAACGGGAGAACGATTTGTTGCCGGTCATCCGCAAGCATCCACAGCTGCTGGGGGTGGGGATCGACGAGGCGACGGCGATCGTCCTGAAGGGCCAAACGGCTGAGGTCATCGGTAAAAGCAAGGTGCTCTTTTATGACATCGCACTGGAGAAAACGCTCGGCGAAAAATTTTATATCACGCTCGATCCTGGCGACCGTTACAACCTCGGAGCGCGCCGCGAGTTGCCTATAAAATAGCGCTTGGCCAAGCGCTTGGCCGCTCATCCTTTACAAGTGGGCATTCGCCACGGAAGATGTGGGCGCATTATGAATATTCGATTACACGATGGACCGCTGGCGGAGCTGGAGTGCGACGCGTTGGTCCTGCCGTTGACGGGAGGGGGCGCGCTTGGCCAATCGGCTGCGACTCAAGTGGCCGGCCTGCGCGAGTCCGGCGAAGTGACCGGGAAACCAAGCGAGTTGACCCTCCTGCACGAGCCGAAGAATCTCGCTGCACGCCGGCTGATGCTCGTGGGGGTTGGGGATGAATTGGATGCGACTCAGGCGTTTCATTTGGCCGGCCAAGCGGTGCGTGTGGCACAGCAAAAAAAATTCAAACGGCTCGCGATCGCGTTTGAGGATGGTGGGTTGATTCGTGCCTTGGTGGAGGGTTGCGTTTACGGAGGGTATGAACGGCCGAAGTACAAAAGTGACGACTCCGCGTCGCCTGTGGAGGAGATTATGATCGTCGCACCGGGCGCGGATGAATTGGCTTTCGAAGCCGGCCGAGCCGTTGGCGAATCGGTCAATCTGACGCGCCGATTGGTCGATATTCCTGCGAATGATCTTGGGCCGGTTGAGTTTGCCGATATGGCCGAGTCGATGGGGAGCGCCGCGGGGCTGGAGGTCGAGGTGCTCGACGAACCGGCGCTCGAGGCGCTTGGGGCCGGTTCCCTATTGAGCGTGGCCAAGGGCTCCGCGCGACCACCCCGATTGGTTCGGCTGAGCTGGAATCCAAGCAACGCCATTGGAGGGTCTCACCTGTTTCTTGTCGGCAAGGGGGTGACGTTTGACACTGGCGGGCTTTCGTTGAAGCCGGCGAACTCGATGGAAAAAATGAAGTACGACATGGCTGGCGCGGCGACCATGCTCGGGGCGATCACGGCAATCGCGAGGCTCGGGGTGCCGCAGCGAGTGAGCTGCCTGCTTGGCTTAGTGGAAAACATGCCCAGCGGAACGGCCACCCGCCCGGGCGATATTGTGCAGGCGATGAATGGCAAAACCATCGAGGTGATCAACACCGACGCCGAGGGCCGATTGGTTTTGGCGGACGCACTCACGTATGCGGTGAGACAGGGAGCGACGCACCTGATCGATGCCGCGACTTTGACCGGCGCGGTGAGCGTTGCACTCGGTTCAGTGAATATCGGGTTGATGAGCAACAACGAATCGTTGCAATCGCACATCACGGCATCCGGTCTCGCGATCGGAGAACATTTTTGGGCGCTGCCGATGAACGACGATTATCTGGATCCGATGAAAGGCGACCTCTCCGACCTGCGCAACGCCGGTACGGATCGCAAGGCGGGGACGATTACGGCGGCCAAGTTTCTCGAGCAATTCGTGGACGCCACGCCGTGGGCGCATCTGGACATCGCCGGCACGGCCAATCTCGACAAGGAACTGCCGCACGCGCCGAAAGGAGCCTCGGGCATCGCGGTGCGGTCACTGGTCTGTGCGGTGGAAAACTGGCCGAATGGAGGGCCCGGATGATTTCAGCGAGTGACGCTCTCAAACAACTGAAGGAAGGCAACGACCGTTTTGTCTCCGGCAGTCCGTTGCTAGAGTCGCTGGCGAATCCCGAGCGCCGCAGCGAATTGCAGGCCGGTCAGGAACCATTTGCGATCATCCTCGGTTGTTCAGATTCGCGCGTACCATCGGAGATTGTTTTTGATTGCAGCCTTGGCCATTTATTTGTGATCCGAGTGGCCGGAAATATAGTGGCGCCGTCACAGATCGGTAGCATCGAGTACGCGACCTCGCAGTTAGGCACTCGCTTGGTCGTGGTAATGGGGCATACCGGCTGCGGCGCGGTTTCTGCCACGATCAATGAACTTCGGCAGCCCAGCGAAGATCTTTCCCCGAACCTAAGCGCGATCGTTGATCGCGTTCGTCCGGCGGTCGAGCCGTTAATGGATTCCGGTGCGAAAGAAGCCGAGTTGCTCAATCGTGCTGTGCAGGCGAATATCCACCAGTCGGTGGCGCAACTCCGTGCCGGGTCGGACATCCTCGCCGGCCAAGTGCAGGGCGATGGGCTTGAGATTGTTGGCGCCCAATATTCGCTGAGCACCGGCCGCGTGGAATTCCTCTAGCCACAAGCTGCAAAAAAACGCCCCCCAAGTTGGCCAAGCGCAGTAGTGTGTGTCAGGCCCAAGCGGGCGGATTGGCCAAGCGGAAAAGCCGTTCGCCAGCGTGTGGGACGAGCAGAATACCTTCGTCCTCACGGTTGGCGAAATCCTCAGGATTAATCGTCGCCGGATCGCGGTAGCCGAGATTGATCTGCCGGCACTTGGCCTCGGAGATCTGGGTGGCCAAGGTCACCTCCGCGCGTGGCGTCTCCACCCCGTTTTTGAACTTACCCAGCCCTTTTACGTGCACGCAGTGGGCCAGAGCACCCCAAGGCATATCCTTGAATTGATCCCACTGTTTCAGGAAATAGTCGCGGCAGTGGTAGCCGACTTTTTCGATCGTCTCTCCGTGAGCGATGCAAACGTCGCTGATGTGCGGCGCGTAGATGATCAACTCACCACCGTCGGCCAACACCGACTCAAGTTTGTACATGCATTTGCCGGCGGTCCAAATCTCATCATACATCTCCGGCGCACAGGCGAGGATCTTATGGAACGGCTTTTCCTTGCTGAGCGTGTGGCGTTCGGAGGAAAGGTCACTCGCCGCAGACCACGCCTCCTCGACCGATCCGGCGAACAGGCCGCTCATACCGTCGCTTTCGACGACCATGCAAAACGCGAGTTTGGGAATTTTCACCATCGCGCCGGCGCGATCGACGACCTTTCGCACCGGCGTCCATTTGTGGCCGATGATTTTCGGAGTGGTGATTACGGCACCGAGCCAATGGAAAAAATTCAGCACCTGCGGTCCGGCGACCCCTGGGAAGAGATACTTGTTACCCCCGGAAAACCCGACAACCTCGTGCGGGAAAACCGGCCCGATGATCACGATTTGGTCGTAGTCAAACAGCTTGGCGTTGACCTCCACCGTCACGTCCATCTCGAACAATCCGCCACTGAGATCGCTGATTTCCTCGGCCGTGATCGTGCCAATATTTTTGAGGGCACTTGGGTCATCCCAAGCATGATTGAAAAACTGAACCTTCGCGTATCGGCCGGTGCGTTCGTCGTGGGAGATTTCCAGCCTTTGCTCGATGGCCGCCTCTCCCATGGCCTGATGCGTCCCCAGTGCGATCATGACATCCAGCGCTGAGGCAACCCCACCGATCTGTTCGTGGATCTCCTTAAACATCGTCCCCACCGGTGCAGTTCGGGTGGCGTCCGGCACGATCAACAGAACCTTGCGATCGCGGAATGCCTCTTCCGGCATGGACTCCGTCACGACCTCGCGCGCTTGCTCGGTGCTGAGCAGTTTGCCCTCGGAAACTTTTTTGGAAACGACTCCCACGGTGCGTCAGATTGTTTGGCTCAGGAACCCGCCGTCGACCACAATGTCAGAGCCGGTGACGAAGCTCGCTGCTTTTTCGCTGGCCAAATACACCGCCGCGCCGGCTAACTCGCTGGGGTTGCCAAACCGGCCCATCGGCGTGTGGCCGAAGATCGACTTGGCCCGGTCGCTCGGTGTGCCGTCCTCGTTGAAAAGTAGTTTCTTATTTTGTTCCGCCGGAAAAAAACCGGGTGTAATGCTATTGACGCGCACGCCTTTAGTTGCCCATTCGCGTGCAAGAAAACGGGTCGCGCTCAGCACGGCCGCCTTGGACGCGGAGTAAGCAATTACCTTCGATAGGGGCAGGTGCGACGTGACGCTAGCGATGTTGATGATGCTGCCCTTGCCGCGCTCGCACATCGCCGGCCCGAACTCCTGACACGGCAGCAGGAAGCCGCCTACGAGGTTGAGGTCGAACACCTTGGCCCAGGCTGGTTGCGGGATATTTTCGAACGGCATTTCCAGGGTCACGGTGGCGTCCGGGTCGTTCCCGCCGGCGGCGTTGAGCAAAACAGTCGGCGAGCCAAGCGCTTGGCCAATGGCGTCGTGGCATGATTTCAGGCTGGCGGGATCCATCGCGTCGCAACTGAAAAATTGCGCTTGGCCACCCGCGTCGCTGATCTCCTGCACCCTCGCTTCGCCGCGCTCAGCACTACGCCCTACCACGGCGATTTTTGCTCCGGCCTTGGCCATCGCCAACGCGGAGGAACCGCCCAGTGCTCCGGTGGCACCAATCACCACGGCCACCTCCCCGGTTAAATCAAACATGTAATCCGACATAGCCACGCAGTGTTCACCAGCCGGCCGTCATGTTGAAGGAAATTCCGCCAAGCCAAGCGCTTGGCCAAGGGGAGGGTTTTACGTTTGCAGAGCGGAAAAATCAGACGTATGGTTTGTTGTTTATGAAGTGGATTCTTATAGTGTCGGCCGTTGTGGCGGTCGTGTTTTTGCAACTCAAACGTGGTGAAGTCGGCGTGAAACGTGGCGATGATGGGCTGTATTATAAAGCCGATAGCACGACCGTGTTCACCGGAGAGGGATTGGTCTATCACCCCAACGGCAAAAAGGCGGCGCACGGTCAAATCGTGGATGGAAAACCAACCGGCACGTGGAGTCATTGGTACGCCAACGGGCAACTCGAAGCGGAGGGTAATTACACGGAGGGCAAGCGAGACGGCGTTTGGGTGCAGTTTGATGAGGCTGGGGAAAAACTCGAAGAGGCTACTTGGGTTGACGATGTCAAACAGGCTCCGGCCGATCCCACTGCGACGCAGACCTTGGACAATACAGCTTCCGCTGAAGCACCAAAAACAAAAGAAGAACCAAAGAAAGAATAACGGTGATGATATGGAATCGCTTCATCTCTCCTTGTTGGCGGCGGCCTCGATTGCGGTAATCGGATGTCAGTCGGCTCAGTTCGTGGCGAGCAAACAAAAGATTACACGGATCGAGCCTCAACTCNAAAAAGAGAAAGATGGTCTCTATCATGAGTNNAAAAAAACGGAGCCNTACACNGGCACTTACAGGGCATGGTTCGAGAACGGAGAGAGAGCGTGGGNCGGAACCGTTCAGCAGGGACGCCTTCAGGGCAAGTACTCCCNATGGTTCGCGCAAAAGGACACGCTNCAAGTTGAGGGGGTNTANAAGGATGGCAATCGTGATGGCGAATGGATCCAGTGGTANTTCAATGGCAACAAGGAGATGGTCACAGTTTATGAAGACGGCGTAATGAAAAAGGCCGCCTATTATTCGGAAAAAGGGGAGCCGATTTCTCATGAGGTCTACGTGGCCATATTGAGAAAAAAGTATNNGCAGAAACTTTTTCTAAAAACGAGGGGCAGTGGCTCTGCGGCTAGTGTGTATAATGGCTCCGCCGGTTATGGCGGTGCATCCGGTTTTACGGGAGGCGGCGCGGCGAGTGATTTTCACAACTCATCGTTGGGCAAGTNAGACCGCCCATGATAANCGGATCGCNTCAGGTCGGTTTCATCGCGGCCTTGGCGCTGGCGGTTTGTGGGTGTCAGACATCCCAACCCCAGCCGGCGCCNAGTCTGGATGAGGGTTCCATCTATCGCCCCGTGATCGAGCGGAAGGCGGACNGATTGTATTATGCGATCGGGGAGACCAAGCCGTACACCGGCAAACACGAGGCATGGTACGCCGACGAAACCAAAGCATGGGAGGGCGTTATCAAAGAAGGCGTTCGCGATGGCCAATACACACAGTGGCATCCGAGCGAGGGCGGCAAGCACCTNAGCGGGGTGTACCGAGAGGGCAGCCGGGACGGCCAATGGGTTCAATGGTATCCCGGTGGGCAGGAGGAGATGACATCCAAATTCAACCTCGGAAAGNAAACGGAAGCCGCCTTTTTCGACGAACAGGGAGCGCCCATCTCCGAGTCGTTATACATGTCTCGGCTACAGCAAAGACAGTTCGAGNTGCAACTCNACAATTTAAAGCTGGGGAACATTCAATTTTCAACTTCCGGTGGTTCNTCCTCGAGTTACAGTCGCAATAGCAGTCGTGGTGGATACCAGAGTTTCGGGTACACCGGAGGAGGGAGCGTCCGGGATTACCATAATTCGAGCATCNGTTCCTCNAAGTCATCCGGTGGCACCGATGGCGGGCGCTCGCTCGGCACTCCGGAGGGGTCAGGCGGTGGCAANCCCGGTTCTCCGTAAAGGAAATAAACCTCATCAGGATAAGGATCGGCCTTGATTTGAGTGGGCGTCTCATGGATTTTTCCCGCATGAGATTTTTGGCTGTTTCATGCATCGGCGTGGCCTTGCTGGTTGGCTGTGGTTCGGGAGAAGCACCGTCAACCGAGCCTGCTGCCGGGACTCAACCCGAAGTTCAACCAACTCCGCCGCCGCCAGTCCCAACGCCGGCGGTTCAAACCGAGACTACGCCTCCGGCCGTAGAGCCGGCCGAACCGGCTGAGCCGGTAACTCCGCNGTCGGCTGAACCAAGTCCCCCCCCGGCCGAGGCTGTTGCGAAAGTCAACGAACCGGCGGCCCCGCTTGAGCCGGCCGAGCCGGAGATCAAACTGTCAGAAGACATTTTCAAGCCTGCCGTGGCTCCTCCCGAGCCCACGTCGACTCCCTCCATTCGTAGCGCGTTGCGTGAGCGATTCGTCGAGGAACAAAATCTCGTACTCAAGGAGAATCGGTGGCATTTCCCCGGCGAAGAGGAACCGTACACCGGCGTAGCCAAGCGCTGGTCGATTGATGGATGGAAGGAGGCTGAGGGCAATTATCGGAATGGGTTGCAGGATGGCCGATGGAAAATGTGGTGGGACAACGGGTTGCTGCGAAGCGCTGTATTCATGAAAAGCGGCAACGCCGAAGGCGCAGCCAAGTATTGGTACGAAAATGGTCAGTTCGAAAAGGAAGGGAACTGGATCAAGGGGAAATTCGTCGCTACCGCCAAGTGGAATGAAGCCGGGGAGTCGATCCCCGTCGAATAAATTCCCGCCACCACTTGGCCAAGCGTGTTACCAAACCGTCGCTTGACGGAGGCGGATTCCAACCTATTATGCCCTGCCGCCCGCGTTGGGTGGTTTGACATGACAAGAATCGAAAGCATCCAAGCCCGTGAAATTCTCGACTCACGCGGCAACCCGACAGTTGAAGTGGAAGTTGGCCTTCGTGGAGGAGCGATAGGCCGCGCGGCCGTTCCGAGCGGAGCTAGCACAGGCGTCAACGAAGCACTCGAATTGCGCGACGGCGTCAAGAGCCGTTATCTCGGCAAAGGCGTCAATAAGGCCGTCAACAACGTTATCAAAAAAATCGCCCCGGCGTTGGAAGGCGTCGACGCGACTGACCAGTTGACTGTCGACAACACCATGCTCTCCCTCGACGGAACCGCGACCAAATCCAAGCTCGGGGCCAACTCCATTCTTGCCGTTTCGATGGCCAACGCCCATGCCGCAGCCGATGCCCTCGGCCAGTCGCTCTACAAATATCTCGGCGGCCCGAATTCCAAAGTGTTGCCGGTCCCGATGGCCAACGTCATCAACGGCGGTGCGCACTCGGATGCCCCGATCGATTTTCAGGAATTCATGATCATGCCTAAGGGCTTCGACACATTCAGCGAAGGCCTACGCGCGATCACCGAGATTTTCCACGCGCTCAAGTCCGTTTTGAAAAAGAAGGGACTCTCCACGGCAGTGGGCGATGAAGGCGGTTTTGCTCCGAACCTAAACAGCGCTGAGGACGCCATCGAGGCCATTCTCAAGGCCACCAAAGACGCCGGCTACAAGCCAGGTAAGGAAATCTTCCTCGCCCTCGACGTAGCCTCCAGCGAGTTCTACAACAAGAGCACCAAGAAATACGTGTTCAAGAAAAGCACCGGTGAGAAACTCACCGGAGCCGATCTGGTTTCATTCTACGACAAACTGACTGCCAAGTACCCGATCATCAGCATCGAGGACGGCTGCGACGAGAACGACTGGAAGAGTTGGAAACTGCTCACCGACAAGATCGGGGATCGAGTGCAACTCGTCGGCGACGACCTGTTCGTCACCAACACAAAATTCCTGCAGAAGGGCATCGACACCGGCGTGGCCAACTCCATCCTCGTGAAGGTGAACCAGATCGGTTCACTCACCGAGACGCTCGACGCAGTGGAACTTGCGCACTGCAACAACTACACCGCTGTTATAAGCCACCGTTCCGGCGAGACCGAGGACGCGACCATTGCGGACATCGCCGTGGCCACCAACGCCGGCCAAATCAAGACCGGTTCACTCAGCCGCAGCGATCGGACAGCCAAATACAACCAACTGTTGCGCATCGAACAGGAACTGGGTTCCAACGCCGTTTACGGTGGCAAAATGTAAACCCGTTTATCTAAACAATCTCGAAACCGCGCGGTAACGCGCGGTTTTTTTGTGACTGAGCTTGCTGTTGGCCAAGCGCTTAGCCAAGTTCTGTGCATGAGCCGTTCGCTTCAACTCCGCTTGGCCACCGCGCTTGTCTTGGCTGCCTTTCTCCCAGCCGCCACAGCCGCTGATGCATCGCTGAAATCAGCCCTCACATTTTACGCTTCTTACGACAAGGGCCTCGACGCCGACTTGGCCAAGGGCGACAAGCAACTCTACACCCTCGTCAACAAACAACCCAAGGCCGGCAACCACACCGAAAACAAATCCCGCTTGGCCAAGGGCAAAGGCCTCACCGGGGATGCACTGCTGTTCACCAAACGCAACGCCAAGTGGCTGTTCTATGACGGGGCAAAAAATTTCAAATTCGAAAAGAAGAACTGGAGCGGTACGGTGAGCTTTTGGCTGAAGGTCGACCCGATCAACGAGCTTGATCCCGGCTACGTCGATCCAATTCAGATCACACCATTCACTTGGAACAACGCCTCGTTTTTCGTGGACTTCAACAAGGACGGCAACCCGCGATCCTTCCGGTTGGGCGCTTTCGCGGATAAGCCNGTATGGAATCCGGAAAACAAGGATGTGCCGGAGCCGCAGCGACCACTCGTGCCGGCCAATTCGAATCCGTTCAGCAAGGAAAAGTGGACGCACGTTGCTTTTACGTGGGAACGATTTAACACCGGAAAAAAAGACGGCGTTTCATCGCTCTATCTCAACGGAAAAAAAGAGGGCAGTATCACCGGCTGGAACCAGCAGTTTTCGTGGGGCGGAAAACCGCATCGCATTCTCATCGGCCTAAACTACATGGGCCTGTTTGACGACCTGTCCTGTTTTAATCGCGCGCTGTCCGACCACGAGATTGCCAAACTTTACGCTTCGCCGGACCACCTCAAAAAACTGACGGACTAATCGCCTGATTCGATCAGGGACAGCCCGTTGACATATTTGAAATGGGTGTCCTCGGTGCCGAGGTCGGTGCCGGTTTCGAGTGCGTGAGCTGCAATCCAAATGTCCTTTTGTGGGACTGGCTTGCCTTTCCGCCGTCGTCTGTTGAAACGTCCTTACTCGTTGCCGCCTTCTTTTTGGGTGGCTTGGCTCAGGGGGCTGCCTTTGCGGACTTCGCTGAAATCGGGTGTGGTGACGGAGTAGGGGAAGTTGGCCTGTGTGCCGGCGGCCCCGAATTCGCCCTGCTTGTTGATGGCGATGAAGTTGATGGCAAGGTCCATTCCGGCGGGGTCGGTTTTGGCGATGCGGCGGATCGCCTCGGCGCAGGCTTCCGTGGGAGACAATCCGTGCCGCATGTTTTCGACCACGGCGTAGGAGGCGCAGTAGCGCATGACGTTTTCACCGAGGCCGGTGGCTCCGGCGGCGCCGACTTCGTTATCGACGTATAAACCACCGCCAATGATGGGGGAGTCGCCGACGCGGCCGGGGATCTTTCCACTCCAGCCGCTGGTGGAACACCCCCCGGCGAGGTCGCTGTTGGTGTCGAGGACGATCAGGGTGACCGTGTCGTGGTTGTCTGGTTTGTCACCTTTGCCGGGGGATGGTTTCTTTTGGGTGGCGAGCCATGCCTTGTAGTTGGCTTCGTCCTTGGCGGCATCAAGCACCTTCAATCCCTGTTGTTCTGCGAACCAGCGTGCGCCACGGCCCACGAGCATCACGTGCGGTGTCTTTTCCATCACCAATCTTGCGGCAGAAATCGGATGCACCACGCCTTCAACACCCGCGACACTTCCGGCCTGATGTCCGGGACCGTTCATGATGCAGGCATCAAGTTGCGGCACGCCGGCGGCATTTGGTTTGCCGCTTAGGCCCACGGAGGAGTTATCCGAAACCTCGACGAGTCGGATACCCTGCTCAACGGCGTCCAGAGCCGAGCCGCCGCCTTGCAGTGTACGCAGGGCGAGTTCGTTGGCTGGTTTGCCGAATCCCCAGGTGGAAATGATGACCGGCCCGCGCTTGGCCAAGCGTTTGGAGGGCGGGGTGCTCGAGCAGCCAAGGCCGAGGGTCGTAGCTGCGGTTGCGAGGGTGGTTTGCTTGAGAAAGTTTCGACGGGTTGGGTGAATCATGACTCCGCAAATTTGAGGCCCAAGCGGCGACGATGTCAAAGCCAAGCGCTTGGCCAAGNGCAAAAAAGCGGCCGTTTATTCGGGCGCTTCAAAACTGGATGGCCGGTCTCCTACTTGGCCGGTTCTTCGCTGGCGGTGGTGTCGGCGGCCTCGGATGGCTTGGCTTCGGCTTTTTTATTCGCGGCAACCGCGTCATCAAATTTTTTGATGTATTTGTCGGTGTTGGCCTTGAACTCGTCATCACAGCCGATACAGCAGTACTTGAACTGCCGGCCTTCGTGAACGAACACGTGCGGCTTGCCCATGCTGCCCAGTTTTTTGTCGGCCACGATGCAGGTGTCCAGCGGATACGCGATCACGTTGGGGTCGACGGCTTCGCTGGTTGCGGCTGCTTTTTCTCCGTCACCGCACCCGGTCAAAAGTAGACCTGCGGCGACACTGCTGAGGATCGTTGTCAAATTGTTCATAACAANCCGAACGGTTGCGCTGGTGTCCGGCGATGTCAAATCCTTCTTTCCTGTCACGCCTGCTTCTGGTAGCAGGCGGGCACGAAATGTCACCGGCTGAAAAACAAGCTGACGATCCCCGCGCTGCAGCAACGAGTGTACTGCGCTGGAAACAGGGCAATGCCNGNCCCGAGGAGTCGGACTGGGTGGCGCGGGAGGAGCCGCTGGAGATTCGCGTGAAGGGCGAGTCTGTGGCGGTCACCATGCGCACACCGGGGCACGACAAGGAGTTGGCCCTTGGATTTTTGCTGTCCGAAGGTGTGATCTCGGGTGTGGGCGATGTGCTGGAGGTCGCTCCATGTCAGCAGGGTGAAGCGGCGCTCCACGGGAATGTGCTCAATGTATTTCTCGCGCTCGGGGTGGAGGTCGACTTGGCCAAGCTGAAGCGCAATGTCTACGCGAGTTCGAGTTGTGGCCTGTGCGGCAAGGCGTCCATCGAGTCCGTGCAGTGTCTGTTCGAGCCCTTGGCCAAGCGAGGGCCGACGGTCGTNGTTGAGAGGATTCTTTCGCTGCCGGAAAAACTGCGGGCGGATCAGGCGACGTTCGACAAAACGGGAGGGCTGCACGCGGCAGGCCTGTTCGACGGGGCAGGGAAGTTGCTCGCGCTGCGCGAAGACGTTGGCCGGCACAATGCGGTNGACAAGGTGTTGGGNCNGGCGTTGGCGGATGGTCGTCTGCCGCTGGAGGATTGCGTGCTGATGGTCAGCGGCCGCGCTTCGTTTGAAATTTTGCAGAAATCTCTCGCCGGGCGGGTAGGGGTGATTTGCGCCGTGTCAGCGCCGTCGAGTTTGGCTGTGGAGTTCGCGCAGGAGAGCGGGCAGACGCTGGTCGGTTTTCTCCGGGGCGACACGTTCAACGTGTATAGCCACCCGGAGCGGATCGAGGGGCTGGCTTAGTCGCTGCCCTCGGGGAAGTCGGCGTTGGTGAACACGTCGCTCACGTCGTCGTTTTCCTCGAGCACATCCACAAGCCGATGAATGGTCGATGCTCCGGCCTCATCCACGACCGTGGTTTGTTGGGCGATGTACGTTACCTCGGCGGAAAGCGTTGCGATTCCCTTTTCTTCGACCGCCTTGTGAACCGGCTCGAAGTCGTTCGGTCCCGTCACGATTTCGTAGCCGTTTTCGTCTGCGGCAAAGTCCTCGGCTCCGGCTTCGAGCGCGAGTTCCATCAACGCGTCCTCTTCCGCCGCCTCGCGGTCGATGATGATTTGGCCCTTGCGCTCGAACAATCGCGTCACGGCCCCAGCGCTGGCCAATTGGCCGCCGGCCTTGGTCACGGCGTGGCGGACATCGGAGGCGGTGCGATTGCGGTTNTCCGTGTTCGCGTGAACGAGTACTGCCACGCCGCCCGGNGCGAACACCTCGTAGGTCAATTCCTCGTAATTGGCTCCATCGTCATCGCCGGCCGCTTTCTTGATGGCGCGCTCGATGTTGTCGGCCGGCATGTTGGCACTGCGGCACTTGAGCAGGATCATGCGGAGGCGTGGATTAAGATNTGCCTCCGGGCCTCCGGCGCGAACTGCGATGCCGATTTCGCGCGCGAGCTTGGCGAACACCTTGGCCTTCTTGGCATCGGTGACCCCTTTTTGTCGCTTCACTTTCGACCACTTATTATGACCAGCCATGAGAAAAAGGTCGCCGCGACAACTAGCCCCGGCGGGGAAAANTCATATCAATTAATCNTCCNCAATGGAATGTAAATTGCCCGTATTAGCTCAGGCATCGATTAGATGGANTGTCGATTTTTTCGCCTTAAAGACTGCTTTTTTTGCGATGGTACGGTCGAACGNGACGAATCGTCCTTTGTGTTCCGCAGCCAGACCAAGCAGATACACATCGGTGAGTTGTTTTGCTCCTAGGACATTTTCGCAGTCGAAATGGNCTTCGTCCAAAACGTGGTTTGTAGCCTGTTGAAAGTCCTCCAATCGAGATGAGATGTCTTCGACTGAGTAGCGATTGAATCGACTGTAGTTNGGGTTNGAGAGAATTCGCAGGAGGCCGTTTTCTNTGATGGGGCAACTGGCCCAGCCGCGTTTCAGATTTTTTGACAGCCANTCGTGGGCGAGTTTGTTGTGCACATGACGCTCGTCGAATAGCGAGACCAACACGTTCACGTCCAGGAGGCTTCG
>NZFR01000060.1 GCA_002689335.1 Verrucomicrobiales bacterium
GCGATGTTTTGAATGCCAGCCAACTGGTACTCCATCGTCTCCGGGATGTCGCATTGCTCGAGGTAAATCGGCAGGATGATCTTCTCGCGTTCGCTGGCCAAGGCGAGTTCCTTGACGACGTTTTTGGAACCGGTCGAGTGCCGGCTGATGGCGAGGATGAAAAGCGAGCAGGCACGGATGGCTTCGACGATTTCCTTGGTCCAAAGAGTGGCCCCGTGGATGTCGGATTCGTCCATCCAAACGGCCAAACCCTGANCGCGCAGATACTCGACCAGCTTGATCACCTCCTGCTGGTTCTCCCTCGAGTAACTGATAAAAACGTCTGGGCTCACGTAAACGCTNTATTGGAGCAATTCGGCTTTTGGCTGTCAACGATCAAACCTGAAAATCATAGGCATTATTGATGCATATTGGGTTGCCAGAGGAGGCGGCGGGTGTAGGGTTTTCGACGAGTAGACATGTTGGGATTAAAAGCCAATCGATGGAGTCGGCGCGAGTTCCTNTCGGTGGGAAGTCTGGGTCTGGGAGGCTTGGCGTTACCACAGTTATTTCAGGCAGAGTCGGCGGTGCGGGAGGCCGGCGGATTGGTGAAGGACAAGTGCGTGGTGTTTTTGTTCCAACACGGCGGGCCTTCCCAATACGAAACGTTTGACCCGAAGATGACGGCTCCGGCCGGAATCCGCTCGATGACGGGGGAGATTCCGACCTCGATCCCGGGCATTACGTTTGGCAGCACGATGGAGCGCTTGGCCAAGCTGGCTCATAAATTTTCAATTGTCCGCTCATTCACCACCGAGAGTAACGCGCACGATACCAAGCCGATCATCAGCAATCGCTTCTCCAGTGGGGCACATCTGGGTTCTCACTACGCGCGGGTGGCCGGGGCGAATAATCCGCGCAATGGTATGCCGCGAAATCTTTCGCTATTCCCCCGTGCGGTGGATGACTCCGCCGGGCCGGCTTTTATGGATTTGGGCCGGTTCGACACGACCGGGGAACTAGGCACGGCGTTTGCGCCATTCGCTCCAAGCGGCGAGGGGAATTTGAAGCNGGACATGAAGCTGACGATAGATCCTGCACGGTTGGACGACCGCCGAAGCCTGCTTGCCAGCCTCGACCAATGGCGACGCGTGGTTGGAGAGAGCGACATCGCAGAGAGTTTCGATCGGTTCCAATCGCAGGCGTACCAGACCCTCACCGGCACCGTGGCCGAAGCGTTCGACATCACCANGGAGGATCCCAAGTTNATCGAGCGCTATGACACCTCAACGTTGNTGGATGTCAATCGCATCAGCAAAAAGTGGAACAACCGGCCGCGCTATATGGAACACGTGAACAGCCTCGGTAAACTGATGCTGCTCGCGCGGCGACTGGCCGAGCGCGGNGCAGGGTTCATCACCATCACCACCAATTTTGTATGGGACATGCACGCNGATCAAAACAACGCCACNATGATNGAGGGCATGGGCTACGTTGGCCGGCCGTTCGACCATGCAGTGAGCGCGTTCATCGAAGACGTCGAGGCGCGTGGCTTGCGTGACAAGATTTTGCTCGTCTGTTGCGGTGAGATGGGCCGTACGCCCAAGGTCAACGCCAAGGCCGGCCGCGACCATTGGGCCGGCGTGGCGCCGTTGATGCTNTACGGTGGCGGCTTGAAAATGGGCCACGTNGTCGGTTCCTCCACTCGCGACGGCGGCGAGCCGGCCAGCGACCGCATCACCATCCCNAACCTCTACTCCACCATCATGAACACCGTTCTCGATACCGGTAGGCTCCGCACGATGGCCGGAGTCCCGCCCGAGGTGCAACGNGTGATCCACGGCGCGGATCCCATCAATCAGTTGCTNTGAAAAATTCGAAATCCTAATCTCGAAAATCGAAACAAATTCAATTTACGATATTCGAATTCTGGTTTTATACCTTCGGGCGCATTTGCGGTGAAGTGCCCTTTTGNTCAACAAACTAACNCAAGCGCTTGGCCAAGCGATTCTCCGCNGCGTTTATTTTGAGAATTCGAAATTTGATCCTTTGACTTTATTTGGNAATTAATTTTTCGAATTTAGGATTTGCCACTCCGAGATTCTGCGTCGGAGGAAAATGATTGGCACGGATGCGATGGCCATCAACAAAAGAGCAACTCCCTCCAGACCGTTCAGATACCAAGGCCATTCACCAATGAGAAATTGATTTCGACTCCCGGCTTGGTACAGAGGTACATGTAGTTGGATCCGATGAGCCAGTTGATGAAACCGACCGGGATGATCATCAGGTTCACCATGAGCACCGTCCTAAGNATGGCGCCGCGTGTGGTCAGCATCCCATCGACCACGATGTTCCAAATGGGAAAAACAGGATGATCAACACGTGGTGCGTGTAGAACGTGACGAGGTAGGTCATGTTGTCGATCCCGGTCGGGGCCGGCGTGATCATGGCACTGCAGTGCACCGGTTGTCCCGATGAGGTAGGCGAACTCGAAACAAAACCGTTTACGCGTGACCAGTCCGATGGAGGCGATAATTAGGCTGTATTGGCAGAGGTGCAGCNGAAGGTCCTTCACCAAGGTCAGTTCGCGCAAGCTGGCCCGGTTNGCGNAGTCGACCATCTCCTGACCGACCGCGAACGCATGCAGACCATTCGCCGCCGGTTGACTGCCGAGAGGCAGCTGCCGATGAGCGGGATGACCACGATTGCCAGCAGCGAGATGGCCAGTGCCGACAGGTGTAGGATGTCGAAGTATTTTAGCGACTTCGCAAACTCACTGAGCTGTTCCGGTTCGCTTAAAACGGGTGCGNTTNNCCAAGCGCTTGGCTATTCGCCCATGAGCTTGGCNAAGGTCGGTTCGATGGCCTCGGCCCAGATGGTGTAGCCCTTGGGGGTAAGGTGGAGAAAGTCGGGCATGATATCCTTGGCNATGGAGCCGTCCGGGCTNACGAACTTTTGGCCAATGCGCAGGAACGTGACGTACGGGCGCTCGTNGAGCCGCGAGAGGACCTGATTAACCTGCAGGATTTTGCCCCGCTGGNCGTTGATGCGTTGGCCGCGCGGGAAGATATCGAGCAACAGAATCTTGGTNTTGGGCAGCTTGGCGTGGAGTTTGTCGACCACGNCTGTCACGCCGTCGATCATCTCCTCGGCGGTGTTGCGGCCTTCGCCGGANTTGTTCGTGCCGATCATNACCACGGCTACCTTGGGGCTNATGTTTTTTACATTGCCGTTGTCCAGTCGCCANAGGANGTGCTGGGTGCGGTCGCCGCTGATNCCGAGGTTCACGGCGTTGCGCTTGGCGAAGTGNTTGCCCCAGGNCGCCTTGCCNGCACTCTCCCAAGCGTGNGTGATATNGAGTCGCCGATGAACAGCAGATCNACGTTTCCTTGTNCGACGCGTTTGTTGAACGACGCATGCCGCTTGGNCCACCAATCNCCATCGCGCGGGGCGGGACTCACNGCGGAATGTTTCGGTTTNTCGGCTGCGAGCGAACCGATGGCGAGAGNGAATANAGCGAGAACCAAACTCANGGACTTCATAAGTCCGNGCAANCTAACGGANCNACCTCGNCNGNAAAAGAAAAACAGNCTGAACGACGGTCGAGATGACGTTCCCTCGATGTGTTCCCAGCNCTTGGNCAAGCGTTGNNNTTATTCCTTTTTCGCCGGCNTTTTCTGTTGNGCGAGAAACTCGATNAGGTCGCGAAGTTCGCTTTTGGAGACGATNGATTGCAGGCCGGGAGGCATCCCGCTGGGGCCTTTNATGCGATCTTTGATGTCGGCCGTTTNCACGGTGACGATCCCGTCTTCGGGNGAGTTGATGANCAATTCCTTGTCGGTCTCGCTCTTGATGATCCCGGCGTAGCCTTGTCCGTTTTTCAGCGTGATGAGGAAAAAGTTGTAGCCCTTGGCGATGGAGGCATTCGGGTTGACGATNGATTCGAGCAGGTACTTGCGGTCGACCTTCGCGCCGATATCGTCGAGCACNGGGCCGACCTCGCCGCCTTGGCCGTCGATCACGTGACACCGAACGCAGCTCAGCGCGACGTTTTCGTAGAACAACTTTNTGCCCNTCTCTGCGTGGCCGCCCTCGAGTGTNTCNATGTAAGGCTCGAGCGCNAAAAAGTTTTGGCGCGGGTNCGGACGGCTTTCGTTGAACTTTGCCAGCTTGGCTTTGACGGTGTCGTCACTGCGCTTGGCGGCGGCCTCGAGNAGCTCGAGTTTAAGTGCGGCGGGCACCTTGTCGGCGAGCAGTTTATCGAGCCACANANNGAGAATTTTGTCTGCAGNGGCTTCCTTCAAATCACCCAGCGCAANGAGGGCGCTTTGTTGCTCNCGCATGCTGCCCTTGGCCATGNCGGCTTCGAGTTTGGCGGTGGCGCCAGCCGGTTTGACCTTGGCTGCCAGCCGAGTGGCGGCACTGCGGATGGCGGTATCCTTGGCTTCGCTGCCATAAGCGACGGCGTCCGCGAGTTCGGCGGCTTCGATGTCTCCCAAAGCCCGGAGCGCAGCCGCGCGGGCGTTCCCGGCTTTTTCGTCCTTGAGTATCGTCAGCAGGGCGTTCCCGGCGGTTTTTAGCTTCAACTTGGCAGCGGCGGCGATGGCTTCATTGCGGATCAGTCCGCTGCTGTTTTGCAAAATGAAATCGATTTTGGTGCCGAGCGCAGTGGCGGCAGCGGATGCGTCGCGCTTGGCGATGGGTCGCCACAGGCCGGTGACGCGGTCACGACCGGAGGGGTTCTCCCAGGCGGCAAGCAGATTCAACGCCTCGCCCCGTGCGAGTTCGGCCTGTTCGTTGCTGGCTGCCACAGAGGCGAGGGCATCNGCCTTGGCCAAGCGGAAGTTTGCNTTTAGTGCGCGGCGCATGACCGGCTTGGCTAGGTCGGTGCGCTTGGCCAAGTCGGCGAGTTGTGGCATGGCGNTGTCGATGTGTGCGTCGGCGATTGCCCGNGCGGCCTCGAGTTGCACCANAGNNTTGCCGTCNTTCANGAACGCNGCGACCTCGCCGCTGTTTTGCCTGCGAAGGGCGACNACTGCGGCGGTACGGATGGCGGCNNGCTTGCGGNGNTTCANTTTGACCAGATCCGNAGCNGANGAGTGGCTTGCCAATGCNAGAATCCCGGCGTGNTNCAGNACAGGATCGTTGCCGTNGTTTTCCGCAATCATCCTGATCAANGGCTCGCCAACGCCCTTGTTGAGTTTGCTCAACGCGATGGCGGCCTGAGCCCGGGCTCGCGAGCTTNTGTCAGCGAGCAACGCGACCAAGCCNGCGTGTGCGGCGTTGTACTTGGCGTCNCCCAAAACTTTCGNGGTCTGCGTGCGGACTTCTGCGTCGGNATCCTTCAGCAACGGAAGCAGTTTCTCGTTNACNGACTCGGTGCGCCGGCTGATTTGCCCGAGACCCCAAATGCCGTGAAGGCGAGCCAACTGATTTTCTGTCTGGGTGGCGGCACCGGTGAGTGCCCGAACNTTGTCGCGCTTGGCCAACTCAATTTGCGCAGCCATCCGAACGCGCATGTCGACGTGGCCGAGTAGCTTGGCCAAGCGGCGGTTCCGGAGTGTTTCAATCCCGCCGGCAAACAGCTTTTTGACCTGATCGGCAGCGCGGTCCTTTTCGTTTCCGGNGAGGCGGTAGATTCGGCCCTTNCCNGTCATGCCCCAGCCGTTGACCCAGTCGGAAACATAGATGTTGCCNTCGAACCCGAACTCAACATCGGTGAGCAGCACATTCCAAATGACTTCATCAACCTTCTCGACCTGAAAGTGCGCCCCCAGCGGTTTGTTNCGGATCGCGTGGATGCCNCTGCGGGAAGGGGTNCCCTTAAAGTCGCACATCAAAAACATATTCTCAAAGCGATCACCAAACCCGGTGCCGGGGTAGTAGGTCAGCCCAGACGGGCCGTTGCCGATGTTGGCAATCGGCGGAATGCGATGTGCGGCANGGCCATCGGGGAAACACATTTTCTCGTCAAGCCACGGGCCACGGCGAGTCGTCCACGGTGCGCTGTTTAGGAACTGCCAGCCAATGCGCCAGCCGCTGTCGCCGCCCTCGACGGCGTTCACCCAACGGGCAGGGTCGCCGCCGTCCGAATTATTGTCGCCGGTGAACAGGTTGCCGAATTGGTCGAACGCCAGCTCTTGCGGGTTGCGCAGGCCGGTGTGGTAAACCTCGAGATCGGAGCCGTCGAGTTCGCAGCGATAGATCGTACCGGACTCCGGCGTGTGGAGTTTGCGTCCTTCCGTAGTAGTTACCGAAGCCGCGCGGTCGCCGATGCTAAAGTACACCCGGCCATCCGGCCCGAGCCGCAACCCATGAAGATCGTGCCCCAGAAAACCAACCCGCACGCCAAACCCGCTGGCGACCTGCCTGCGTTTCTCAGCCACACCNTCGCCGTNGGCATCCTCGAGCAGCCAAAGGTGNGGGATGTTGGTGAACCAAACCTTGCCGTAACGTGGCAGTACACCTGCGGCGAGACCGTCGACTTCGTCATTGAAGCCGTCCGCAAACACCGTGGCCTTGTCCAGCNCCCCGTCATCATCCGTATCGACCAGCAAGCGCACGCGGTCGGAGTAATCCGTCAGCCCCTTGACCTTGTGGCGATGGTACATCTTGCGCATGTCCTCCACACTCTGAGAGGCCAACTCTTCGTCGAGCCAGTTCATGTGCTGGCGAATATCGGTCACGCCCTTGTGCAGCCGGAACGATTCGACCACATAAAAATTGCCCTTTTCGTCGATATCAAACGCCACCGGATTGGCGAGCAATGGCTCCGAGGCAACGATTTCAACCGACAGACCATCGGCAAGTTTGAAGCCTTTCATGGCCCGTTCGCCCTCGTNNGAGGCGGGCTGAACACGCACCGTTTGAGGCTTCGGCAACTCGGCAGCAGATAACGTGGCACTAATGGCCACGAGACTGATCAACGTAATGATTCTCATAAAACGAAAAAAACTCCCTAGGCNGGAAAAGAGCCTTGGGCCCCTTGTGCGGGGAGTGTTGGAATGGAATAATGCCTTCGTCAAGCCAAGCGAGAATCGANCTTGGCCAAGGGGAGTCCAAAGAAGAGGACTTGGCCAAGCGGGACAAGAACGTCGACGCCGGTGACAGCTAACGAAAAGCGAGTGACGGCATCGTCAATGCTGTTGACGGAAAAGGAAACGATTTTGACTGTTGCGACAACGGCCTTGCCGCTTTCGGCGGGGCGATTNANCATCACGTCAANCCGGTTGACACAACCGCAAAAGGAGGTGACGCCCGCGTCAACCCCACCGACAACAATGTTAGCCATATCGNCAAAAAGGAGCGTCGACATTCCTGTCCCCGTAAAACCGACCGATCAAAATAGGGGTAGGGAGGTTTCACAATCTTTCGCTTAACCAAGCGCGATGGTCGAAACATCCTCGGGGCGACGAGGCCCGTCACTCACGTTTTTTGTCCAACATCCATTTCACGATACGTTCCATGGATGGTCGGTTCGGGCTGGGGAAGTGCCCTGTGAAATTCACCTTCCACAAGTCAGTCACAACTGAGCCATTCTTGTTTTCGTAGCGGGTAATCTCGGTTTCCTTACCGAACAATTGTGATCGCATGTCGATCCTCTCCACTGGCTTGCGCTTCGTGCAGACGTTGTTTTCCTTCCATCGGTCGATGTACTCCAATACTCCGGGGTAAATGCCACGAAACCGATCGCCGCCCCACCAGACGATGTTGTCGATCGTCCCGTGAATGTGCAACACACTGACCGGATTCTCCGTGTCCACCTCCCAAGCGTTAAAGCCGATGCCGGCGATGGGAACAATCGCGGTCATGATGTCAGAATGATCGAGCGCCATCTTGTATGAGTAGATCGCACCGTTGGAGTGACCGCTGGAATACACCCGCTTGGTGNCGATGCTGTACTGCTCAATCGAGGCATCAATCAATCCTCGAAGGTACTCCGAATCGCCCTCGGCCCATCCACGATTGCCGAACTGATCCTTGCGACCGTCTGGGGTGCAAAAAATGAAATCATATTTTTCAGCCCAATCTTTTAGAGGGAAAAATTTATCCTGCATCGACGAGTTCCCGGTATAGCCATGGAGCGATAAAACAAACGGGTACTTTTTTTCAGGATCATAATCTTTGGGGACATACAGTTTTGGCACACGAGGGCCGCTCCGGCTGAGTCTGTAAAAAATGGCCCGCTTCGATTTCTTCACCGATACATGAAAAGTCTTCGCGTTGGACACCGCCTGCCAGTTCGAAAAATCCTCTGTCCGTTCCCAGACCACATCATCATCCTTGGTTTTGAAGGCTAATTTCGTGGGCGACGGGGTGACGGTGAAAGTAACCGGCTGATCAAACTCATCAACGAGAGGAGTTTTCAGTACCAGTTGTTCCGCATGGCCGAGCGGGGGAATCACCATTCCCAGTGTCACAAAACCAAGGGAACTCGCTCCTGAGATAAGCTTAAAAAAACGCAGCNNNNTTTNAANAAGTGACNCTAGANTANNNTAAAAAANAACTAATAAAAAATAGTCAAATAGAAATAATATTTATTTCAACTTCATATTTTNTAGTGGAGGTAACAAAAGGAGCGGGGACAGGAACGTCCCCGCAAAGGGAACGACCCATTTGAGGAAATGGAAGTCACCACACCCGTACGCTTGGCCAAGCGCTTGGATTTTCAACCGTTTTCCGAAAGGAACGCCTCGATTTGCGATAGCGTTGGAAGGGCGTCCCGGTTGCCGATGCGTTGGCACTTCAGGGCGGCGGCGGCAGAGGCGAATCGCAAGCGTTGTTCCGCAGGCCAGTTTTTCAATGTCGCGAAAATCATGCTGCCGGTGAAAACGTCGCCGGCTCCGTTGGTGTCAATCGCGTTTACAGGGTAAGCCGGTTGATGGATTGCGGTGGCGCCTTGGAAAAACCAAGCACCGGCTTCTCCGTTGGTNACCGTGACCGCATCGGCACCGAGGTCGACCAGCCGCTTGGCAGCCGTCTCCATCGAGTCTCCGGGGGAAAGCGTTTCGAGCAATCGTAACGGGCAATTCACCAGATCAGCGAGCGCGATAAGCGNCTCCCAGTTTGGCTTGGGGGATCCAAAATCGACAAACACCAGCCCCCCAGCCGCCTTCATCTGTCTGGCGGCCTCAATNGCCGTATCGCTTGGCCAAGCGTCCAGATGAAGCGCCTGAAAANTNGGCCAAGCGACCCCGTCCAAATCCGCTGGCTCGATCGGGTGACTACCGCGATACGCGGCGATACTGCGCCGGCCGGTGTCGGCCTCTACCCAAACGTGGGCGAAGCCGGTGCGCACAGCAGGGGAGACCACCGCTTGGCCCAGATCAACTCGCGCTTGTCCAAGGTCGTCCTCAATCATCTCTCCCCATCGATCGGTCGCCCATTTGCCGATGAACGAAGTCGAGGAACCAAACCCGGTGAGTAGCGTAAGGGCGGTCGGAATCGGTCCTCCGACTTGAAACCGGTCAGAGAGAATTTCAGCCTTGGCATCCGGTTCCGGCAGTCCACGAACCAACACATGATGATCCACCACTACCGTCCCCATTCCTAAAATAGTAAAAAAATCCGTCAACAAATCTAGAACGTTGCGCAGGCACTTTCTCCTTTGAATG
>NZFR01000061.1 GCA_002689335.1 Verrucomicrobiales bacterium
GCACGCCAAACGACTGCAAGGCCGCGATTGGGCAAATCTGAAGCAGTCACTATAGAGGTTTCTCCTGCCCCCGGTTTCATGTGTAACTTGATTTGGCCAAGCGCAAGGGGCGCGCACCACACAAGTCCCGTTATGAAAAAAGCGATTTTTTAATAACAAGTCAAATTCACCTAGCAGGCTAAAGATACGCGATCTTTTGAGGCAGGGTTACAATCCATTAATTTGGAAACGCTAATCTAAAAAAAGAATCCGGCGGGGCCAGTTTGA
The DNA here is from genome assembly GCA_002689335.1 of Verrucomicrobiales bacterium. Lineage (GTDB taxonomy): Bacteria > Verrucomicrobiota > Verrucomicrobiia > Limisphaerales > UBA1096 > UBA1096. The sequence goes on from NZFR01000061.1 coordinate 268, forward strand.
AGAAAACTGCAACCCCGCCGGGGATAGTTCGAGGATGCAATGCCAGGTATCTGTAGACTCTTACGACAGCGCTTGCATCCGCACGCCGAGCAAGATGAACGGAACCCTACACGATTTTAGTAGCTGAACAAGAACTTTTTTTACTGTGAAGATTTTGTGACATTGCGGGCTGTTTTTACCCGGTTGTAAAGGGTCAAAAGTAAAGGTTGCCCATCATTTTTGGCTGCTTGATGAAGGTGATGCCCTTGACCCACTCGACGTGGCCATCCATAAATCCCTCGTTTGACCCATCCGGTTCGTCGCCCCGGTCGTTGTAATGGTTGACGCCCCGCATGAGTGGATTCGGATCGCCCGGTCGGCCCCACGAACCCTGATATTTGCGGTTCAAATCCGCCCAAATTACTTCGTAATGTGGTGTGTCCGTGGCTTTCAGCGCGAAAACCGGCGTGCGAACCGCTTCTTGGAACATTGACTTGTTGTTGGAGTAACGTTTTTCGCCGGCAAAATAAAAATATCCCATCACCGAGTCGCGCCCGCCGGGCCAAGACCAAAAATCGTCCCGGTTCCAACTGCGGTTGGACGGGCAATAAAACATCGGACGCCGGATATGATACTCGTCGATCATCGTGTCTCGAAACCACACCGAATTCCAATACGGATTGCTGGAGCCACCTGCCGGGTACGCATCGTCGTTGTCACCGGCGTACATGGCGAGCGAGAGTAGCCATTGGTGGGCGTTGTTTTTGCAGGTCGTCCGGTGCGCTTGTTCCTTCGCCCGCGCCAACGCTGGCAAAAGAAGGCTGGCTAATATTGCGATGATTGCGATTACCACCAGTAACTCGATCAACGTAAAACCGTAACGGGGCACCTTTTTTTCAGGAATCAACTTCAACGGAACAGGTACGCAGTCTGTAAACGCAACCGACGAATGACAAGTCATCAATCCACGATCGCTTGCAATTGTGCTCCCGCGATTTCGCTATTCACGGAGGCGCATGGGACGGTTGTCTCGGGTGCGGATGAGTTCTTTTGTGCGGTCGATGTCCCGGCCTCCTTGGGCGTTGAGCAGAACCTGGGAGGCGGGTTTGGGGAGGGTGGTTCCTGGTTCCCGCTGCCAAATGCTCATCGCTTCCTTCTGCTTGGCCAAGCGCTTGGCTTCGGCTGCGACAAAGTCGTACTTGAACGCCACAAAACCGGGCTGCTTGGCCAAGGCTTTGTGCGCCATGTAGCGGACAGCGGAGTAGGGGTCGTTGAGCGTTTCAGCGAGTAATGGCGATTGCCAACCACTGCCGCTCGCGAGCAGTGCTGGTTGCCACCCCATGTGCCAGGCGGCCAATGCGCGTTGGCCCGCGTCGCCGTTGAGCAGCCAGACGGCGGAGGCGGCGGTGGTTTTGTGTATGGCCGGCACCTCGGGCTTGGGCTTGCCGGTGCGCTTGGCCAAGTGCTCCGCCGTCCAATCGAGTGTCTTGTCGAGATGGCAAAGGTTGCAGGCGTTGGGGCGGCCGGTCTGAAGGGTTGTCGCCACGTCGGGTGATTCGATCGTGTGCCCACGGATGGCCTTGAGCAATCCGTACGAAGTGTGCGGCATGTGGCAGTTGTAACATTTGCTACCGGCTGAATTGGCAGGATGCCGTGTGTGTGTGGTGAGGTCGNCGGCCATGTCCTCGTGGCACTGTAGGCAGGCCTGATTGNTGCGCATGCCGCGGGCGAGTTGGTCGTTCGGATCGCTTTTGTGCATCGAGTGACAACTCAGNCAGGACATCGTGCCACGCTNGTGACANGGCGATTCGAGCAGCCCGTTNTACTCGCGNCCGGTCACGCGGATTTTTCCGTCCGGCCAGAAAAAATCNTTGAGAATGTCCGGGTTNTTTTGGAGTACCGGTTTGAGCCANGGTTGTTTGTCGAGTTGGGTTGGCTGGATNATTGGTGTGGTTTTNTCGAGGTCATCTCCNGGGCGGTAGCTGAAGCCGTGTGCGGTCCAGTTTTCGTTTTCGTCGAACCACTTCATGCCGTGGCAAGAGCCGCAAACCTGTGTGCTGCGGGTGNGCTCGAGGTCGGCNGGTTGGACAATGGCCAACGGTTCGGAGGCTAAGGCCTGCTTGCGTTCTGCTTCGGGAAGCTTGNCCAGTCGGANCTGGCGGTCCACATGTTTTTNGCCAGGGCCGTGGCAGGCTTCACACGAAATTCCGAGATCGGCGATCTGTGATTCGAACCGCTGCTCGGCTTTGTTNGGCCTGGGTTGCGGCCCGGTGGTATGGCAGCGGATGCAGTTCATGTTCCAGTTCTCCTTGCTNATCACNGTGTGTGGGTCNCGAATGAAAAGACTGTTTCGAGGAGCCCAGCGTTGGTCTTCCACCAACCATGAAAACGGAAAACCGATCTGCAGGTTGCCCATCATGCCGGGAAGCCAAAACACCTGCATGTGATGAGAGCCGGTAACCATGCCCATTCGGACATGGTATGGATCGGGGTCGCGACCGTCNGGTGCNGCGTTCGCGGCNTCTAGGCTTTCNATTGTGGTCCAGTACTCATCGCTACGCTTATACATGGTGAATCGTTCGTTCCCGAAGGTATANGACTGTCCATCGAACGCTGCCTTGACAGTTTGGGGTGACATGATCTGNGTCATGCTCCGGTGGTATGAGTCGTGCCAACTTTTGTGTTCGTTCNNGTGGCATTCTNGACAGGAGGNAGAGCCAGAGTATTCTTTTTCACCTCGACGGTAGGGCAAAGTAATTTCGTAAGGAAGCNGNTGCTGCANTGTCGATTCGNTTTGCAGNGGCANTGAAATCTTTGGTCTATCGGNAGTGTTCGGAATATTAANTAGCAGCAAAATGACTAAAACCACCATAATGACTATTAACCATCGAATGGTGGAGNGGTGCATCCTCATGCAGCATAGAAAAATATGTGNCCAGTTTTAATGGTGGAAAGAAAAACGACCCACAGATGTGGGCCGTTTTAAAAAACTATATTTTGTTTATCTTCTTACAGAACCAGGCCCCCACCAGAGATCACTAATCACAGTAGGNTTTGATGCCATGTCGTAGAATTTTTTGTAATCAAGATTCATAGCAGAACCGGAAATTACACCAACAGTTGCTTTCCCTCCAATATTCTTTGTGTCNCCCTGTTTGAANGTGCCATTNGTAGAGTGCCGTTGNGATATGCCCTCATGAGGTTGATTGCCTGCATCATTAAACCAAAAAGGAGTCCGTTCATCGGTTTCCCACTGNACAATGTTCATCGGTTGAGTTGCAGATACCTTTCTGGTATGTCCGCTGTTNACGTACGATCTGGAACNCCAATCGTATATTGCCATTCCATTCCANGTGTAACTGGTNATTTTAATTGGTCTAGCCATGTACATCGCCTTCTTAGATCCGCCAGATTCAGACTTATCTTTAGGGCACATAAGTACATCGACGGTATTACCAAGGAAACTTCCAAGTTGGCCTTGACGGAAAGATTCTCTTTGCCCTTTTAATTGCCTTTCAAGNCCTNTCATATCATTTTGGCCTAAACCACCCGCAAATTGAGGCATAGCAAATNTTCCGGTTGTCGCATAAGCCCAATTATGAGGTCCACTACCATTGCCNCCCCAACTAGGATGGGGCAAGTAGTCATCATTGTCACCNGTATACATATTCAGCGCAGTCATAATCTGNCGNTTATTNTTGTAGTCAACAGTGTTATGGGCCTTATCTTTTGCACTAGCCAAGGCGGGCAGGAGTAATCCTGCGAGGATGGCNATNATGGCGATTACCACGAGAAGCTCAATCAAGGTGAATCCGAGGAAAACCTTGGAGCTCNGTTTTTTGGTGGNATTGNTCTTTTTCATGAAATACAGNTGGAATTGNATACCGTTCGGGTCTCAGGNGGTGAAAAGTACGTCTGGTTGGTNGAGGAGTCAACGGGAAAAGTCGTCGANTTTGNCNTGGNTAGGACAAAAAAAGACCCTCTCGATAGAGAGGGTCTCGAAATAGTTNNCTTTAGATTTACTGACCACGCGGGAAAAGAAACTCGTTCTTTGCTGCGCTGGAGTCGATGAGGTACTGTCNNCAGCTTTTGTGCTGCTGGCCTGCTGGCAAGANCCGTCAGANAGAAGNAGGTTACCTTGNTTTTCGTGGATGCTTGAAGNCCATNNANCNNTGNTACGNNNNGNGAACTTCTTGCCGAGGGATTTCTTNGCACCCTTCTTGTCCTTGTCGTTGTCATACTTTCCANACACTATNTTGCGTGTNCCGGAAAGAATGTTNTTAGGCTTNGATTCATCAGATTCGGTNCCAATGATGTAGCTCATGCTCAAGTTTTTGTGCTTGCCCATCACTTCCACGTTGCGTTGACCACGCGGTGCTTTGGTGGCGAAGCTGTTAACCGCCGGACGGTTACCATCGCGGGGGGAGCGGATGATCTTGGGATTGCTTAGCTCATTGGAGAGAGCTTGCCAGTGCATCCAGTTGTTCTGGTATTTTGACAATGCGTCAGCCGAACCGCCTTCAGCCTCGGAAACCTGCCACGGGAAACGGTCTTGGTTGTCCGTCGCATAGACTCGACAACCGATTCCAATCTGCTTGAGGTTATTCACGCAGCTGATGCGCTGTGCCTTAGCTTTGGCCTTAGCCAATGCCGGGAGTAGCATCCCCGCCAAAATGGCGATGATGGCGATAACGACCAACAGCTCAATGAGCGTGAAGGCCCCGATATTGTTTTTATGAAAACGCTTCATGGTGCGATTCTCGTGTGGTTTGATTAGTAGTTAACTGTTAACTCTTCACCTAATTAGGGTTAAAGGAAGGCGCAGCTTCGTGTTTTAACGGTCGCTTGTCAACGCCTATTTTAAGAAAAAATAGCAACAACAATGCCACGATCATACTGTGTTCGATTGGGTTGGTATTGGCATTTTACGCGGCATTTTGCGCGTGGGTTTCGCGCATTGCGCGTGGCTCTCACTCGTAAACAGGCATTCCGTCTGATAACGCTTGTTTCGATGGTGTTCCGGTTTTGTCTCGGAGTTCCGTTTTGCGAATGTTTTCNTTGTGGCGCTTCAAAAGTGTCGATACAAGNANCTGNNTGGCAANGNAAATGCTACTNAACTTGCGGANTNTTTTCGCTGTTNAGACGGTTGCCNCNNATTANATGNCTTTTGAAAAACAATTGCTTCGGGAGATGGGGCGAAAGAATTACGTTCCGCTCGCTGCCGACGAACTCGCGGAATGCGTCGCGCCGGGGCAACCGAAGAATAAGGAGTTTCGCCGGGAGTTGCGCGGCTTGGTGCGCGCAGGCCGCGTGGTGAAGCTGCCGGATAAACGATTTGCTCTGCCTGNTGATGAGGACCACGTCGCGGGGCGAATCTTGATGAACCGCCGAGGAGGCGGCCGAGTGNTCACAGGTGATGCCTCGCAACCGACCCTTGATATACCGCCAAACTCCGCCGGAACTGCAATGCACAACGACCGCGTTTTGGTGCTGGTGAACCGCGAGCTGCCCNAGCCAAGGAGGGGCGAACGCCGAGAGCGCTTGGCCAAGCGGCCCCGTGGCAAAGTGGTCAAGGTGCTGGAACGAGCCCGAACGCAGGTGGTCGGCACGCTAGATAAATCCCGGCAACTTTGGTTCGTGGTGCCAAACGACCCGCGCATTTCGCACGACATTTATTTACCTAAACTTGGCCAAGCGGGCAAAAGCAAAGNCAAGCGCGGCGACAAGGTGATTGTCGAGATCACCGAATGGCCGTCACGCCATAATGCGCCCGAGGGGCGGTTGACCGAGGTTTTGGGCAGCCCTAANAAACCGGGGGTAGACGTCGAGTCAGTCATTCGCCAATACGAACTGCCCACACGATTTCCGACCAAGGTCGTGGCTGAGGCCAAGCGCTTGGGCACAGAGGTCACGGCCGCGGATTGCAAAGGGCGCGTGGATTGCCGGGACGATCTCGTTGTGACCATCGACCCGGTGGACGCACGGGATTTTGATGATGCGATTTCGGTCACGCGAATCGAGGGGCGGCGTTGGCGACTCTGGGTGCANATCGCCGATGTGTCGCANTATGTGCCGCCCAAAAGTGCNCTGGACAAGGAAGCTCGNCGGCGCGGGAACTCAACCTATTTGGTCGACCGCGTCATCCCGATGTTGCCGGAGGAGTTGAGCAACGANTTGTGCTCGCTCAAGCCGAACGTCGATCGACTTGCCCGTAGTGTNGAGTTCGTGTTGACCGANGGCGGACGAGTGGAGCAGGCGAAATTTCATTCTACGGTGATCCGCTCCAAGCACCGTTTTNCNTACGAGGAAGCGATGGCGATTTTGAAACGCGATCCGCAAAACGAAACAGAGCGNATGCTGCACCATGCCAATCGANTCGCGCAAAAGTTNCGNANGGCGCGGTTCCGCTCCGGTGCGCTAAACCTTGATGTGCCGGATCACAAAGTATTTCTCGATGGCAAGGGGTATCTGAGTGAAGTACGCCGNGTTGAGAACGACATCTCCCANCAGTTGATCGAAGAATTCATGCTGCTGGCCAACGAGGCTGTGGCCAAGGAAATCAAACGCCGAAGGGCCAAGGCGGTGCATCGGGTTCACGAAGAGCCGGACGAGGAAAAACTCGATAACCTTCGCGCACAAGCGGCGTTGATGGGGCTGCGCGCCGGTAACTTGGCCGACCAAAAACAGGCCGGTAAATTTCTGGCCAGTCTCGCAGGGCATCCGCTGGAAGATGTGTTTCGTATCGGTTATCTGCGCTGCATGAAACGGGCCTGCTACTCCACGCACCCGATCGGTCACTACGGATTGGCCAAGCAGGACTACGTGCATTTCACCTCACCGATCCGCCGTTATGCCGACCTGATCGTGCACCGCGTGGTNTACCAAAATCAAAAACTNGATGGCGCGATGTTGGAGGAAGCGGCCGATCGCATTTCGTTGACCGAACGGAACTCGTCCGATGCGGAGTTCGATAGCAAACTGATCAAGCTNCTCAGCCATCTCAAACGCCAACTCGACAGTGGCCAACCGGAAACCTACACGGGGATGGTCACCGAGGTGCGTAACATCGGCGCGATGATCGACGTCGTNGGCCTTGGCATCAAGGGACTCGTTAAACGCTTTAGCATGACCGACGACCACTACCAATTCGTGCCGGAACGTGGACGTTTGGTGGGGCGGTTGCGGTGCAACGAGATTGCGCCCGGCGATACGATGAAAGTACAGATCGATGAGGTGGATCTGCACAAAAAGGAGGCCGACTTCCGGGTCGTGAAATCCAAGCCAACCAAACGCAAAGGTGCCGCCGGGAAAGGCAAGGCNAAGCGGAAAACAAAACGCACATTTTCTCCCAACAAAAAAAACAAAACCAAGCAGCCCAGAACCAAGCGACGTAATAAATGAAACGCAGTTTAAGNATGGGGTTGGGTCTGCTCGCTTTGCTGGGGACCNTAGNCGGACTTGTGCGCGACCAGCCAGGGCAACGTGAGTCGAAAGTTGATGTGCCGAAGCTAGGCCAAGCGCTAGGCCAAGTGCGAACCGCCGGCGAAGCGGTGCCGGTTGATGTTGCCAAGGCGGAGCCACCGGCCGATTCGCAATCTAGTCGCTTGGCCGAAGCGATTGACCGGGGCCAACCGTTGCGACTGCAATTGCCCGGGCACGAGCAACTTGATTTTGCCTTCCGGGATTTCCCGTTGCTCACTGACGATTACCAAACCACGCTTGGCCTAGTGGACCGGTTACCGGCGGAGTTGCGAGTGTTCGAAGGCCTAGCGATGGGTTCGCTTGGCCAAGTGCATCGTGCCTCGTTGGTGTTGANGGATCGGGCGCTTGCGGGAGTGGTTCAACTGGCGGATGGCCAAGCAGTCAANCTCCGAGGAATAGAGGGAGAGTCGTTNCTCGCCCTTGGCCAAGCGCTTGGCCAAGCGCCTTTCATTTGTGTGAGNGATCCGCGCAATGGCGAGTCGCGCACGATGTCGCTCGATCCGGACTTGGCTGCTCCCGATTGGTCTCAGGCGGAGCCGGCCAAGCTCGAGCCGTCCGAGGAGTTTCCAATGCTGGCCAGTTCCGGCATCGACCCGGTGACCGGCGCNCAAACTCTTGTGCTGGATGCCCCAGCCAACCCGCAGCGATACGAGGCATCGCTGAAAATTGCCACGGTGATCGTGGCTCTCGACAAGTCGGCCACGGGGCGAAACACGAACAAAAATCTGACCGAAGTCACGAGCCAATACCTCGCGCTGATGGCCAACGTGGCGGCGATTTACGAAAACCAACTCGGCATCCGGTTGCTGGTGCAGGAGTTGATCCTGACGCCGGACTCGTTGGACTACGACGATATTACGTCCGACGTCAACGGCGAGACGCTTCGGGAGTTCGCGAGTTGGACGGAGCGGTGGCGCCCGGAATCGACCTACGGCCAAACGCTCGCGATCCGTTTTGGGGGTGGGTTGACCGGAGGTACGCTCGGCATCGCCTATCAAAACGCACTACACACGCGGAATGGAGTGGGGGTGATGCGAACCGGTTTTGGTTGGGCGTTGCCTGGTCATGAGATGGGGCATGTGTTTGGCTCTGCGCACTCGCTCGGCGGCATTATGAACGCTCAATACAATAATTCCACGCGCACGTTTTTTCGGGATATCGAGGGGCAGGAAATCACGGCGGCAAAGCAAATCCACGGACGCGCCGCCGGCCGACTCAGCGGCACAGCGTCCATGCGAAACCCGGCTGAGATGCCGTTTGCAACCGACGACGTCGCTTGGGGAGCCGTCGATGAACAGATCCGTTACGATGTGCTTGCGAATGATTTGAAACAGGTTGAGCGAGGTCAGGAAAACAACCTGACATTGGTGGAGGTGGGACAGGTGACTCCCCGTTACGCCGGTTCGGTTATGGTCGAGGACAGCCGTGCGGTGTTCACGCCGTCGAGCGAGTTTTCCGGCATGGCATGGTTCAGTTACTCGCTACGCGGTGATGTTGGCCGAGGGTGGCTGCACAAAGCAGACGTGGCGGTGATCGTGGGAGATCCTGAAGGCGATATTTACGAGATGGACGTGGCAGCGGGACAGGCGAAGACATTCAAGCTGCCCGGCGACGGCGTGATCTCTCAGGTGCTTCCGCCAAAACAGGCTGAGTTGCATGAACTGCCCAGTGATGCTTCCGTGCACATCCTCCGCGTTAATGCTGATGCCAAAGGTAGCGAGACGATCCAGTACCGTGCGGGCGGGCAGCGAAAGACGCTGAAGTTGAATTACATCAACGCCCCGCCGGTGGCTGAGCCGGATCGCTTTGTTTTGGCTGCAGGCGAAACACTCAATTTTAATCCTTTGATGAACGACCGTGCTGCCGGTGGGCTGGGCACGTACAAAACTGAGCCTGTAATCGGTGTGGGAACCACAGGCGAGGGGAGAGAAGGGCAGGATTATTTTCCGGACGGATTTCGTTTGGTAAGTGCGCGATCGAAGGCGTCTCGTCTTGGGAGCCTGACCGTGCATCGGTCGCCGATGATGAAGGATGGTCGCCGCCGAAACGAACCCAACGGCCTGCTGACTTTTAAGGCCAAGCAAGGGGCAAGCGGGTCAGGCGTGATCGAGTACACGATCGAGGATGCCCTGGGCCAACGAGCCACCGGCACGGTGACGTTGATCATCTCCGGCGAGACTGAGTCGTTGATTAATTCGAGTAGTTACGTCCGAGGTTGGGTACCAACCAGCAATCGCGATGACGCCGAATGGACGGCGGTTGATTTCGATGATTCATCATGGAAACGGGGCCGCAACGGGGCCGGTTACGAGCGAAGCTTCGGCTACATGTCCTTGATAAATACCGCGCTGAATTTCCGTGCCGAAATGTACAATCGCAACGAGACGCTTTATCTGAGATACACATTCGACGTGGAAGATCCAGAGGCTATTGACGATCTGGTTTTGCGGATGAAGTACGACGATGGATTTATCGCGTTTCTTAACGGCAAACGAGTTGCTGCGGCGAACGCGCCATCGACGGCGCGATGGAATTCCGGGGCAATCCAAACACACTCCGACTCGTTGGCGTTAGAGTTTCAGCCATTCGAAATCTCGAGTTACGCCGGCCTGTTAGACAAGGGGAAAAACGTACTCGCGATTCACGGGTTGAACCGTGAAACAACTAGTTCCGATATGTTGATTTTAGCGGAATTGGTTTACGCGAATGACGAAGAGTCCGGCTCATCGTTGCCGATTTGTGAACCGCCGGCGGAGCGCACCTCGGAGTCCATCCTGTTNGCCGGACGNTTAGCCAAGCAGGCTCCCNATTCNGAGGTGTATTTCGTTTGGGGAAAAACAGACGCCGGCCCAAAGACGGATCAGTGGGAACACACACAGCAGATNAAGTCGAACNCGGAAGGCGAACTGCGTCACTTGGTTGATGGATTGTCCGNCGGTGAAGTTTTNTACTACNGAATTTACNAGGACGGACCNTACGGGACCGCTTGGTCTGAGGGNACGCAAAAGACATCAACCTTGGCCAAGGGCATTCTTGTGGCACGCCCGGACGAGTATCAGGTCGNCGCAGGCGAGGTGTTGCGNTTGGCCAAGCGCAGCGAAGGGCTGCAGGGGAATGACGTGGGGATTCGTNCAGCCACTCAGTCGCGCCTNTTAGCCAANCCGAAGCATGGCGAATTGTCACTCAACCTAGATGGTACTTTCACCTACATGGCTGACGAGGGGTTCACCGGCGAAGATTCTTTTNTGTATCGGTTGAGCGACACGGCCGAGAGTGGTGCTGTTTTCAAAACGATTGTCTCAGTGGGTGGTGATTGGCGNTACANCGACAAGGCAACCGCGCCTAATCNTAATTGGGCCAAGCCGTCCTTCGATGATANCNGTTGGAAAGTCGGCCCCGGACTGCTCGGCTACGGCAACGGGAACGAGGCGACGGTNATCAGCTTCGGCACGAACCCGGATCGGAAAAATGTCACGGCTTATTTTCGGCAAACGNTCACGGTTGACGACGTGGCGTTNGTCGAAAAGGTGACGTTCAAATTGTTACGGGATGACGCTGCGGCTGTGTACTTGAACGGCCTCGAAATTTACCGCGACAAAAATCTCTCGCGCACCGCGAGACACACGACCCCCGCTACCAGTTCCATCGTGAANGAATCGGCATTTGCCACATTTGAGGTTGAGGGGAGCCGATTTGCCGAAGGGGAGAACGTCATAGCGGCTGAGGTGCACCAATCCAGTAGGACGAGTTCNGACTTGAGTTTTGCACTATTCGGCCAAGCGAAATTGNTCCCTGGAAACNGNGTTTTGATTAAAGTCGATTCANGCNAAAAAACAGAATATTCGATCNNCTTTAACGTTGNAGAAAATNGATTTGAGATAGTTTTTGAGTTGGAAATGCAAAANAAATACATTTTGGAGACATCNGTAGATTTGACCCAATGGGTNGAGGTTCAAGTAATTGAAGGTAAAGGAGATGAGTTGATTGTATCGCCTGATTTTGATGTTCGCGAAGGAGTCCGTTTTTTTAGGGTAATTGAACGCCCTTGATCCCTCGCATGGCCAAGGGCTACGGGGCTGGTTTTCGCGGACGGAACCGACTTTGTGAATTTTTTCACAAAATCTCTTGGCCGTGTTCTTCTGGGGTTGTACTTTTCTTCAGGTTGATTGAGTGATGAAAGCCACCGAGATAGGTTACAATTCTAAAATTGAGGGTAATGTGGTTCACACCCGCCTTGACTCTGCAGTTAGTTGGTTCCGCAAGAACTCGCTTTGGCCCATGCCAATGGGATTGGCCTGTTGTGGAATAGAATTGATGGCTGTTGGGGCAAGTCGTTTTGATATTTCAAGATTTGGTTCAGAGGTGATGCGTTTTTCCCCGCGTCAATCAGATGTCATGATCGTGGCTGGTACGGGGACGTACAAAATGGCACTTGCGGTGCGGAGAATTTATGAGCAGATGCCTGAGCCGAAATGGGTTATCGCAATGGGGGCATGCGCATCAAGTGGAGGTATGTATCGAAGCTACGCAACCCTACAAGGAGTTGATCGCATTTTGCCTGTTGACGTTTATATAAGCGGATGTCCCCCTAGGCCTGAAGCTATTCTTGAGGCTTTGATGAAATTACAAGGCAAGATTTCGAAAGAGCCTCATATCGCCGATAAGAAACCGGCCAGAGATCGCGGCCTAGTTTTATCTTGAGATTTGAATGACGGCTAAGCAACTCGCCAATAAAATTAAACGTAAGTTCAAAGATATCATCTCAGATTGCTTTGAATTTCGTGGTGAATTAACTTTGGAAGTCTCGGATTCTTCCCGGATTTCTGAGGTATGCCTTTATGCTAAAGAGGAGCTGGGATTCGATTACCTTGTAGATTTATGCACTATTGATAATGACGATGATACGCCTCGTTGGACTGCGGTTTATCACTTGTATGGATATGGGCATCTTCAACATCTTCGTTTAAAAACAAGCGTTTGCGAGGAGGATTCTGAATTTCCTACGGTCACAACTGTTTGGAGAACCGCCAATTGGCACGAGCGTGAGGCTTACGATATGATGGGTATTCGTTTTGCCGGTCATCCGGACTTACGTCGTATACTTATGTGGGAAGGCTATCCTTATTACCCTTTAAGAAAAGATTTTCCTCTTGAGGGTAAGCCTAGTGAAATGCCAGACGTTGCATTTTCGGATCCTATTCCACTTGAGGGGGGGCCCTTTGTTACTCTTGCAGGAGGTGGAGACGCCGCTGCTCGGGAACCTAAAGTGCGTAAACCGGAATAAACGAATGGCAGAATACCAGAACATTGAGGTGAGTGATTCAGTTGCGCGTTCAGCGCAAGCTTTGGATGAGTTGCAAGATGTTCAAGGTGAAAAGATGACACTGAATATGGGGCCATCGCATCCGGCTACACATGGTGTCCTAAGATTATCGCTTGAGCTTGACGGGGAAATTATAGTTAAGGCAATCCCTGAAGTGGGCTACCTTCACAGAGGTGATGAAAAAATTGCTGAGAATATGACATATTCTCAGTTTTTACCATACACTGACAGGTTGGATTACTTGGCTCCACTATCAAATAATGTTGCTTACTCTTTGGCCGTTGAAAAATTATTAGGTATAAATTCCAAGTTGCCAGAGCGTTGCCAGTATATTAGAGTTATATGCTGTGAACTTGCTAGAATATCGGCCCATTTGCTTGGTCTGGGTGCTTATGCGATGGACGTAGGTGCTCTTACCGTTTTTCTGCACACTTTCAACGAGCGCGAAAAAATTTATAACCTAATAGAGGCTTTAACAGGTGCCAGACTAACCACAAGTTATACTCGAATTGGTGGTTTGTCTCGAGACTTGCCTGAAGGTTGGACTAGTGAACTTGCAAAGTTTAATAAAGAGATTTTACATGCTATTTCTGAGGCCGACCAATTGCTAACAAGAAATAAGATTTTTTTGGACCGAACTAAGGACGTCGGTATTATTTCAAAAGAAGAGGCAATTGACTTTGGCTTGTCCGGGCCAAACTTGAGGGGGAGTAATATTGAGTATGATATTCGCAAGGCACAACCCTACTTGGTTTATGACCAATTAGACTTTGACATCCCTTATGGTGAAGTGGGGGACTGTTACGACCGTTATCTTATTAGAATGGAAGAGATGCGACAGAGTGTCCGTATTCTTGATCAGTGTTTAGCTAAGCTGCCAAAAGGCCCAATTAGTATTGATGATGGCAAGATTGTATTGCCTGAGAAACAAAAAGTTTTATCTAGCATGGAGGAATTAATTCACCAATTTATGCTAGTTACACAGGGGCAAAATGCTCCTGCAGGTGAGGTGTACTTTGGAGCTGAAAACCCAAAAGGCGAGCTCGGTTTTTACATTAATAGCAAAGGGGGAGGTGTGCCTTATAGAATGAAGATAAGAGCGCCATCTTTTGTGAATTTAAGTATATTGAGTCATATGCTCCCCGGGCATATGATGAGTGACATTGTCGCGATTCTAGGATCTCTAGATTTCGTGATGGGGGAATGTGATCGATGAGTTTTGAAGTGACCAAAACATTGGAATGCGAGATCACCCGGTTGGTGAAAAACTATCCGGATAAACGCAGCGCGTCGTTGATGGTGCTTCATGCGATTCAGGAGGAATTTGGTTTTGTTTCCAAGGAAGCCGAGGTGTGGGTTGCGGGGAAATTGGAATTAAAACCGATCAATATCCATGAGTTGGTGACGTTTTATCCGATGCTGCGGGAACACGATCCGGGCAAGACCGTGGTGCGTGTTTGTCGGACGTTGAGTTGCGCCTTGGCTGGCAGTCACAAGTTGCACGGCCACATCTGTGACAAACTGGGTTTGGACAAAAACGGGCACGGTTTGCAGCGATCAAAAGACGGCAAATTTGGAGTGGAGTTTGCCGAGTGTCTGGCGAGCTGTGGCACAGGACCGGTGATGTTGTGCAACGATGATTTTTACGAGGCAGTCTCTAACGAAGAGGCGGATTTAATCCTGAAAAAATACGACGCATGAAGATGGTTGCCGAACTAGGATTCGAACCTAGACAAAGTGAGTCAGAGTCACTCGTGCTACCGTTACACCATTCGGCAGTGCTGGTGCGGGATAAAGATTGATTTAAGGATTGGAGTCAAGACGAAATCAGATGCCAAGCGAATACAAACTGGTTTTGAAGCACGTCGATGAGGCGGGTTACACGAACGATATTAAGTGTTACCAAAAGCACGGCGGCTACAAAACCATGAAGAAGGTTTTCAAACTCAAGGGTAAGAAAACTAAGGGGACTGCTGTGACTCCGCAGGAAAGGATTCGCAAGGAGGTGCTGATCTCCGGGCTTCGAGGCCGTGGTGGTGCCGGTTTTTCCGCCGGTATGAAGTGGAGCTTCGTTAACCGCAAGTCAGGCAAACCCATCTATTTGCTCTGTAATGCTGACGAGTCTGAGCCAGGCACGTTTAAGGATCGTCAAATCATCCACAAGGACCCTCATCAGCTAATCGAGGGCATGGTAATTGCGTGCTACGCTAACGANGTCAACCTAGCCTATATATACATTCGAGGCGAATTTCCCGAGGGAGCAANNATCNTNAACCGCGCCATCCAAGAAGCACGTGATGCCGGATACTTGGGTAAAGNTATTTGTGGAACCAAATTCAATCTCGACATTCATGTGCATCGCGGTGCGGGCGCCTATATCTGTGGAGAGGAAACCAGTTTGATCGAGTCTTTGGAAGGCAAGCGCCCTTATCCCCGTATTAAGCCTCCGTATTTCCCTGCCGCGCTTGGTTTGTACATGTGCCCTACCATCGTCAACAACGTAGAGACACTCTGTAATGTCCGGCACGTGATGGAGATGGGAGGGGACGCTTNCTCGGCGCTTGGTACTCCAGGGAATACTGGCACGCGCATCGTCAGCCTTAGCGGCCAGGTCAAACGCCCCGGTTATTACGAGATCGAGGTCGGCAAAGCCACACTAGGTGACNTTATCAATGGCAAGAATTTTGGCCAAGGACTGCTCGACGGGCGGAAGTTGCAGGCGATTATCCCCGGCGGTTCGTCATCGAAAATTTTCAAGGCNGGCGAGTCGTTCAAGATCAAGACNAAGGATAAGCAGGGCAAAGACGTTGAACAAAAACTCGAACTNCTTGATATTCCCTACGATTTCGACACGCTCATGAAATGCGGGTCGATGTCAGGGTCGAGTGCGATTATCGTTATCGACGACACTGTAGATATCGTCGAGGCGCTTGGTAATCTTTCTGATTTTTACGCACACGAAAGTTGCGGTCAGTGCACGCCGTGCCGCGAGGGTTCACTCTGGATGGCAAAAGCGCTTAAGCGCATGCGCAGTGGCCAAGCCCGAAAGGCTGATGCGGATTATTTGAAGCACATCGCCCACAACATCCAGGGGCGGACTATTTGCGCGTTCGGCGAGGCGTGCGCTTGGCCTGTTTTGAGTTTTGTGGACAAGTTCANGGACGACTTTGTAAAGAAAGGTGTCGAGGATGAGGCCCGCTTGGCCAAAAANCAAAAAGAGGAGGCTGAAAATTAACATGAAGCCCAAGGAAGCAAAACAGGCAATCGAAACCGTCACTTTAAAGGTGGATGGANGGCCCATTGAAGTGCCTCGCATGACTCCGAATTGGCAGGGNAATCCAGAGCCAACCACAGTTTTGCAAGCTTGTAAGCAAGCAGGAATCGAGATTCCGCATTACTGCTATCACCCCAAACTTCCAGTATCGGGTAACTGTCGNATGTNTCTTGTTCACGTTGCTATGCCGGGGCGCCCCGGCCCTGACGGTAAGGCCCCTANTAATGATGATGGGTCACCCNAAGTNTTCCCGATGCAGTTGCCCTATGAGCCTNAGACGCCACGAGGAGTAATAGGGTGCGCCACTTCAATNGTTCCAGGAATGGAAATTTACGCGAGTAGCCCTGAGACCAAGGAGATGCGCGAGGCTATTATGGAATCCTTGCTCATCAACCACCCTCTCGATTGTTCGATTTGCGATCAAGCGGGTGAATGCAAATTGCAGGAGTATTCGTATGATCACGGTCAGGCTAAGAGTGAGTTTGAGGAGTTTAAAGTTCACAAGCCCAAGGCAATAAATTTGGGTCCACGAATAACTCTTGATGCTGAGAGATGTATCCTATGTACCCGTTGCATTCGTTTTACAAAGGATATAGTTGGAGATGATGCGTTGGGTATCNTGAATCGTGGAAGCTATAATACAATATCCACCTATCCTGGTGAGTCTTTTAATAACAATTACACCTTAAACACTGTGGACATATGTCCAGTTGGGGCCTTAACATCAAATGATTTTAGATTCCAGATGCGTGTCTGGTTTTTAAAGGAAACTAAAAGTATTTGTACTGACTGTGGCAGTGGTTGCAATGTGTTGATCGGTTCACGTGAGAATAAGATGTACCGTTATGAGCCTAGACAAAACGATGCTGTAAACGGTCATTGGATGTGTGATTCTGGTCGGTTGAACTATAAGTGGATTGGTCGTGATGATCGCCTAAATACGATCAAAAGTCCTAAGGGTGCTATCCTTTGGCCAATGGTTCTTAAGGAAATCTCCGAGCACCTGAGTTCAGTTGAAAAAGGTTCAGTTGCGATTGTGGCTTCNGCTAGGCAAACTAATGAAGAACTTTNCCTGCTTAACCACTTNGCAAAGCATTTGGATGCNGTCACTGACTCTGTGCCGCGCAAGGGTAANGCNGATAAATTGATGATGGTCGANGACCGTAACACNAACACNACNGGCGCGCAATTTACCGGGATCACGACCAAGCNCGTGGGCTCAAAACTGTCGTCGATTGCTAAGAGCATCANCGAGGGAAGGGTGAAGACTCTGATTGTTTTTGGTGAGGATGTTACTAAGTATGGCATCGATGCAAAGTTGCTGAAGAAAGTTACGTTGATAGTCAGCGATATCCTTCCGAACGAAACGACCAAGGCGGCGGATTATTTGTTGCCGGGATGTGCGCATGCCGAGAAGCGCGGCACGTTCACNAATGTGAAGGGTCGTGTGCAGAAATTTATGAAGGCACTTGAACCTCCCGGCGATGCGTTGCCGGAGTGGGAGGTGCTGCATGAGATNGCTCACAACGTGACCGGTCTCGACGGTATCAAAAGTATCGAGGGGATGTTCAACCACATGNCCGGCAAGGTGAAGGCGTTCAAGGATGCCGAACTGACTTGGGCNGGATTGGGTGATCTCGGTGTGGACGTGAAATTGTAAATGCCAACCTTCATCACAGAACTGCTGACAAACTACCCGTGGCTCATCTTAGCCATCAAGGTGTTGNGCGTGTTTGCGGTGGTAATGCCGATGGTGGCCTATTCGGTGGTAGCGGAACGGCGCATCTCAGCGCTCATTCAGGATCGCATTGGTCCGAACCGTGTCGGCATCCCGTTCACGAATATCAAGTTGCTCGGTTTGGGNCANCCGCTTGCGGATGGGTTGAAGTCGTTTTTGAAGGAAGATTTTACACCTGGTCATGTAAAGCGAATTTATTACTGGATGGCACCTGCTGTATCGATGACTCCGTCGTTCATCGTCTTTGCTGTAATCCCGTTTGGTTCCATGCTGGGGATGCAGAAAATGGTGATCGCAGATCTGAACGTAGGAATACTTTTTACTTTTGGTATAGTATCTTTAAGTGTCTATGGAATTGTACTAGCTGGATATTCAGCGAATTCTAAATACCCTTTTCTAGGTGGGATTCGGGCTAGTGCTCAGATGATTTCTTACGAGATTGCCATGGGCATGTCNGTAGTTCCTGTGTTTATGCTTGCTGCCGATCCGGCTTGGCAAAGCGAATTATCGGCCGATTGGAAANCGTACCTCGACGGGGCTGGCTTGCTGAATCTCTCCAGCGTGATNGCCTATCAAAGTGACAGCATTTTCAGTTGGATGGTGTTCAAGCAGCCGATCGCGTTTTGCATTTTTCTAATCGCAATTTTTGCTGAGACGAACCGGTTGCCTTTTGATTTGCCGGAGTCGGAGACTGAATTGGTCTCGGGCTACAACACCGAGTACAGCTCGATGCGGTTTGCCCTGTTTTTCATGGGCGAATACGCCGCGATGATCGCCGGNTCAGCGCTGATGGTGGTGTTGTTTTGCGGTGGATGGACNTTGCCGTTTGGTGGATTGAACACACCGGCCGTAGACTCAATCGGGATGGGCTTGATTCANATTCTGGTGTTCATCGCCAAAGTTGCGGTGTTCCTTGGCTTGATGATTTGGGTTCGATGGATGCTGCCCCGTTTTCGTTANGATCAATTGATGAACATCGGTTGGAAGCGATTCCTCCCAGCGAGTTTGGCGAACATNATCCTGACTGCAATTGTATTGTGGGCAATCACTTAGAGGACGAACATGAAAGTAGAACGTGCAAAATTAACTTGGCTTGAGCGCCTTTACATTCCGTCGATACTGAACGGGTTCAAGGTGACGATGCGGCATTTCTTTTCATGGAAGCGTTCGAANGTGTACGCCGACAAGCAGTCCGATTTTTCCGCCAAAACCACCATGCAGTATCCGGAGGAAAAATGGCCTGTGCCGACTGGATATCGCGGGGCTCCGTATTTNGTGAAGGACGTGGACGACAACACCAAGTGNGTCTCCTGTCAGCTTTGCGAATTCGTTTGTCCGCCAAAGGCNATACGGATCACACCGCCGGGGCAGAGCGGCGANGTTGATCGTGAAGGCGCGGAGAAGATGCCNAAGGAGTTTGAGATAAACATGCTCCGCTGCATCTACTGTGGGTTCTGTCAGGAGGTTTGCCCGGAGGANGCGATTTATCTGCTCAAGGACCACACGATTACCGGCGAGAATCGTGAGGAGCTGATTTACGACAAAGAGAAGTTGCTTTCNCTNGGTGGTGNGGACGAACGCGCNTACGACCACCACGTTCAAGAANGNGTGGATGAAGGNATCAAAAAGTGGGAAAAGAAAACGCNGGACGCNAAGAGTCAACCGGCGTTTCACTGACGATTTAACCGAATGGAATCAATCCTGTTCAACATATTTGCTTTGCTGGCGGTGGTGAGCGCTCTGCTGGTAGTGGTGAACCCGTTGAGCCGTAATCCGGTGACGAGCGCNATGTTTCTCGTCACCACAATGATTTCGATCTCTGGTTTGTTTGTGTTGCTCAACGCCTATTTTTTGGCTGCGGTGCAGATTTTGGTCTATGCGGGCGCTGTGATGGTCTTGTTTTTGTTCGTTATCATGCTGCTCGATATTCAGGAGACGGCCCGACGCAAGCTCAGAATTGTTAGCTTGGTGATGGGATTTGTCGCGGTGGGGGCGTTGTTTGGCGTGTACAAAAGTTCGTTGGATGAAACTTACGGTAAAGACGATCATGGCACCCCAGCGGAAGAGGTCGATGGCATCGCCAAGAGCGATGGTGCGCTTGGCCAAGGCGACAATGAGTTGGTGGGCAGTACCCAAGCGCTTGGCCAAGGGCTGTTCAGTAACGAAAATGGATTTATTTTGCCGTTTGAGATCGTCTCGATCCTGTTGTTGGTCGCGATGATTGGGGCAATTTTATTGAGCAAAAAGGAGCTTCGATAATGGAANCTACTTTGAGCCATTACCTGTTGGTGAGCGGAGCNCTGTTTTCGATCGGCCTGTTGGGNGTGATCGTGCGNCGCAATCTGCTNATCATCTACATGTCNCTCGAGTTAATGCTCAACGCCGCCAACGTGGCTCTCGTAGCGATGTCNCGGTTCAACGGAAATTTGGACGGCCAAGTGATGGTGTTTTTCATTATCACCGTGGCTGCCGCTGAGGTGTCGGTAGGCTTAGCCTTAATCGTGGCTCTGTACCGAAAACGTCAAACCGCAGAGGTCGAAGATCTCGCGACGATGAAACTGTAGCATGGAAACCGCTTGGCTTATTCTTTTGCTGCCGCTGATCTCAGCGATTGTGATTGGTATTGGTGCNTTCCGGTCGAAGCCGGTCAGCGCGGGGATTTCCATCGGAGCGGTCGTGGGTTCCTTCCTATTAACGATCGTTATGCTGGCCCAGGGCGCGGAGCCAAATCCCAAGATTAGTTGGCTGGCGATCGCGATCAGTGAGGTTGAGGTGTTGAGTATTGATATCGGTTTAAAGCTCGATGGCTTGAGTAAATTGATGCTNTGCGTGGTGACNGGTGTGGGCAGTTTNATCCACATTTTCTCNCTNGGNTATATGNAGNAAGATCGGGATTTCTCCCGCTACTTCGCCTTCCTGAGTTTGTTCATTTTTTCGATGCTCGGCATCGTGTTGGCNGACAACTTCGTGATGATGTTTATCTTTTGGGAGTTGGTCGGCGTCTCGAGTTATCTGCTNATTGGCTTTTGGTTCGAGAAACCAAGCGCNGCCGATGCGGCGAAAAAGGCGTTCATGACGAANCGCGTCGGGGATTTCGGTTTTCTGCTGGGCATCCTNATGGTNTGGGCGGTATTCGGTTCGGTCAGTTTTGATGTTTTGGAAAAGGAGGAGGCGACGGCACTTTGTGGCTTGGCCGGTTTTCTGATTTTCTGTGGTGC
>NZFR01000062.1 GCA_002689335.1 Verrucomicrobiales bacterium
GTACTGCTTTGTCGGTAACGCCCCGGTGTTTTTTAAGTCGGTTTTGTTCAAAGAAAATTCCGATCATCGCCTCCGCAACTTCGCTCCCAAACACCTTCTCCGCTGCGACTCGCTCCTCTGCCAAACCCTCCTTGAGAGGCAAGGCTGCGCCGTTGCACACCGCTTCAATCGCCGCGAACGGCGCGGGGTATTGGCCCTTGTTCCGCTGCCGAACTTGCGCTGTGGTCATCCTTCGGCAGTAATCCATCTGCTCGGTAGCCATCGACACCGGCGCCTGCTTTTGTTGTCGGCGGCCCTTCCACTTTTCACCGTCTGCCAACTCTGTCAGCACCCGCCGTCCTTCCTCCATCAACCGCTCCTCCGGCACTGCATCAAAAACCAAACCGATGGCTTCGGCTTCTTTCGCCGTGAACGGCTTGCCTGTGGTCACCGCTTTCAATGCGTGATCCANCCCGACGATCCTCGGCAATCGCTGAGTCCCGCCCCACCCGGGAATCAGTCCCAAGTTCACCTCCGGCAAACCGATCCNCGTCTTCGGTTGATTCGTCGCCACACGCTCATCCATCGCNAGCGCAAACTCAGTCCCNCCACCCAAACANGCTCCGTCGATCAGCGCNACCGTGGGAANCGGTAACGATTCAAATCGACNAAACACTTCCTGCCCTCGCTCAAGGGAANCGAGAATGTCGATNATAGAGTTCACCTCGTTTTCGAGCAANTCCTCGATCTTGGCTCCTGCTATGAACTGTCCCGGTTTGCCGCTGCACACGAGCAAGCCCTTCGCCGGCNCCTCCGTCAAACGGTTCAGAACGAGATCCAACTCAGCAAGGATCGAACGCGAAAAGACGTTCACTTTTTCATCCGGCAAATCGAACGTNAGTANGGCGATGCCGCCGTNCGCCACGTCGAGACGAAATGCGTCTGATCCAGTTTCCGGTTTTGAAGAATTCAATTTAGGAAAACACTCTATCGTCGCGGACGACGCTTGGCCGGCAGTCGAAGATCCCATGCCTCCACCCAGCGTTCGTCGACAAGTTTCATGTCAAACTCGTCCACCATCCGGCGACTCATGTCTGCCAAATGTCCCGCCCCATAAAAAATCCCGATCTTTTTAACACCCTTGTCGAGCTGCTCNCNTAGGACTTTCATCGCCACNATATTGCGTTCAGTGATAATGGCCGAGCCCTTTTCGCCGCCGAGTTCGAAGAGTACATCCGACTCAGCAAACTGCTGCGCCATCANCCGCTTCATCACCAGTTCGCGGTTGCTCGAAAACAGGGCAAANAGCAACGCCAGATCACCCGGCGCCTTGTTTTTATTCGCCTGCTGCTGTTTCAAGCCCTGCACAAACAGTTCCATGAACATCGTGAAAAACGACTCACCACGTTCCTTCATTTTCTCGGCAAACTCTTCTGGCGACATATCGGCATGCACCATATTGTCTGCAGAATAGTCGATCCAATCGACTTGAAACGCCAAGCCAAGCATGTCCTTCGCGCCCAACTGCATTCCACCGACCACCGCCATCCCGGCCTTGAAACCGCTTTCCTCGGAGGCGTCTTTTGTCACCGTGTTTTTCGATTTTTCACTNCCGGTTTGCAAAGGCTTTTCATCNGTCGGCTTGGTCTCACGTTCCACAAAACGAATCGGTTCTCCGCCCAAATCGTCNTTATCCGCCACCATCTCGTAGAGCAACGCGTCGTACTTTTTGAATTCGCGGTTGAGTTGCTGAAAATACCTCCGGTCTCCAATGTGGATCGCGCCAATCAAATCCACCGAAACACCTGCCTTGGCCAATTTTTCATCCTTCGGGACGAACCGTATGATGGAGGTTTCAAGCGATTGGGGAACCTTTGGCCGCTCCGGATTCATCGTCATCNGGATATACTTTTCCGGAACATCCGACGTCGANTTGACCTCCTCAGCGGCCAACACCCCGGCCAAACCGGTCCATGCCAANCCGAGTAAATATCCTGTCCATCTCGCCTTCATTNGCGACCACCNTACTTGGCTNCACACCAAATTACCCTCCAAAAATGTCACTTAAAACGATACATTCCTGACGTGCCAGAGGGTTCAACAACANATACAAATGCCAACGATTGGCCGGAGTTGTTTTTTCGTTTTTTGACGGATGAAAAAGATGCCTCTGTCTATACGCAGCGCAATTACCGGCAGGCCTTGGGGGAATTCAGCGAATGGTATAGCGATACCAACGGGCAGGCTCCGCCTTGGGCGGAATTGAAGCGTGCGACGTTTCGGCTTTTCCTACGGCAGCTTGGCCGGAAAAACCTNAGCCAAGCGGCCATTCGACTTCGNTTCAGCGCGCTCAATTCGTTTTACAAATTTCTCATGCGTCGCGGTTTGCTTGAGACCTCCCCGGTCAAGGGTGTCACGCTACCAAAACCAGCCAAGCGCCTGCCGCAATTTCTAACCATCGATCAGATGATTGAATTGCTCAATGCGCCGGAAGTGGAGTATCGCGCCGAACGCTCGGCCAAGGAGGGTACGAGCAAAAAAGTTCGCGTCACCCNCTACCTTCGCGATCGTGCCATATTGGAAACCATTTACTCCTGCGGACTTCGTGTCGGCGAAATGTGCCGTATGGTCGCNAGCGAAATTGATGCCGAGGAATCTNTCGTTAACGTACAAGGTAAGGGCAAAAAAGAACGGCAAGTCCCGATCGGTCGTGCCGCCGTCGAGGCGATCCAAAATTACTGGCAACGATTATCCAAGCCGCCCGCTTCCGACGAACCGGTGTTCTTTTCCTCCGAAACCAAGCGCTCCCCGATCTATCCCCGCTTGGTTCAGTTGCGGCTCAAGCGTTACCTAAACGCTTGCGGCTTGGACGCCACACTCACGCCACACAAGCTGCGGCATAGTTACGCCACACACATGCTCGATGCCGGGGCGGATTTGCGTAGCGTGCAGGAACTGCTTGGTCACTCCAACCTCGCCACCACACAGGTTTACACCCACGTAACCACCGAGCGCATCAAGCGAGCCTACGATGAGGCTCATCCACGGGCTTAGACCAACCGCTTGGCCAAGCACTACTGGGATACCGATTGCTCGGCAGCGGGAGGGTTATTGGGGGCCGGGTCGGCTGGCTTGCTTTGTGGGAAAATCTGATAGAGCAAAAGATAAATCAGCACACCGGTGACAGAGACATACATCCACAGCGGCCACGTCCACCGCGCGATTTTTTTGTGCANCTCATAGCGGGCCTTGAGCGCGCGGCTGAAGGTCATGAANATGAGCGGCAGAATCACCACCGCCAGCACNACNTGCGTGAACAGGATGACNAGATAGATGGGTTTGAACCAAGCCGGGTCTACAAACTTCGTGGCGCCTGTACTGAAATGGTAGATCAGATAGCAGATCAGGAATACCGTCGAGGTGATGAATGCGCTNATCATGCATTTTTTGTGAGCNGTCTGGTTTCCCTTTTTGATGAAGACAAAACCAAGCGCCAAAAACACAGTCGCAAGTGTGTTAAGACAGGCATTGATCAGTGGTAAATCCTGAATAGTCATGGTTATTCGTTTAACAATCGGGTCGCGAGAGCGATCGCTTTTTCATTCCACCCTTCGTCCAAACTCTCGANCACGCCACGNAGTCGGCCTTTTCGGTCGATCACGACAAAATAAGACGAGTGGATGAATAAATCCTCCGGCGTTGCCTGCTCACCTGCCGGTTTTTCGCGGNCGATGAGCTTCATCTCGTCCACCGCCAAACGCACGATCTCTGACTTTTTACCGGNCAGAAAATCCCAGTTTTCATCCTGAGCACCATGCCGCTTGGCAAATCGCTTCATGACCTCTGGCGTGTCGAATTCCGGATCAGTGGTCAGTGTGGCGAATGAAATGTTTGGGTTATNGGCAAAGTGGGCCTGCAATTCGGCCATGCGCTTGGTCATTGTCGGGCACGGCCCAGCGCAGCGGGTAAACACGATGTCCGCGAACCAAACCTTGTCGGCAAACTTGGCCAAGCCNACCGGATGGTTGATTTGGTTCGTCAGGGTAAAGTCGGTTAACTGGGAGATGACAGGTAGGTTTTCCGCCTTAGCCAAGGCGGGATTACTTGTAGCCGAGGCTTCCCCCCCGCGCTGCTCACGCATGAAAGCAAAGCANATGGCCAGAATCACCACGGCTAACCCGCTCCAGACCAACCAGTGAACCATACGTGAATTGGATTCCATTACGTCAAAAAAAGGGCACTCCAATCAGGAGCGCCCAAAACTCAATTTACTCCCGAAGCCAATCAGGCTTTCTCGTCGGCGGCGGAAACAGAAGCCTGAACACTGGAGGAATCCTCACTCGACTCGGACTTTTGCCATTCAACCCACTCCTCTTCGGTGACAACCTTGATCACACCGCGCATACGGGCATGGCCATCGCCGCACAACTGGGCGCAGGTGATTAAATAACGTCCGGTCTTGGTCGGCTTAAAGTGAATCGGTATGTTCAACCCAGGGATCGCATCTTGGCAAACACGCAGAGGCAATACCTTGAAGCTATGAATGACGTCCTTTGAAGTTAGGTCGATAGTGACGCTTCGAACTGTACCGTCTTCAACAGCCTCAAATGATCCCGGTCCGAACTTGGCTTCCGCTGCCTTCAATTCCATAGAAGTTAGTAGCTCTCCAAGTTTCAGATCGGTTTCACCCGGGTTTTCAACACGATGGTTGTTAATCATCGGAACGATTATGTCAGACTTGAGCACATCGATATCATCCACACCATCGACATGGTCTCTGACAATACCAAACGGATTATCAGCGCTGACCAATGCCTTTTCCTGAGGACCGAGCCGTCCATCTAGTCCGGGATAATGTGCATTCCATCCGAACTGCTCAGCAGTCACACGCACCACGTGTAAATCCTTCTTTCTTTTTTCTTCAGAACCCTCGTTTATAGCTGAGACATTGGCGTAGTCATCGGCTGTATTGACGTAAAAATTCCAGTAGTAGGTTGCGACTACCACGAGGATCAACTCTGCGACAATCACCGCTCCCTCAACAGAGTTGGTGACATTCTTATTCTTTACCCCTTTGTAGTCGGCCTTGGGGTTGCGAGTTGAACGAAACTTCCACAGTGCGGCGAAATAATAAGTAATCCAGCCGAGAAAAAGTACCAGCATCAGTAGGTGCACGGCGATGACCAGCCCATCAACCTTGCCCCCGTCCTGTGAAACCAGTTCCGGGAACGAAAACGCTTCAATTATATTGGAAAAAAACTCCATATTTGGTGATTACTCCTTGAACAACTCCGGATCTTGAAAAGCAGCAAAAGCCCTTGCTCGCCGGGAAAGAAAAACAAAAAAGCCTCCAACACTTCCTAGTACCGGTATGAGAAAAAAAATCAACGTAGCTATTCCCCACTGCATACCTTTTGTCATTGGATCATCAGGTGCCCCAAAACAGACAGCACAGGCATGAAGAGAGCTTGGCCAAGCAATCAAACTTAGCATAGAAATATACAAAAAGATGTATCGCAACCGGTTCACAGATAACTAACGTGTTTGAATTTTTTTAAGAAGAAAAACAGGTATATTGTCATAGCCACAGAACCAATAAGCGAAATGATGCCTAGTATTAGCTCAGCTACCTTATCGCTTGATCCATAGTTAATCACAGCCCAGATCCCAAAGACGAATGAGAAAAGAATTGAAAGTATTATGAAAACTAAATGGAACGCTTTAAGTGACATGACATAAAATCAGGAATCTTGCTTTTTACGGGTGGTGCGCTTGGTCTTCGCTTTTGCCTTTTTTTTCGAAACTGGTTTAGACTCAGCAACCGCTGGCTGATTCAGTATTTTAACTGTTAACACGGTAAATGAGACAGGCAAAATAATTCCTAATAATGATGCCAAAATTGGCCATATTGCGGGTAATTCAGCGCGATGTAATTTCGGAATATCTCCCTCGGCCCACATAATCAGCCCCATCATACCGGCGAAAAAGAAAAAAGTCAGGATCATAGTCCAAGTGATCATGATTAGCTTCTTATCCCACTTGTAGTGCATGAATATAGCCACCACAAAACAAGATTTTACCAAAGCGATGCTGAGGCCAATGATAGCTGCAAAAGCAAGGGGCATTGGTATAAGCACGTCAATTAAAACAGTAATAAGTGTGCCCGCAACCAACACACCACCGACCATGTAAAATAACTTGATTAGGGACTGGATAAAATCCGGAGAGTCGTGTGAGTCAGCCATTAGGATTATAAGATGTAGAGGATCGGAAAGAGGAAAATCCAAACCAAGTCTACAAAGTGCCAAAAGAGGCCAAAAGACTCAATTCGGTTAGCAAACTGTTCTCGGTCTCGGTGCCAAGTAGCCAAGCCGATCGGCAACAAGTTGTAAATCATCACGATGATACCACCGAAAACATGGGCAGCGTGAAGCGCCGTGATCGTGTAGTAAATACCAAAAAAAGTACTA
The DNA here is from genome assembly GCA_002689335.1 of Verrucomicrobiales bacterium. Taxonomy (GTDB): domain Bacteria; phylum Verrucomicrobiota; class Verrucomicrobiia; order Limisphaerales; family UBA1096; genus UBA1096. The sequence goes on from NZFR01000062.1 coordinate 6,450, forward strand.
TGTTTCGGCTCATAGGAATTAAGGCGCTTTATTTCTGAAGATTGAATTTTGACTTCATTTTTACCGCTTTTATCTAATTCAAAAGTTATGGATCTCACTCGAGGTTTTCCTCCTATATCCTCATTCACCCTCTTAGTTCGCCAAAAGTAGGGACGTCCATTGACTGTCTCATAATCAGCCACAGAAAGTGACACGGCATATCCAGCCTTAGTCAAATTATACTCGGCGAGTTTGGCATCATCATAACTAACTTTTTCGAGAAGCAAGCCCCCTTTTGTTCGCAGTTCAGATGGGTTTTTGGCATCTAATTTAAGTAAGGCATTATCCGCATCAGCCTCCGACAAACCTGCGTCAGCCTTCCAGTCGATGATCTCTAAGTTGATCAGTGCATCCTCATATCCATTTATGTAACCCGAAAGCGCGAGTGAACCAGAATCCCATGCAGTATTGAACGCATCCAGACTTGCCGTACTGGCGCTTTTGAAAAAACGCTTAACATATATTTCATTCCTGACATGCAACTTGGACAAGCTAGCCTCCTTGTCAACTTCATCACGTAATAAGTCGTCAGGATTTTTACCGGCTTCTGTAGCGTAGCCTTCATTCACTTTAGCATAGAGCACGGCGGAATCGTTGAACCAAACGTCGTAATGCTTAAACTTCGTAGGCCATTCGTATGACCACTTTACAATGAGAAATAAAATTGCACAGCCTACTGTGGCCCATTTCCACTTCTTATAACCGGCCAAATCTCCCTGTTTCAGCTTAGCCCAAGCTAAAACAACAAACATACTGGAGGCAATTAACACCATGGTGTTGCCAGCTCCCACGATAATATCCATAAGCCCCATCGACCAAGTACCATCCGCAGCACCTACCCGCAACAGGACGTAAGAAGAAAAGAGCGCACCAAACAACATTACCTCTGAAGCGAGGAACAGCCAGATACCCAGTTTTGCNTTGTATAGGCCGGTGTCTGGCCTAGGTTTAACCGTGTAAGGGATTTCCATTAAGAATAAAGTCGCTTAATTTGAGGGTTGAGCCTGTGGCGTAAAATCTTCCTTCGCTCCGGGAACACTATACTCGTAAGGATCGCGGTAAACTTTGACCTCTTTAGTAAAATTGCCATGTGGCGGAGGAGTCGGTGTTTCCCATTCCAAAGTGGTAGCACGCCAAGGATTATCTGACTCGACTTTTTTGCCATATTTTACACTCCAGAACAAATTGATGATGAATGGTATCTGTGCAAGAAGCATCGCCCATGCTGCAGCAGAGATGGAAACGTTCAATCCCATGATCATGTCGCTGAGGGTACCGCCGGCATCAGCGTTGTCCGGGTTTGATAGTGAATAGGTCGCTCCACCATCCGACATGCGTCGACTCATCCCAGCCATGCCCTGGGCAAACATCGGCATGAAAATCAGGTTCATGAAGATGAGTGATGACCAAAAGTGCACCCTGCCCCAAAATTCGCTCATTATTCGCCCTGTCATTTTCGGATACCAATAATAGACACCTGCAAATATCGCAAAGATCGTTCCTGGAGCTACAACATAGTGAAAGTGAGCGATCACGTAGTAACTGTCATGCAGTGCNACATCACTAAAGTTAAAGCCGAGGGGAAGACCAGTTAGACCTCCTAACCCAAACATTGGCAGCCAAGCCAATGAAAAAAGCATTGGGGTGTTGAAACGAATCGATCCACCCCAAAGCGATATAAATAAGCATGTCAAAATAATCACCGAAGGGATTGAGATTAGAAGCGTGGTTGTTTGAAAGAAGGCACTGATTACCGTGCCCATGCCCGTCATGTACATGTGGTGTGCCCAGACGATGAACGCCAAGAAACCAAGTACAACAACCGAACCAACTAGATACTTATATCCCCAGATCGGCTTGCGAGTATTATTTGCGATTACTTCAGCAACAATTCCCATCCCAGGCAAAACGAGAACATAGACCTCTGGATGCGCTAGAAACCAAAACAAGTGCTGCCACAAAAGCGGACTCCCGCCACCGCTGACATCCACATCCATCCCGTTCACAACCAAGCCGGTCGGCAAAAAGAAACTCGTCTCAAGCACTCGATCCATCAACTGCAGGATGCCGGCGGCTTCCAGCGGAGGAAACGCGAGCAACAAAAGGAACGCCGTGATGAACTGGGCCCAAACAAAAAACGGAAGACGCATCCAAGTCAAACCCGGGGCACGCAAGTTGATGATGGTCACCAAGAAATTGACAGCGCCAAGCAGTGACGAGGTAATAAGCAAAATCATTCCGATCAACCAGTAAGTTTGGCCATCAGTAGGAATGACCGTCGCCAGAGGCGAGTAGGAAGTCCAACCGGCCTGAGCCGCTCCGCCCGGGATAAAAAAGCTCACAGTCATGACTACGCAGCCTATAAAGAATGACCAGAAACTGGCCATATTGATACGCGGAAAGGCCATATCCACCGCTCCAATCTGTAGCGGTACCACATAGTTGCCAAACGCCGCGAACACCGCCGGTACGATACCCATGAACACCATGATCGTTCCGTGCATCGCACCGAACACATTGTACAATTGGGGAGTCATCACGCCACCGGGAGCAACACCACTACCCANNAGNGNTTCGAGCATCGGCCCCACGAATGGAATAGGAGCCCCCTCGTAGGCCATCGACCATCGCATCATGGCAATTAAGCAAAAACCAAAGAACAAAAAGGCCAATCCGGTAAAACCGTACTGGATGCCGATGATCTTGTGGTCGGTGGAAAAAATGTAGGTGCGCCAAAAACTTTGCTCGTGGTGATCGTGATTTTCCTCATGATTCACATCCACAGCATTAGCCGTTTTGGCAGCNTCGGTTGTTGCGCTCATTATCTAAACGTTCTCAAATACAGTCTTTACTTTGTCAGCCTGTACCGCCGCGAAAGCAGAACAAACTATCGGTTTGGCTGCCCTGCTGTCAATCGCAGGGTGAACCAATCCGGCTAAATCCCCAATTTATCCACGACCATCAACCCCAACAAAAGCGGTAGATAGATGATGGAAGCAAAAAACAAACGCCGGGCACTTTGCCGGCTCAAATCTCTCGAAAACTTCACCGCCGCCAACAGAAAAAGCATCCCCAGCAAAATCGCGCCCGCCAAATATACCGTCCCGACCAGTTTCATGGTGAACGGCATCAGACTCGCGATTGCCAAAAAAACTGTGTGGCTGATCGCCTGCCGGCCGGTCCGCACACCCTCTTCGTCGACGTTAGGCAGCATCACGAAACCGGCCTTGGCGTAATCTTCACGGTAAAGCCAAGCGATCGCCATGAAATGCGGCACTTGCCAAAAAAACAAAATTCCGAACAACGTCCAGCCTAGAGGATCCACCTGCCCTCTCGCTGCCGCCCAACCCATCAACGGCGGGAGCGCACCAGGTATCGCCCCAATGATCGTGTTCCACTCCGACTTCCGTTTCAGCGGCGTGTAAACAAACAAGTAAGTCACCAGCGTGACCGCGCCGAGCACCGCCACTAAAAGGTTCACCCAAGCCGAGAGCGTCAGCAGGCCGATCACCGAAAAAGCCCCACCCAAAAGCAGCGCCGCTTCCGGCCCCACGGTACCACTCGGCAACGGACGATCCAGCGTCCGGTTCATCCGAGCATCATATTCGCGTTCCAAATACTGATTTAAAACCGCAGCGCCGGCTGCCAACAACCCCGTACCCAACAGCGCCAAGCCGAGTTTGGCCAAATTTTGTGACAAACCGCCGGTTTCACCATTCAGCCCGGCATAAAACCCGACAAGTGTGGTGATTAACACCAGTGCCGATAGACGCAGCTTAACTAACTCGGAAAAAATCTGCCAATTTGAGGCTTTCGCCCTCGAGCCGACTTCTGTCTGTTGAATGGTTTTGCCCATTAAAATTATACCGCCACCGCCGTAACTCGGCCCGCATCCGGCAACTCCGCCGACTCGCGCTTGGCCAAGCGGCCTGCCACATCCGAAACAAACTCGCATCTCTTGGCCACCATCAGCAGCACACTCGTCATCGCCAAACACGCAGCGCCCAGCAACACGTGCATCGTGGCCACGTCTGCAGCCTTGTTACTCAAAATCGTCCAGATGCCCATGCCCGCTTGGCCAAGGATCATCGCCAGCAACACATAGCTGGCCTTGGTGAAACGATGTGCTTGGCCAAGTCGACGCCGGGCTTTTACCACAAACGACAGCACCAATACCAAGGTCGCGACAGCACCAATGCGGTGCAGCATTTGCAACCAAACGTGCCAAGATTGAACCTCCTTACCGGTCGCCAAAAACGTCTTCGGGTTCCCGGCCTCGTCCAACAGTTGGTTTTGCGCATGCAACTGCCTTTGCAACGCCAATCGGTTTTCGTTGTACTCTGCCACCGCGGCCGCATCCATCGCCGGCCAAACTTGACCGTGAGCCAACGGGAAATCCCAAATGGCCAAGCCCGCATGCTGATGCCGCATCGTTGCCCCCAGCAATAATTGAACAAAAACCAAACAAATGACGGCGATAATCGCTCCCTTAATTCCGGTAAACCCGGCTCCCAGCTTTTTGCTAACCGTCACCCGTTGCCACCAACCGCTGGTGACCAACGCGATACCGCAGATCAAAATTAAAAACACCTGTGCCACCGCTCCGTGGATAAGTCCCAAGTTC
>NZFR01000063.1 GCA_002689335.1 Verrucomicrobiales bacterium
AACAAAGATTTCGTCAATGTGGAGTCGGTGCAGGATAAAAAAGCGGCTGTGCGTGAGGCAATCTTGCGACTGGAGGCCCCGGCCCTTGAGGGGAAATCTCGATTTGCTGAAGATCCGGAGGTGCAGGCAGCGGTGCAACAGGTAATGAAACTGGATCAAGCAAACAGCGATCATTTGAACCGAGAAATGGCGTCTTTGAAAGAGTCTGTGGAGACCCAAACCCAAACCGGCACGAGGTTGCGGCGTGTGCATGGGGCATATGCCCAGCGCCAAACCTCTGCGAGTTGGCAGGCGGTTACCTGATTTTTCGGTTGAATAAAATGAAGCGGAAGCCGGTCTGATGAGGCCGGCTTTTGTGTTTCGGGTTGGGTATTGTGTTCAACTTGTGGGGAAGTTGTGAATAAGTCCCCATGGACATGTGTTGCCAGAGGGTCTTATCTTTTCTGGTGTTGCGATTTCGGTCCGCTTGACCGAGGGGGTGAGTTTTTAGATCGATCGCCGGCTGGGCCGTATTGCCCTTAATCGTTTTTTTATCAACATGTACTATCTTAGACTGATCACGTGTCTTTTGCTTTTGGTTTCGAATCCGCTTGGCCAAGCGCTTGGCCAAGAGGTGACGGAGGATGCCAAGCCGGCCATGCCGGTTGATGCGGCATCACCCGCCACCGAAGTCCTCGCTAAGGAGGAGTCGCCGAGTCAACCTGCAAAAGAGGAGCGCAACATCCGGATCCAATTTGAGGGAGTGCCGTATGCTGATGCGTTGCAGCGGTTTTCGCAGATGACCAACAAGCCGCTGATCATCGAGTCTCCGGTGTCCGGGACGCTGACTTTTCACGATCCGAAACCGTACACCTACCAAGAGGCATTGGACGTGTTTAACGTTATTCTATCGATGAAGGGCGTGGCTCTTGTGGAAACGGGGCGTTACCTGCAGTTATCTAAACTGGAGGATATAAAAAAATTACCACTCAAGGTATTGCGAGGAACGGACACTTCCGGAGATGTGAGGCCCGGGCAAATCGTTACCGTTGTCGTCCAGTTGCAGCACTTAGACGCTTCGGAGGTTTCGGCTGCGGCGACTTCGCTTTTGTCCAACGCAGGCTCTGTCGCGCCTTTGACTCAGGGCAAGGGGTTGATCATCACCGACCGTCTGGAAAGTATAAAACGAATCCAACAGTTGCTTTCGCAGATCGATGTTGGGGCGGAGGCGGAGCGGGTCATGGAAACTTACATGCTTCAACACTCATCGGGGGCAGTAGTTGCTGAATTAATAAACAAGACTTTTGGCGAAGCTTCGGCACCCAAGCGCCTGAAGTTTAACGATAAGACAAAGAAGTATGATTCCTTTGCGCCGGATCCTTCGACTTACGTCACAGCAGTGCATGACGATGCGTCGCGAACACTGGTTTTGTTTGGGCCAGCCGATCGGGTNGAAACNGCGGGNCANCTTTTGATGGAATTCGAAACGGGGGATGCCAAGGCGGGTGAGGTGAAAATTTTTCATCCATCGAAAATGAGCGCTGAAGATTTGGCGGGCATGATCCGCAAAGGCGTGGACGGTGTGGCGCAAGAAAAGGAGGACGCCAAGACTGCCAAATTAAAAGCACGCATCATTGTTGATGATAACCTGAATCGCGTCATCGCCTCTGCTCCGGTGGCGGGGCAACTTGATTTGATCGAAAAGTTTGTTCTGCAGGTGGACGGCACGGGTGCCGTAGTCGGATCTCGTGCAGCCAACACTTCCGTGAATGTCACGCGAGTTTACCGAATCAAGTCTCTGGACTTGGATACGGTTCGAAAGGCGGTAGAGAATGCGACTTCGGATGTGTTTCCCTCAGGTGATCCCCGACCGCGTCTGGCCATCTCAGCGGATTCGAACACTCGCAGTCTCATTGTGACCGGTTCCCCGGGTGACGTGCAAACGGCAGAGGCGATCGTGCGCCAATTGGAAACCGGCCTGAGTGAGCCGTTGTCCGAGCCGCGCACGACCTCGATGTTGCCTCTTGTGAATCATCGCATCGATCGGATCTACCGAAATATCGAGTCGTTGATCCGAGAGCGGATGGATGAGGTGCCGTTCAAGGAACAACCGCGTCCCAGACTGATTGAAGATCGGGATAACAATCGGTTGATCGTCACGGCAAACAAGGCTCAACACGAAGTCGTGGCGCAGGTTGTAAAGTCGCTCGACGTGCTGCCCTCCACTCCGGAGCGGACGATGCGTTTTGTGGATCTCGAAGGGGCCGATGCTCGCAAGGTGAAGCCACTGATCGAAAACCTGTTCAACAACGACAAACCTAGCGAAGGGCCGAAACCTCAGATCGTGGAGGACACGGGTGGGAAGCGTTTTGTCGTGCTGTCCACAGAAGCCCAACACAGTCGGATCATAGATTTTTTGGAGGACTACCGAAACAGCAGCGGATTGGTGATCGAGCGAGAGATCCGTTCGGTAACTCTCCCGCGCCGCGAGTCCGGCAAGTTCCGTGAGATGGTGGAATCCATCCAAAAACTGATCGATCAACGGATGCAGGAGGCCAAGTTTTCGAAGATGCCGAGGCCGTTGATCCTACCGGATGAGCCGGGAAGTCGGCTGGTATTGACCGCGACCGAGGAGCAATTTGTGGTAATCGACCAAATTGTCGAAACCGTCACCGAAACGCCGACGCCGGCTAAGCGCGAGATGCGCGTGGTGAGGTTGAAGGATCGCAACGGGCAGGAGTTGGCCGACTTGGCCAAACGACTGTTTGATAACCAAATTTCCCCTGATGGATCGCGCCCACAAATCTTCGCAGACAAGGATGGCACGCGCTTGGTTGTCGTTGGAACGGAGGCGGAGTATCAACAAGTTGAAGTATTCTCCCGTGATTTCAATGAAGGCAGAGAAGACCTCGGGCCACACCAGTTCAAGTTTGTTGAAGTTCCGCTTGGTCAATCGGACGAGGTCGTGAAGTCGATCGGCAAACTGTACCAGGATCAGTTGCGAGATAATCCATCGAGAAAGGCAAACGCAGCGACTATCCTCGCTGATGCTGAGAACGACCGCGTCATCATCAGCGGCCCACAAAAAGAGGTGGGCCGTGTGGAGAGTCTGGTGCGGATGCTTGTCTCGGCCAAGGGCGATACCGGTGGCCAAAAGGTCACTCAGGTTATTCGGCTGAATTCGGCCAACGCCCAGAACATGTCCGGATTGATTGAGAAAAGTTTCAACACCGGCCCTAACCGAGGGAAGGTGAACATGTTAGTCGACGAGTTGAGCAACAGCCTGATCCTGAGCGGAGCCGAGAGATCCGTGGCTGCCGCCGAGGCGGTGGTTCGCCAACTGGACACGAACAACCGTCAAAAACCGCTCGAGTTGCGTATTTTGGAATTACGAGCGGGGGAGGCTGCTAAGGTCGGGCCGCTTGTGGAGGAACTGTTCATCGCCCTGATGAAGGATAGGCATGGGGCCAACTATAAATCGCGAACAACGATCACGGTGGATGAAAACGCGAACCGGATTATTATCACGGGGAACAAAGACGAGATTGANGAGATTGATCGTCTGGTGAAGCAATTGGATTCCACCACACGCCAGTCTGCGGGCAACCGGATTTTCAAAATTCAGGCGACTGAAGCCAAGACGATCGCCGATATCATCAACAAGACCTTCGTNACGAAGGATTACCGTGGGCGGGAACAACGACGCGTGAGCGTTGCCGCGGATGAAGCCAGCAACCTGCTTATTGTCGCTGGAAGCCCGGAGGATCTGCAGGCGGTCGGCATGATCGTGGAGCAGTTGGACGTGGGGAACCCCAACGTGGCCAAGGAGATCAAGGTAATCGAATTGCCGGACGATGAGGGCGAGGAATTGGCCAAGCTCGCGGCNNGGGTCTGGGGNGCCCAGATGCGGGGNGTCGAGGGNGTNAACAACGTGAGCTTTAATCACGAGCCAAGNGGCAAAAGNCTCATCATCGTGTCGCCCAANGAGATGATCNAGCAGGCGGAGGCTGTCGTGAACGGCTTATTGGTGACACCGGAAGCCTCGAAACGTGAGGTTGCCGTGGTCGAGTTGGNNCGGGCAAGCGCCGCCACTCTGGTGCCNGTTTTGACCAGTGCCTATCAGGCNAAGGTCGATGGCTTACCNGGAACCCCNGCNNCAATCCTGCCGGGAGCNACAGACAAACAGGTCGTGGTCATGGGAACGGCTGTTCAAATCACAGAGATCAGGGAGATGGTTTCCGAGTTGGAGACGCCGGTTGATGCCAAGACCGACCGTATTTCACGCGTCATCAAGCTGGGCGACACGGCAGAGGTGGAGCGACTACAATCTCTGGCTGAGCAGGTTTACATGGATCGATTCAAGGGGAGTGCAGATAATCCGGTTGATGCCCAAATACTGGCTGACCCTGCCGCCCAGTCGCTGGTGGTGAGCGGAAGAAACGAACACGTGAAAGCCATTGAGGAGATCGTTGCTGAGCTNCGCCTTAAAACNAAGCAGCCCCGTCCACGTCTCACCCGGGTTTATGACTTGAAAAATGCTCAAGCGACNACCTTGGCGGCAACCGTTACGCAGCTTTATACAGAGAAGTTGAAGGATCAACCCGGGGCGAATCCTGGCCAGGTGCTGGTGTTGCCGGATGCCACCTCGAACCGCCTGATCGTNATGGCCCCGGACGATGAGTTTGATGTGCTCGAGGGGATCATTCAGCAGGTTGACCAAGTCAGCTTGCAGACTGCCGGCACACGNATTTTTAAACTTCAGGCAAACGNCCCTTCGCAGGTTGCGACCATTCTAACCGGAGCGATATCTGGGATCAGTGCCGTGTCGGATCCGAAGAGTAACACGCTGATNGTGTCTGGAGAACCGGAGGATTTGCAGGCGGCCTCGGTGATCATCGAGCAGTTGGACAACCTTACCGACAAGCCGGACCGNGCTGTGCAGGTGTTTACCCTCGTAAACACAANGGCGGATACTGCTGCCACGCAGGCCAGGGAGGTTTATCTGGACCAGATGAAGGGGAAAACGCAACTGGGCGATGTGGACGCGATGATTATGGCCGACGCCAGCGGAAACCGGTTGATCGTCACGGCGAATATCCGCCAGTTGCCTTTGATCAAGGAGGTGATCACTATGTTAGACNCTGAAACGGTCAGCGGCGATCGGGAATTGAAAGTGTACGCCCTGAAGAAGGGTTCCGCCGCTTCTGTGATGAGTGTCATTGCAAATGTGCTGGCAACGGAGCTGGAACAAACTGACTTGGCGAAGAAACTGACTGTGACCGCCTCGGCGGACGACCGCTCGCTAGTGGTCTCCGGCCAACCGGAAGACCTGGATAAGGTGGCAGAGTTGGTTTCCACACTTGATGCCCCGAATTTTACCGGGGAAGTGGAGGTGCGTTCCTATCGATTACCTGAGGGTGATACTGATGACCTTGCGGAGGCACTTAATAAAATTTTCGAAAAGCCAAGTGGTCAGGTCGGCGGCAGAATTCAGCCAAGGTTTGAGGCTGATGACGATACCCGGCACCTGCTGGTCGCAGCCACGGCGGATCAGTTCGCGCGTATCGAGAAGTTGATTGAAGAATTTCAAGCTGCAGCAGAAGTGACGCATGGNATCAAGACGTTCCGATTGGCCAAGGGTAAGTCTGATGAGATCGCTAAGGTNTTGCGGGATATGTTGGACGCGGAGGACACCTCATCCAGCAGCAGTTATCGAAGTAGCAGTTACTACCGATCACGCTACAGCCGAAGTTCCTCCTCACAGCCAGCCAAGGCCAAGGTGACTTCCGCCGAGGCAATCAATGCTGTCATTGTGCAGGGCACACCTTCGCAGTTGGCTACTGCGGAGGAACTGGTGCAGACGCTCGAGAAGATGGATCGACCGGAGGCCTCGGTTATGGAGGTCGTTCATCTGGAAAAAGCAGAGGCTGCCTCTGTGGCNGATGCAGTGAACCGAGCTCTTCAAGGAGGGGAGCGAACATATCGAAGTTCTTCCTCTCGAAGCCGTAGTAGTTATAGCAGCCGTAGTAGCAGTAGCTCTAGCGACGAAAAACCGGAGGTTACCGTAACNCCGGAGGTGAACTCCAACAGNCTTGTAATCGTTGGTCCGATGGAGAAAGTGAAGTCTGTGACTGAGTTGGTGCGGCAACTTGATGTCAAGGGTGAGACAGAGGGTGGGGTTGATATCCGCATTTACAAGTTAGAGAATGGTGAGGTGAAGTCGGTTGGCCAGACGCTTGAGGACATGATCGAGCGGGTGCTAAATCTCATGCCNGGCACGGAAACTGACCGTTCACGCCGAAGATTTTCTGTGAGAGTTTGGGGGGACGAACCTACTAAAACCTTATTTGTTCTCGTTCCTCCNCGTCAGTTCCCCTTGGTNGAAAGATTNCTGCCAATGCTCGATCAAAAATCGGAAGAAGCACTTCAACAGGGTGAGTTAAAATTTTATCCTGTTAAAAATGCGACAGCAGCTAGGCTTGCTGAAGTTGTTGAAGATATCATTGATCGAATGGCCATGCTGACCCCCGGCACTGAAGAGGAAAGGCGGGCGCGCCAATATACTGTTCGGTTTTGGTCTCACAAGGACAGTAACACAGTTNTGGCAGTAGTACCTCCGGATCTTGAAGCTCTAACAGAACAGCTAATTACGATGTTGGACACNTCTAGCGAAGTACAAGAACGCTTGGGNGAAATAAAAATCTATCCATTACAATTTGGTGAAGCAGGGGATGTGGCCAGTATGTTAGAGGATATGGTTGAGAGAATGTTGGCNCTTAATCCTAAGCCAGGTTTGACCAGTTATGAAATGGTAAGATTAATNAGGATCTGGCCGCATGAGGATACTAACAGTCTATTTGTTTTGGTCCCTCCTGACCAANTGGAGATGACTGAAAAACTAATCTCGCTGTTAGATGTTAAGCCTATTGAGGCAATTCAGGATACTGAATTACAGTTATTCAAGCTAGAGCACACTGAGGCTGAAGCTGTAGGTGAGATGCTTGAGAGTATGGTGGAGCAAGTTCTAAGGCTTAATCCGAAGTCGAAAATTAGCAGTAGGCAGATTGATGATGCTGTAGAAATATGGCCAATTGAGAATAGTAATAGCTTGTTTGTATTAGTGCCAAAAGAGAATTTGACAATGGTTACAAACTTATTGTCGATGCTCGACCGAAAACCAGAAAGAGTACCTCGGGAAATTAATTATGTTCTCCTTGAAAATGCTGATGCCTTGATTGTTGAGGAGCAAGTGAATCAGTTATATGCCGATTTGGATGATTTAAAAAAACCCATGATTCAGGCGGATATTTTTACCAACAGTATAACTTTAATCGCTACAAAAGATCAGATTTCAGAAATTTCCACACTAATAAATGATTTAGATGATGCCGCTCAGGATAATACACTGCAGATTAGAGTTATCTCCTCTGAAGGGGTGCCTGCCAAAGATTTAGCCGAGACTTTAACTGGTTTTTACTCAAATCTNTCAGGCGTTAAAATTGAACTTGTTGAAGANCTTCCTGAGCNAAAAATGAAACGTGGAGAAGATGAAGCNATACTNANTAAATGATGANAAAGTTTATATNGCAGTTGATGAAAAAATCAATGCCATTTTGGCNTCAGGNAAATCAAATGAGTTGGATCGTATTACTCGTTTAGTCGACGATCTAAATTATACTATAATTGAAAGTGATGCAGAATTTAGAACNTACAAATTGAAGGAAGCTGATCCGGAGGGNCTTGCGAAGGCAATCTTAGATATATATTCAAGACCAGAAAAAACAGTAATAGAAGATGGTAAGCCTAAAAAAGTTCCTCAGCCACCTAAAGTCGTTGCTGTTCCGGATTTACGCACTCGATCGGTTATAATTAGGGCTGAAGCGTTGGATTTTGAATACATTGATGTGCTGGTCGAAAATCTGGATAAACCCAGCCTAAGTCANGTCGACATGAAATTTTATGAATTGCGAAACGCAAAACCNGAAGATGCTGTAGACTACCTCCAAGAGTATTTTGAAGAGTTGAAAGTNACCAGTCCGGGTGAAACTCTGGATGTAAGACCAGATACACGAACAAAATCGGTAGTTGTCTTGGCTAGGCCTGATATGTTTGATCAAATTTCTGAAATTATTAAGCGTATTGATGTTCCGCCAGCTTTCGCTGAGGCAGAAGTGGAGATTATCGAATTGCGCAAGGCAAATGCGGAAAATCTTGCACAGATTATTCAGAGGATGCTGCGGCCGGATGCGAGCCAAGGCGGTCTAACCGATGAAGCTGAGACACTTATCGAGCAGGTTCAAAAACTCAATATTACTAATGGANAGGGCCAGCCAGTCCAGCTTGATCTCACCCAGCCAATCAAGATTTTTGGCGAGTCTGGAGACGGAGTAAACCGTGTGCTATTGACCTCGACGGCTGAAAACATGATTGCCCTGAAGGAACTTGTCAAAATCATGGACACTGTTTCCGTCCTAGATGGTGTTACAATTAGGATTGTCGCGCTGTCATATGCCGATGCGGAAAATGTTCGGGATACGCTAGACAACATCTTCTCGCAAAGCCGAGCGCTTGGCGAAGGNCCTGGNGGGCGCGCGGAGCCAGAGGGNAGTGGTGGTAAGGCGCTGGTCAATGAACTGAATCTNGGCGTCGATGATCGCACNAACAGCATCATCATGAGTGGCGATCCCGACACGGTAGACCTAGCCGAGCGCATGATCGCCGATCTGGATAAGGACGTTGAAAACTATGTTACTGATGTGAAAATCATCCGGTTGAAACACGCGTCCATAGACCAAGTGCTGCCGATGCTGCAGTCTGTCTTCAACGAGAACAGCAATGACCCTTCGCGTGAGGGCATCAGTCGGCAGGTGACCCGCCTGAGGCTTTATTTACAGGGAGAAGGTGTGACTATATCCGAAGCGCCTGCGGTGCGTGATACCCTCACCATTCAAGGAGATGATAGATCAAACACCATCATTGTCGCTGCAAGATCTGATTTGCTTCCATTGATCCAGGAGGTCATTAACACTTTGGATGTACCGTCGGTGGGCGGCATGGAGGCGATTCAGATTTACCCACTGGAGCATGCCAGNGCCGCCACCATCCAAAACGTNATCGAGGATCTTTACCGTGGGCAAGCTCGAGGGCAAGTCAGGCCTGAGGATCGTCCAAACGTCGTNGTCGATGGTCGCACCAACGCTCTGATTATTGCGGCATCTCAAAAGACGTTGGCCATCGTCAATAGTTTGATACAGCGCTTGGATGTCAAACCAGAGAACCCAGGAATCCAAATCGAGGTATTGCCCTTGATTCACAACGATGCGTCGCAGGTTGCCGGAATGGTCAACGACGTTTTCTCGGCACGCCGCCGCAATCTCACGTTGCCGGGGCAGCCGACCCAGCCACAGGAGCGGGTCAACGTGGAGTCCGACGACCTTACCAATTCGCTNATCGTCACAGCCAGTGGGGAAAATATGGATATGATNCGGGACTTGGTGGCCAAGGTGGATGTCGAACCGACAACCGAGAGTAGCCAGTTAACGATCATNCCGCTGNATTACGCAGATGCACAGCGGGCAGCGGCGATGTTGCGGTCGNTGGTGAAACAGGGATTGTACCGGCCGGGAGCAGTCCGGTCTGGGGCAGCTCGGGCAAACCGCGAGAGTATCGCGATATCGGTGGATCACTCTACGAANACACTCATCGTGTCTGCCAGCCCTGAAAATTTGGCGGTTGTCCGCGAAGTGGTGAAGCAAATTGATACCAAGAATTACGCACGAACCGGTTCGCTCAAGGTTTATGAGTTGAAACACGCATCGGCGACTCGCTTGGCCCTGACCATTGAGTCGTTCTTTAAATCCAAGCGGACAGCAGAGGCTACAGTGGGAGACCCGGATGCNGTGATTCCGGTNGTTGTGACGCCGGACGAACGGACCAACACACTGTTGGTAACCGGAGGCAAGGAGAGCTTCGCGATTATCGATGNGTTGCTCTCAAAACTGGATGCAGATGCAGCCGTGGCTCAAAATCAGTACGAGGTCATTGCGCTGGTAAACGGCTCGGCAGCGAAGTTGAAACTCATGCTCGACCGGCTGTTTNCCGGCCGCTCGACCCCTCCGGGTGGGCAAGCGCCGCAGCCCGTAACAATCATCGCCGATTCCATCGCCAACGCACTGGTGGTCGGGGCTGCGACAGAAGATCTACCGATGGTTCGCGAGTTGGTCGATCGGTTGGATGCCGAGCAGTCCAGCCCGGACATCAACGTTGCTGTGTTCCCCTTGGTCAAGGCCAACGCAGCCAGCGTGTCGCAAATCATCCAAGGCTTGTACCGTGACACAGGTACCACAGTCGGTCCGGCGGTGGCGGTAAACGTCGACGAACGCATCAACGCGCTTGTGGTGTCCGCTGGGGAAAATGACCTCAAGCGGATCGAGGAATTGGCCAAACAATTGGACACGGACGAAGTCAGTCGGGTGTCCGAGATTC
>NZFR01000064.1 GCA_002689335.1 Verrucomicrobiales bacterium
TTCGCAGAAAAGCCTTGCTAAAAGTTTTTGATGCAATACTTTTTCCCCAGTTGAACAGTCAAGCCGTGGAACTTATTGATGGCCAAAGGTTTGTATATATGAATTTGGGCGCGCGTCATAACGGTTGCGGTTCAATGCGTGCCCGAAAATAAGCTTAAGCTTATTGCTCATAGGGTGGCCCCGGTTGTGGAAACAGCCGGGGCCATTCATTTTCTAAAACGGCGCTTGGCCAAGCGCGGCCCCGAGGCTACAACGCCCGCGTGGAGTTGGCTAAGGACCACAACCGGCGGGTTTGGGACGAGCGCGTCCAGCAGGGGCGGCTGCACACGCGCACGGCTCGCGACGACGAATTCAAGGCCCCCCTCAAAGCGATCAATGGCCGGGGTTGGATCTCCGGCGGGCTCGACGGCAAAGAGGTGCTTTGCATCGCTGGCGGCGGCGGGTTGCAGGCACCGCTGTATGCCGCGGCCGGGGCGAATGTGACTGTGGTCGACATCAGCCCGGAGATGATCGAGCAGGACAAGCAGGTGGCCCGGGAACGCGGCTTGGAGCTGACCGCGTTGGTCGGCTCGATGGACGATCTTTCGATGTTAGCCAACGCGTCGTTCGATCTGGTCAGCCAACCGGTGAGTACGTGCTACGTGCCCAATCTGCTGAAGGTCTACGACGAGATCGCCAGGGTGTTGAGGGTGGGGGGGCAATACCTCAGCCAACACAAACAGCCGACGAATCTACAGGCGGCGCCCACGCCGTTCCCGAATGGCTACGCAGTGTCGCAGAGTTATTACGACAACGGCCCGCTGCCACCGCTGCAGGGGGATTTTGAGCATCGCGAAAAAGGGGCACTCGAATTCGTGCATCGCTGGGAGGAACTAATCGGGGGGCTGTGTTGCTCAGGGTTTGTGATTGAGGACTTGGCGGAACCGAACCATGGCAACGCCGGAGCCGAGCCGGGCACCTTCCGGCATCGCAGCCATTACGTGCCTCCGTATGTGGCGGTCAAAGCGAGACGCGTGGATTCGCCTGANCTTGGNCAAGCGGNTGCTCCNAAGATCATNGCCCCCTGAATCTGCTTGAGNGGAAATGGCCCCCGGCGGTAGCNTGCCCGCATGATTCTTCGCGNACTACTCCTCGCCGCCGCAGNCACGCTTGTTGCCTGTTCCTCCCCGACCATCAGNCTCGCGCCGGAGTCGGAATTANCCTCCGACTGGGCCAANTTTGAAAAAATCGCCCTGCGCNATGGCTCGATTGTGTCGCTGCCACCGTTCGAGCGTTCCCCGCAGGCATCGCTTGATGCGGTCGACGNTGCCATCGCTGCCGCNAANACCAAACTGGATNCCATCGGCAAACTNAAGCCAANCGCAGTGACATTTGNAAACACGATCGGCGCGCTCGATGANATGTCNTTTGAGGTGTCGCTGGTGGCCAACCGCACTTACATGATCAAGGAAACCAGCGAAAATGCGGAGCACCGTGCCAAGGCGACTGAGGCCATCAANAAGGTCGACGAATGGGCGGTCGGGCTGGATTACCGCGAAGATGTTTACCGTGCAGTGAAGACCTATGCCGACACCAAGCCGGAACTGGAAGGGGAGNCCAAGCGGATGCTCGAGCAGACACTACGCGACTATCGCAGGGCCGGGTTGCACCTGGCCNAGGCGGAACGGAGCGAGGTCGAGGCACTGCGCAAGGAATTGGCCGCTGCGACCACCGAGTTTCGCACCAACATCACCAACGCGAAAAAGTCACTGAAATTTACGAAGGCCGAACTCGATGGACTGCCGGAGTCGTTTCTCGAGCAGGTCAAAACCGGGAATGATGAGTACACGCTGCAAGCCAATGTGACGTTTCATTACCTGAACATTTTACGCAGTGCAAAAGTGGAGCAGACCCGCATCCGGTTTTCCGCCGAGCGTCTGGTTTTGGCGAGCGACAAAAACGTGCCGCTGCTCAAAAAGGTGATGCAACTCCGTGCCGTAATCGCCAATAAGCTCGGCTACAAAACGTGGGCCGATTACCGCTGCGAAGTCAAAATGGCGGGCGACGGCAAAACTGCCAGCGACTTTTTGATGAACCTCAAGCGCGGTCTTGAGCCAAAGTGGAAGGCCGAGATGGCGGAGTTCACCAAGATCAAGAGGGCGGAGACTGGCGACCCGAATGCCGTCGTTCACATGTGGGATATTTTTTATTACGAGAACCTCTACAAGAAGGAGAAGTTCTCCGTCGACGCGGAGCAATTGCGCGTGTTTTTCCCGTATGAACAGACGCTGCAGGGCATGTTCCGGGTATATGAGGAGATTTTCCGCCTGAAAATTGTTGAGGCCAAGCCGGATTACAAATGGAATGATCAGGTCACACTGCATTATGTTTACGACTCATTTTCAGGCGAACCTCTGGGAGCGTTGTACCTCGATATGTTCCCGCGCGAAGGGAAGTTCAACCACTTCGCAATGTTTCCGCTGATCTCCGGAAAACGGCTCTCAAGCGGCCACTACCAGCGCCCCACCGTGGCGCTCATCTGCAACTTCCCGCCACCGGGAAAAGACAAGCCCTCCTTGCTTTCGCACGACAATGTCGAGACGCTTTTCCATGAGTTTGGCCACGCGCTGCACGGAATTTTGACACGCACGAAATTCAGTCGTTTCGCTGGGACGAGTGTGCCGCGTGACTTTGTCGAGGCACCGTCGCAAATGCTGGAAAACTGGATCTGGGACAAGTCCGTGCTCGACTCGTTTGCGGCGGACTATCGCGACCCGTCAAAGAAAATTCCGCAGTCCATCCTCGACAAACTACAGGAGGCCAAGAAGGCCACCATCGCCCGGCACTATCGCCGCCAGCTTTCGTACGGCTTGGTCGACCTTGGCCTGCACACGTTGAGTGTGGACGAAGCCAACGCCGTCGACCCGGTTGAGTTGTCACACCAGATCACTGAGGACGTTTACATGAAGCCGCAGGACAACACCTCGTTCGTCGGCTACTTCGGTCATCTGATGGGCTATGATGCCGGCTACTACGGCTACGCCTGGGCGGATGCNATCTCGGCGGANATGGCAACGGTTTTCGAGACGGCGCCGAATCGGTACTACGACAAAAAAGCAGGCATGCGACTGCGCCGCGAGATTTATGAAGTCGGTGACTCCCGCGATGTCAACGAGTCGATTGAAAAGTTCCTCGGCCGTCCCCGCTCTCTCAAGCCCTTTCTAAACGACCTAGGCATCGCCGAGTAACACCGCTTGGCCAAACGCTATTTCTTAGCGAAGGGGCCGTTGTTGCCGATGGCGTGAATGGTGTTTTGGATTCGGTGGGAGAGGTATTCGCCATCCGCGGTGTCGATCTTGTATTCGATCTGCATTTGCATGATCGGCTTCATGTCGGAGACCTGCAGAAGGACGGATTTTTTGTCGTCGGAGATTTTCACGCCGGTCACTTCTGCAGTGTCGCGGCCCTGACTGCCGTCGGCCTTGAAGTCGCGTGAGCCGTAGTTGCGAGTACGTTTGTAGCTCCAACGCTTGACGAGGTAGCTCTCGGGGTCGGCCGCGGTCTCTGGATCGAGTTCGTGGGTAAAGGTGAGTGACACCCCCTCCTTGAGCGCGTTGATGGCGACTGGCAAGTGGACCGGTTTGCCGTTGTGCTTGAGCCGGTAGAAACCACCGGGGCGAGTTTTGTTGCCGGCCCAGCCAAACAGGCCGCACGCGTAGAGCTGGCCGTCGCCGGGGTGAAAGCGGCCGCGCATGACGCCGGTCGGGAAATCAAAGTCGGGAATGCGCACCACGCCACCCTGAGCACGGCCGTTGACTTTTTCCTCCATGATCACGTAGACGTAGCCGGTGCCGTAGGAGAGGTTGATGAGTTGGCCGCCAAGGCCGCCCCACTTGTCGCTGTTCACCCANAGTTGTTCGGCGGGGGATCGGTCAAAATCGTTGTGCATCCAGACGATGGGCGAGGTGATATCCGCCTCGGTGAGGCCTTTGTGGTAGCCCATGAGGTTGCCGTAAAACTTACCTTTCTCGATGAGGTTGATCTCGTTTTTCGGCGTCCAGTGGCCCTCTTGGTCGCTCACGTAAAATGTGCCGTCCGGGTTGACGCACACGCCGTTGGGCGCGCGAAAACCGCTGGCGATGATTTCTGTTTTGTCGCCATTGGGCGACACCTTGAGCAGCGTGCCGTGTTGCGGGACGAGAGCCGTCTTCGCGTGGCGAGCGGCCTTGGTGTAGTAGAAATTCCCGTAGGCGTCGGTCTGCAGATCCATCGCGAATTCGTGGAAGTGCTCGGTCACCTGTGCGTCGTGGTTGAACGCCTTGTAGTAGTCAGTTTCGCCATCGCCATTAGCATCGACCAATTGCGTGATTTGATCGCGGCACGTCACGAAAATCTTGCCCTCAACGATCTTCAGACCAAGTGGCTGAAACATACCCGTCGCGATGCGCGTCCACGTAAACTCCTGCGGATCGCTGTTGATGCCCTCAACGATCCAGACGTCACCCATCCACGTGCAGACGGCAGCACGGTCGCCGCCTTCGAAAAAGTCGAAGCCGCCAAGGCGCATCCACGAGCGGTACGGGTTCTTGTCTGGCGAAGTGATGATTTCGGTGACGAATGCGCCTGGCTTGCCCAGTCGGCGCGGCTTGGTCTTAACGGTCTCGGTCCAGCGCCGGTCGCTGCCGGATCGCAACGTCTCGAGAAGATTCTCCGCTTGGCCAAGCGAGCCGACCAGCTTGGCCACGTCCTCCGCGTTACCGTTCGCGATGGCGAGGTTGAGCGCGAGCAGTCCGCCGGAAGGAATGGCCAGACGCAAATGCCCGTCCTCCGTCGCGACGAACTTGGCCCCGCCGGCATCGGTCGAGAGCGCCACGGCAGGGCCGTTGTCAAATTCAGCTATCGAGATGCCGTTGTGGGTTGAGAACTTGGCTTTGCCCTCGCCCTTGATGACTTGCAGCGTGATCGCCTCGTCGCGCTCTTGGAAATTCATCGTGCGCACCACGGCTTCCACGCCGTTACTTTTCTTGTGGAAAGGCGTTTCGATCACTTGTCTGCCGGCAATCTTGTAGTGCAAAAACACGCGGTCGCCGTGCAGGCCGAGTCCCTGCCATTGACCCCAGTCGCGGGGCAGCGGGCCGTACGGTTTTTTGTCGAGGCCGCGCAGTCGGGGATCNTCAAAGCTGTCCGTACCCGGTTTGGCCCAGCCNGGTGCGACCGGGTTGGTGAACAGTTTTTCGCCCGAGAGCTTCGGATGTGTGCCGTGGCTGCCATCGTAGACAATGCTGCGCCAGTCNATAAATTTGTCGCCACTCCATGCGGCGGCCATNCGCAGGGTGTCGGTGTCGAACACCACGAACTGGTTGCCCTTGGACACGCCGCCGGGGCCTTCGTCGAGCCGGATCGCGATGCCTTTGTAGGCGATGTTGCCCGTGCCGACTTCAATCGACGCGCTGAGGTACGGGCCGTAATTCATGTCGATGTACGGTTTGCCGGTCAATTTGACATCCTCCGCTTGGCCAAGCGCGGAAAACGAGACGGCGGCCGCAAGCGCACAAACCCAACGTGTGCTGAAAAGATTGTTCATGATACTNGACAAGCGTGATCCTCAGGCAGCACGAGGCGGTCGTTGCATGAGTGAATCACGGCCGCGAAANTAGGCAAACNCACCGGCTCGGCCAAGCAAAATGGGTTGCNAAATCGGCTGCATCGTCGATGATCGCGGTCGCATACTTGAAGGTTTTTCGCACACAACTCGGGCTGTTNGTCGCCGTGCTCCTGCTTGGCCAAGCGGCGGAGGGTGCGCCCAAGCCGGCCGGGCTGGATTTTTGGTCGTTCCAACCGGTGAAATACGAGCCGTTGCCGCGAGTGAAAAACCAAGCGTGGGTGCAGTCGCCCATTGATGCTTTCATTCTCGCGAAGCTGGAGGCAGCCGGACTGGAGCCGGCCGAACCGGCGGCCAAGCGCGATTTGCTCCGGCGCGTGACGGTGAATCTCACAGGCCTNTTGCCAACNCCGGAGGCGCTACGAGCGTTCGAGGCGGAGGCGTCGCCGCANGCCTGGGCCAACGCGGTGGAACGGTTGCTCGCTTCGCCGCGCTACGGTGAACGCTGGGGCCGGCATTGGCTTGATGTGGCACGCTACGGCGACTCCAATGGTGGCGACGAAAACAAATATTTCCCCAACGCGAACAAGTACCGCGACTATGTGGTCGACTCTTTCAATCGCGACCAGCCGTTTAACGAATTCGTGCAGGAACAGATCGCGGGCGATCTGATGCCGGNGGGGGACGACCCGGAGTCGATCCGCCGTCGAATTATCGCAACCGGGTTTCTCGTGATCGGCACGAAGATTTTGGCCGAGCCNGATCCGCGCAAGATGGAGATGGACATCATCGANGAGCAGATCGACACGATCGGCAAGGCGTTCATGGGGCTGAGCATCGGCTGTGCGCGGTGTCACGACCACAAATTCGATCCGATCTCGACTAAGAGCTACTACTCGATGGCCGGTATTTTCAAGAGCACCTACACGATGGAGCATTACAACATCGTGGCCGACTGGCATGAGCGCGAAGTCGGTACCGCCAGCGAGATGGCGGTGCTCAAAAAAGCGCGCGACGAGTCGGCGCAACTCAAGTCCGCCAACGAGACTCTTACCCGCGAGGCCCGCAAGGTGCTTCAGAATAAGGTGCGGCAGGACACCGCGAGCTATTTGCTTGGCGCAAACGAAGTGATCGCCCGCCGCCGCATGCTCGGTGTGCCNGAGCCGCTTGGCCCGACGGCGATGGATCAGAACGCCGCNGGCAAGGGGCTGTTGNTTGAGGCGGAGGATTTTGATCGGGGCAACGTCTCGGTGGATCGTTCCAACTACGGCAAGGACATCGGCATTATCAGCGATCCCGGCGGGCAGAAAAACTTTGCTGAGTACGACATCGAACTACCCGCCGCCGGCAACTACCAAATCGAACTGCGTTACGCTGCGCTGCGCAAGCGACCGGGGCAGATTTTGCTGAATGGAAAAGTACTCCAACCGGAGGCGCTCAACAAAACAACCGGAGGCTGGATGCCGGAACATCAAAAGTGGATCGTCGAAGGCNTGTANAGGCTGGAGGCTGGCAAGCATGCGTTGCGCATCCAATCCGAGCCGTTGATGTCGCACATCGACAAGGTATTGATCATCGAGGCGCCGCTNCCGAAAACCGGAGCGCTCGTCGATNCGGATGAAAGCTGGGCGCCGCGCGATCTCAATCAGGTTGCCACCGAGGAAAACCTCGTGCCCGGCGTGTTNAAAAAGTGGGTGNACCGGTTGACTCGCGCCGAGCAGGAGGTTAATCCGCTGTTTCATGTCTGGCTCGAGTACGCCAAGCTGCCGCCCCGGTCGTTTCGCACTGAGGCCAAGCGCTTAGCCAATGACATCCGCTCCGGCGTCTGTCGTCCGCTTGGCCAAGCGCAGGGGGGCGAGTTCGCGCTGGTGCGCGATTGGTTCAGTGGATTCACGCCCAACTCGCTCCGCGCAGTCGCGAACCATTACCAGGCATTGTTCGACGAGGCCCGAGGCTGGGAGGCGGCCAAGGCCACGCCGGAGCAAAAACAGCTATTGGAGTTCGTGAAAAATGCCAAGGGGCCGTTCACGTTGCCGGAGGGGATCGAGGGCAATTTTCCCGAGGCAACGCTCAGCCGGCTCAAGGCCAACCGCGAGCGCTTGGCCAAGGTCGAGTCGACCATGCCCAAGCTACCCAAGGCGATGGCGGTGGAGGATCGGAAGATTGAGGATTTGGCCGTTCACGTCCGAGGAGACTATCTGACACTGGGCGAGACCGCGCCGCGCGGGGTGCCGATGCCGTTTGATTTTAGTGACCGCCACCGTGTGGATGATGGAACCAGCGGCCGATTGCAGTTGGCCCGCTGGCTGACCGACGACGACCATCCGATGACGGCGCGCGTCATCGCCAACCGTGTNTGGCATTGGCACTTTGGGAACGGGCTCGTCCGCACGCCGGACGACTTTGGCATCCGCGGCGCCGAGCCGACGCATCCGAAGTTGCTCGACTGGCTNGCGTCCGAACTCATCCGCAGCGACTGGTCGATCAAGCATCTGCACCGACTGATCCTCCGCTCGAGCGCGTACCGGATGAGCACTNCGAACAACGCCCATGCCGCCGAGGCCGACCCNGAAAACACTCTNCTCTGGCGCATGAACCGCCGACGCATGGAGGCCGAGGTGATCCACGACAGCTTGTTGCAGGTGGCGGGGCGGCTGGATTTGCAAATGGGAGGGCTGGCTGCCGTCGTCAAAACGCAGGATCCAACCTCGGACGAACTCGACCGCAACAATGAAATATACCGTNGGATCACTCGCCGTGCGATTTACGTTCCGGTGCATCGCACCCACGTTTACGAATTGTTCGATGCGTTTGATTTTCCTGACCCCGGCACACCGACCGGCCGGCGCAACGCCACCAACGTCGCGACGCAGGCGTTGTTTTTCCTGAACAACGCCTGGCTGATGCAGCAGGCCGAGGCCTTGGCNAAGCGCGGCCCCGATGAGCCTTCTGAGCGGGTTCGTTTTTTGTACGAGGCAACGCAGAGCCGCCAGCCAAGCGAGGCGGAGCAGGCGTCGGCATTGAAATTTGTCGAGCGGTTGAGCCAAGTGTTTCCGGAGACTCTGACCTTGGCCAAGCGGGAGGCGCAAAGCTGGGNGGCGTTTTGTCAGGTGCTGCTGCAGTCGAACCAATTTTTGTACATNAACTGATGAGCGACCTTTTCTGCAATGGACCGATCAGCCGGCGCGATATGCTTCGTCGGTCGGCCACCGGTTTTGGCAACCTTGCGCTGCTGTCGTTGTTGGCCGAGTCCGGGTTTGCCAAGGTGAAGCCGGATCCGCTTGCTCCCAAGCGCCCGCATTTCGAACCGAAAGCCAAGCGGGTGATTTTTCTCTTCATGCACGGCGGTCCGTCNCAGGTGGATACCTTTGACGAAAAGCCGCTGTTGAAGCGCGACCACGGTAAACCGCTGCCGTTCGCCAAGCCGCGGGTCCAGTTTTCTACGACTCAAAACCTGCTNAAGTCGCACTGGGAATTCACGCCACGTGGCCAGTGCGGGATGCCGGTCAGCAGCCTGTTCCCCCAGGTGGCCACCTGTGTGGATGACATTACGTTNATCAACTCGATGTACGGCTCNANCGCAGCACACGGNGGAGCGCTACTCAAGATTCACACTGGCAGCGACAACTTTATCCGGCCGAGCATGGGCTCGTGGATCAACTACGGGCTCGGCACGGAAAACCGCAATCTGCCCGGGTTTGTGACCATCTGNCCGACCAGCCTGCATGGCGGGGTGTACAATTACGGCTCAGCGTTTTTGCCAGCGGCGTACCACGGTATCGCGCTTGNGACGCCCGGATACCCCAATGCGCCGGTGGAGAACGCACAGTTCCGTTTCACCAAAAACGGNCGGCTCGACCGCGATCAGCAGTCGCTCCAACTTGAGTTACTGCGGGAGATGAACGAAAAACAACTGGCCGAGACCGGGCCGGATGCTGCGCTCGAAGGACGCATTCATTCCTTCGAGCTCGCATTCCGAATGCAGCGGGAGAGCGCTGAGGTGCTGGAAGTTGTCGGAGAGTCGGCGGCNACGAAGGCGCTGTACGGCATCGACCAAAAACAGAGTAGCAACTTCGGCCTGCAATGCCTTTTGGCGCGGCGGTTTGCCGAGCGAGGGGTGAGGTTCATTCAGGTGACACACAGTCAGGATCGCATGCCGCAGGAGCAGTGGGATCAACACAGCAACATGAAATTTTGTCTCGAGCGAAATTGCGCCGAGATCGATCAACCGGTCGCCGGGTTGCTGAAGGACTTAAAATCGCGCGGCATGCTGCACGACACACTCGTGATATGGGGCGGGGAATTCGGGCGCACACCCACCGCCCAAAACACCGATGGTCGCGACCACAACCCGGAAGGCTTCACCATGTGGATGGCCGGCGGGGGAGTGAAAGGCGGACTACGCTACGGAGCCACCGATGACTACGGCTACTACGCCGCCGAAAACAAGGTGCACGTCCACGACCTGCACGCGACGATTCTGCACCTGCTCGGGCTTGATCACGAACGCCTGACCTATCGTTACGGCGGTCGCGACTTTCGACTGACCGATGTCCATGGCGAAGTCGTCCAAGACATCCTCGCGTAAATCAACGGCCAAGCCGGGATAGGAGCGCCTCCTCTCCTTTTTGTTTAAAACTGGGTTGCTATTTCACTTCGAGCCAATGGCTGGCGCTGTGGCTGTTGAATTCCGGGGCATACATACTTTGGATGTTGGCGATGCCGGTTTGGTATCGGCCCCGATGAAACACCTTGACCGGATACTCGAACACGTAGGTGCCCTTGGGTAGGTAGTCGATGAAAAAGTGGCTGGAGGCGTCGCGGGTTGATTCGTAGTAGGCCAAGCCGTCTTGATATTTGTAGTGGGAGAGTAAATTAACCGGCTCGGTGCCGCTGCCGCGTTGGTCTTTCATGTGTACGAATTCCATGTCGCGGTCAGTCCGCAAAACCAAGCGCACGACGAGTTCGTCGCCCGGCTTGAGATCTCGGTTGAGAGGCTTGAGGACTTGGCCTGTCTTTTCGTCCTCACGAATATAAATCTCCTTGGCCAAGCGTAGCGGGGTGGCGGGGTGCGGAGTAATCTTGGACATGTCCTCAAGGTATTGCCAGTGCGCGCTTCCCCAGGCGACCCCGGCGTCGTGTTTGGTCATTTGCACTTGTCCAAGCACTGACTTGATTTCGCCTCGACCGAATTTTTGCTGATAAAACCCGGTGCCGGCATCGACGTTTTGCGGCTTCACTTTGTAGCCGCCAAGCGAGACCTCGACGAGTTTGGTCGAGGCGAGCAGGTTGTCCCCTCCGAGCAGAATGGAGTAGACCGCATCGGCGGTGGCCTTGGTGGTTTTCCAGGCCTGCGTCTGCTTTTGTTTGATGAGCCAGATTTGGCATTCGCGAACGGCTTCCTTGTCCTCGGTGATCTCGTTAAACATCTCGATCATCATGGCCTGTGTCTCGATCGGGGCTCGGTACCACCACCACGAGTTTTCGGTGTCGCGCCAGAACATTCCAAGTTCCTCGGTGGTGACGCTGTGCTCGACGATGGACGTGACAATGTCGGCGGGCGTCTCCTTGTCGGCGAGCCGGTGCAGCGCGATACCGACGTGCGCTTTCGACTGTCGGTTGCCGAGCGTGAGCCAATGCTTTTTACCCTGCCCGACGAAATAGTCGAACGCAGTTTTGTTGGCTGCCGGGACGGGTTTGTCCTTCAGGTAAAAACTGCGGCAGTAGAGGTAGAGGGCGATTGTTTGACTGAGGTTATTTTTGTCAAGATGACCGTGACGCTTGATGCGGTCGTAGTGTTTTTGCATCCAGTTATCTAGCCGGTCCAGCGCCTTGGTCGCAAGGTTGACGCTGACGTTCTCGACGCCGAGATGCCGCAAACGCGCGAAGCCGGTGGTGACGTAGAGCGTGATGTAATCGTTGCTCCGGCCACCGGGCATCCACGGCCAGCCGCCGTCTGCGTTTTGCGCCTTGGCGAGTTGGTCGAACAGCCGCTTGGCGTCGGTGGCCAGCCGGTTTTTGTCGAACAAAATACCGACGTTTCGGCGGGCCTGACTTTCGTCCTTGGCCTCGCGCACCCAAGGAGTCTCAAGCAACAGCAGGCTTTTGAGGTCTTCATTTTTCTCGAGCGGACTGTCGAGTGCGTCGGTGCCTTTCCAAAGATCGAACACGCGGCGGATACGCGGGTCGGAGTTGGCGATGTGCGCGGCAAGCGAGTTGGCATACAGTCGGTTGAACCGCTGCTCGGTGCACTCGTGCGGGTACTCCATGAGGTAGGGCAGGGCGAGCACGGCGTACCAAGCCGGATTGGACGCGACTTGTATGGTGAGCGACTGATGCTCGAGTGTGTCCGACTCATCAGCGGCGATCAGTTTTTCGAACTGAAATTTCTTGGTGCCCTTATCGCGGATCGGCAGTGGCAACGACTCGGTGACGAGGATGCGGCGGGAGAGCACGGGGAGGTAGTTTTCCTCTGCATCCGCTTGATCACCCGCCGAGGCGGTGACTCGATAGACAAGCGTGGGTGCGCCGTTCGGTACGGTAAGCCGCCACGAAAAACTACGCGACTCCCCNGCGGGGATGGTGATCGGCAACTCCGGTGATGTGTTGCCGAGCAGGGCGTTGGCCGAGTCGTCGGTTACGGCGTTTTTGAGGTCGAGCATCACGGTGCCGGTGCGGGTGGTTTTGCCGGTGTTTAAAACGCGCGTCGTAAATTCAAGCACGTCGCCCTCACGCAGAAAACGCGGCGGGTTCGGGCGCACCATAAGGTCGAGCGACGTGACCGTCTTGCCGTCGATGAACCCGGAGCGAACCTGTTTGTCGTGCACGAACGCCATCAGCTTCCACTCCGTCAACGCTTCCGGCATGATGAACGTCAGCTCCACTTCGCCATTTTCGTTGGAGACAACATGCGGGAAAAAGAACGCCGTCTCGTTGAGGTTTTTCCGGACGGACACCTTTGCTTCCGCCCCGCCCTGCGAGGTGGCCCCTCTGCTATCCTTGTGAGCTTGATCAAAAAAGTCGCCGTTGGCTGCCGCTTTACCAAGCTCCTCCCCGGCCCCGATCTTGGCAGCGTCCACAGCCCGGCCATAGCCGCCCAGGGAGGCGGATTCCGCAATCGCCATCGGTGCTTCCAAGGCGTTGTTCAATCGTGCACGGGATTTAATCATGCCTCTTTGACTTAACATCCCGGGGTAGTGGCGGAATGGCATCCGGGTGATCTCCGGCTGGAAAGCCCAGTAACGATAGTTGCCAGTGGAGACGGTGGCGCGGTTCCAAGTGCCTAGCAGGCTGCTCAGGTTGCGGCCATGGTTATGGAATGTCACGTTGGCTGAGGAATAGTCGTTGCGAAAGATCGAGAATTTCTTCTGCCAATAGTGTTTAGCGAATGTCTCCAGCGAGGCGTCGTAAAGCGTGGCCACCATCTCGGCGACCACCTTCTCTGCATTCTGCCCGGTTACGGTGGCGGTCCAAGTCTCCTCCTGTCCGGGGCGCAACTTGGAGTTGAGCCGGGTCCATTTCACATTGAGATCCTTGTTGCTCCACGGGACGTCGACGCGTTGAGTACTGCGCAACAGCCGGTTTTCGCGCACTTGAGTGATGTGCACGGTGAACCCACCGCGATCCCCCTCAGTGACTGGTCGCTCGAGCAGTTGCTGAGTCTGGTTTGGAGTCGTCCAAAACCGATTGATGATCTTGTGCCGCTGCTCGACCTCGATGAACGCCCGGCCGGTGTCGTAGCCGGAGCCCCAAACCAAGCGGTAGGTTTCGCCCGGCTCGACGCTGTGTTTTTCGCCGGCTACGATCTGTGGCAGGCGAATGGCCAAGCGCTTGGCCAAGGGGTCGAGTACGGTGACCGTATGGATCGCTTTAACCGGTTTTCCCAAGCGATCCTGCGTCTCGAATGTGGCACGGTAAACGCCGACGCCCAGCTTGGCCGAGACCTTGGCCTGTCCTTTTTCGTCTGTTTCGACGGACTGTGTGGACACCGCTTGGCCAAGCGGCCACGTCTCTGGATTGTTGTCGGTCGGCTTGGGTTCCGGAACGGGATGAANGGGAGNCACCAGCCGTTGCCGGAGGACCGTGTCCGGTTGTTTCAAAGCGTGAACGGTCATCTTGCCCTTGGCCGACTCGGGCACGCCGGAGAGGGATTGGGTGCCAAGCGTGAACTCTACTGGTTTGGCTGTGGTCTGCCATGCTTCGGTGTGCATGGTGGCGGCGAGCGTGGTGTAGCCGACACTGATCTGCGTGCTGTCGCTGCGTGTCTCGCCGCTGCCGTCGGTGACGTCGGCGTGGATCGAATAAANAAAAGTGGGTTCGGTTTCCTCCGGCACATTTTCGTCCGGGATNGCTTCGAATCGCAGGACGAACGAGCCGTCCGGTTTGGTTTCAAATTTGCCATGGGCGATCTGCTGCTGCTGCGAATGGACCGGGCCGCCGCGCCAGTAGTGCCAGCGCCACCAAACCGGCCAACGGGCCTGCCGGATGACGCGGAATTTGCCGGTGGCCTCGCCGATCGGAGCGCCGGTGTAGTCCGTGGCTTTGGCCTGAAGTTCGACTGTTTCGCCCAGCTTGGGCGATTGCTTCGGCTTGCCCAGCTCGACGAGAAACTTGGGCCGTTTGTATTCCTCAACACGGAAACCGGTCTGGCCGTGGGGCGGGTGTTTGGTGCCCAGCAAGTAATGGCCGGTGAGCCGATTTTTCGGCGCAGTGAAGCTGCCTGAGAGCGAGCCGTAGCCGTTGGTTTTGAGATTTAGTTTTTCGACCTCCTGGCCGTTGGGACCGCGGAGGATGACCGTGACGGTTTTGTCTTTGATGATGTCGTACTCGTTTTTGCCGTGATGCCATTTCAGCGCGATGCCCTTGAACTGAATCGACTGGCTTGGGCGGTAGATGGCGCGGTCGGTGAAGAAGATGATCGACTGTTCCGTTTTTAGCTCCGGCAGTTGGCCACCCCAGAATCCGTTACGCGTTGAAGTGCCGACGCGCTGTTTACCGTGAAGGACNAGGATGTCNCCGTAGTAGTCGCGAGGACTTTTGGANAATTTGAAAAAACCGTGTTGATCGGTGGCNATTTTTCGTTCCCGCGATTTTTCGGGACGGCTACCAAGCCAGAGCGAGACGCTTGCCCCGCCGACCGGTTCCCCGGAGTTGGCCTCCAGCACGAAGCCCTCCAGTTGGTTCGCTCGTGAGCGGATGACGAGGGACAGTTCGCTCACCCAGACGGCGGTGTAGTTGATGCGGTTGTCTTGTTCGCTGAAATCCGCCTTGGCGCTGGAGATGAGAAAATAAAAACCGGGCTCCACGTCGAGGGGGATATCGAACGCCTCGACGCGCTGCTTGTAGTCGGTGGTGGTGGTGAGGTCGTATTGCCATGTTTTGACCGGACTTTTGCGCACGAGCGCGCGGCCCTGTTCAGTGCTCGAAACGCGAAACCGTTTTTTTCGTTCGGCTGTCCAGTCCGCCTTGACCAAGCGGAAGTGTGCCTCGGTGATATTCCGATAACGGACGGTAAGCTGTGTGCTGGGGGTGCTCCAAACTGATTCGGTCGTGACGTGGATGTCCTTGGCCTCGAGTTGAGCCACGAGGTTATGGCAGCGTCTGCCGCCGCGCGAATCCTTGAATTGATCGCGTGCGATGATGGCCACATTGCGGGCTTCCACCAGCTCGCGTTTTTCGTTGAGAGCGGTGGCCAAGTGGAACCGCGCCCAAGCGGAGAGTTGCCCGGGTTCGTTTTCCGCGACTTCACGAATTGCCTCGATGAATCGATCCCGGGCGGCTTCGCTTACGGTGCTGTTTTTGCCGAAAAGCAGTCGCGCGATATCGGCATCCATACGGGCTGAGGTGTCGGCGTCGTTCTGGTGAAATCGCAGTATGTCCTGAAACAGTTTCACCGCCTTGTACTGAGCCGAGCCGGTGTCGGTGGTTTGCGGTGTCCACGCGAGAAATTTGTCGAGCGAATCGAGCACCGAATCGGCCGCCTTAAGTTCGAATGCGTCCTCCGGTTTGGCTGCGGCAAATTCTCCGGACGTGTAAAAGGAAAGCGCTTCGTTCGCGATAAAGTCGTAGAGCGTCGGCCGGTAATTTTCCGGCAGCGTTGGCTTGGTCAGCAGGTCGGCGAAGTCGCTGGTGGGGATGGTTTTTAGGCGGCCATCGGCGAGGGCGTTGGTGAAGTGTAGGTCGATTTCGCGGCAAAGCCGGGGCAGATCCCATGTAGTAAAATCCTCGCCAAGCGGCTCGGCAGTCGCGGTGCGCTGTAGGAATCGGTATCGGTTCTGCCGGAAATACTGCCAGTACCAGTGGCCGAGCACAGTCTCGAGCAGCGGCTTGGCCTCGGCGGGCACCTTCTCGAGTTCGTCCTGCAGGCGGGTGATTTTTTCTTCCGGCTTGTTGCCTTGCACGGCACCCTCGTGGGTGATGCGCTTGGCCAAGGCCTTGATCGCCTCGGCGTGTTTATCGTCCTTGATCGCGGAGTCGTAGATGGTTTGCAGCTTAGCAGCGGCGGTTTTTGGGCGACCTTTTTTCTCGGCCTCGGCGACCTCTTTCCACAGTGCCTCGCGATCGACCGGCTGTGACTGCACCAAGACCAACCCGGTGGCCATCACAAAAATAGTAGTTAGCAATTTCATGGCATCATTACGAATAAAGGTACGACGAACTGACGCCAAAAATATTAGGCGTAAAATGACTTCCGGCCAAGCACTTGGCCAAGCGGGTTACCCGAGCAATCCGGTGATGACGCGGGCTTCGTCGTTTTCAACGAGACGCAGGTCGCGCGGGCCGATGCGGAATTTGAGTTTTTTGTGGTCGA
>NZFR01000065.1 GCA_002689335.1 Verrucomicrobiales bacterium
GGAGAAACGCGGTTGTCCTTGGCTATGGTCTCGGTTCGGCCGGGGCGCGGAATGTGGTTGCGGAATTTCCAATTTGTTTCGCGGCTGGCCCGTTGCACAAGATGACCGGCTTCCTTGTCCGCATTATCGCGCCACTGAAGTTGAATAGAGTTGTGTGTGACGTTGACGACCTTGAGTTCTGTCGGGCCATCGGGTGCGTTGCCCGGTTTTGGATTTCGATGGTTTTTGGGGCGATAACCCGGATGCGGTTTCGGCCGTTCGCCGGGGGCGTCGAGTTGTTGGCGGGCCAGTTGATAGCGTTTGGAGGTGAACTGTTTCAGTTGATTGAGGATATCCTTGTATCCCTTGTCACTTGGGTTCGTGATCCGCCGTTTTGGAAACGGATCGTTGGCAAGATCTTCTTTGATCAACGCGTAAAGAGCGTCTAACTGCCGATGCAGTTGTTCCGGTTTAAAATGTTTTTCGAGAACCGTGTCGGCAATGTTGCGGTAGCGCTTGAGCAGTTCGGGCTGGGTGACGATCGCTTCGAGGATCGGTTTGGGCGGCCCGCCGGGAACAGGCCAAGCTGCGTTCCACCCCTCAAGGATCGGCATGTGTCCGAAGGCGCGATCCGCGAAACCGACGTCGAGATCCCACGGGATGTAACTCCACTTGCCGGATTGGGTGTGTTGGTAGAGGTAATAATTGTGCGGGTTCCAGCCGGTGAGTTGGTCGAAGCAACCGGCGAATAGCATCACGGCTGTGGTGTTCAAAAACTCATCCAGTAGCAGTTGGTTTTCAAGTTGAACTGGGGATTTGGCTTTGTGGCTGTGCTCAATTTTGCGAAAGAGCTCAATGAGCTTGGGATAACTTTTTTTAGCCGCCTTGGTTTTGGGTTCGAACGCCTTTTTGTATTCGTTCACATCGTCGCCAGCGTAAGAGAGGGTTGCGCCGGTCCCCGGCATGTGGACCTTGTAAAGTGGGCCTTTTTTGCCTTCAAACCGCGATTCGACGAATGAGTCGTCGATGCGTTCGACGTTGCCGTACACACCGACGTATTTGCCGTTGAGAATCACCTTGGCGTAGTTGTGTCTGGACGCCGTAACCCCGCGCGCACGGAGTATGTCGGTGATGATCGGCTCGCTAAACAGACTACCAAACTGCACGCCGTTATCCAGCGCGACACGCCGCAGACCGAGGAAGCGCGTGCCTTTTTCGTACTCGTTGACCTTCATGAGAAAACTACGCTTGTGGCTTTGCTGTGATTGGGAGGAACTGTTGCCTTTATAGCGGATGCCGACGTTNTCCAGTTTCATNTCACGCCAACGAAANGTNCCCGGNACGTAAATGCGTTNCGGGAGNGCNTCNTGCANTTTTTTCAGATTCTCCCCGNTGATCGTGAGGTNGATGGTNTGCACTTTGTCNCGCTGGTAAAACTCATNCGANTNGGGTTTGGCGGCTTGCANGTTTCCCTCCCAAGCNGTCGCGAGGAACACAAGCAGNNAAAGGGNGGNNNCGGTTTTTAAAAACTCNTTCANAGTGCGANNGATCGTACGGCNGANAAGTGNGNNNGTCGAGTTTCNNNGGGAAAAGTCGGGCAACCGATTTCGNATTGTTGTAGGTTGCCGACGTGGATNCGGATCGAAACATTCGGAACATTGCGCTGACNGGTTTCATGGGTTGCGGCAAAACGGCCGTGGGCCGTGTCGTGGCCAANNTCAGCGGTTTTGAGTTTTTGGATACCGACCAGTTTATCGAGGANCACGTTGGGATGAGCATNCCGCGNATTTTNGAGGAACGCGGNGAGGAGACNTTTCGCCGCTATGAGCGCGAGGTNATCNCGCGTTTGGCCGAACGCAANAACACNGTCATCGCCACCGGNGGTGGNCTNCTCGTTGATCACGACCACATGGANACCATAAAGNAGTACTCGATGGTNTTTTGCCTGTGGGCTTCGCCGGAGTCCATNTGGCGGCGGGTNAAGGATCAGTCNNACCGNCCNCTGCTGCAAACGGANGATCCCAAGCANCGNATNATCGACCTCATGGAGGAGCGCAAACCGGCGTACGGCCGGGCGGACATGCTNGTGAACACCGAATATCGTTCAGCGAANGACGTAGCACAATTGATNCTCAGNCAATACCGGGAGNCCGCCGGTGTGCGNACGNGATGAAGGNGGCGATCNNCCAGCNNGCGTTGGAACTGGGTTTCGACGATTGCCGCATCACCACCGCGGAGCCNCCGGAGAGTGCCNATCATTTTCTCAACTGGCTCGAGCAACAACGCCACGGCACGATGGGTTGGCTGGAGCGCAACGCCCACAAGCGGGTTGATCCGCAGCTGGTGCTCGAGAATGCCCGCTCCGTCATCACTTTGGCAGCCAGCTATACACCGAAACCGGCCNAGGCCGACTCAGCTAACCGGGGCGTCATAGCNCGGTACGCCCGGTATACCGATTATCACGATACGCTTTGCCAAGCGCTTGGTCAATTGACGGNGCACGTGCAGTCGCTTGCCGGCGAAGGGTCTCGGTCGCTCTGGTACNTGGACACCGGGCCGNTGCTCGAGCGCGACCTTGGCCAACGCGCTGGACTCGGGTTCATTGGCAAACACACCAACCTCATCAGTCGNCGGCTTGGTAACTGGTTTTTTATTTCNGAGATTATCACCACAGCCGAACTTGAACCGGACGAACCGGAACACAACCACTGTGGCAAATGNACTGACTGCATCGACGCCTGTCCGACTGGAGCCATCGTTGCGCCGTTCGAGTTGGATGCACGCCGCTGTATTTCCTACCTGACGATCGAGTTGAAGGGCAGTATTCCGATGGAGTTTCGGCAGCTGATAGGNGATCGAATTTATGGTTGCGACGATTGTCTCGACGCCTGCCCGTGGAACCGGTTTGCCGGGGAAGGGCGGTTGATGGCCGATCACCACAGGGCTGAGCTTGGCCAAGCGGATTTGCTCGAGTTACTCGCGCTGGATGAGGACGGATTCCGGGCCAAGTTTCGTGGTACGCCACTTAAACGAACCAAGCGGCGGGGCGTGTTGCGTAACGTTTGTGTCGCGCTTGGCAATGTCGGGGATGCTCAGGCGATTCCCGCACTTGAGCGCGCCTGCGGCGATCACGAATCNCTCATTGCCGAGCATGCCGAATGGGCGCTTGGCCAAGTAAACGCCCGTTGTGGGACGGGTCGNTGACGACACGTTTGTAAAACTTTACTTATTGNAAACGCNTGACCAAGGCGTATGTTCTGCCCCCCGAGTCTTNGGCCTTTTCTTGGCGTTAGCCTGGACTTNTTTCATGGAGNTCAAGCCGAGACAGTGGAGAAAACGAGATGTNGAGCAAAAGAAAAACTAGCGGATTTACCTTGATTGAGCTGCTGGTGGTGATCGCGATTATCGCGATTTTGGCTAGCCTGTTGCTGCCCGCGTTGGCGAATGCCAAGTCGAAGGCGACCCAAACGGTGTGCATTAGCAATTTCAAGCAGTTGGGGATCATGATGCAGCTTTACGCTGACGACAACGACGACAAGGTGGTGCANAACGGCAACGGTCTACTGAAAAAAACCTGGGTCGGCGGCGTCTTTTCGTCACGCCCACAAGATGCNGGCAAGCCGGAGATGTTGATCGACAAACGGCTGTCGTTGTTTGGCCAGTATATTCAAACCAAGGGCGTTTATCGTTGCCCGGCCGACAAGAGCACGATCAAGGTGGGNCGTAACGAGGTGCCGCGCTTGCGNAGTTACGCGTTGAACAGTTTTGTCGGTTGGAACACCGCCCGCTCGACCGGCGAACCCGCTTACCGCAACCAACCTAACCCTCGGTATCAATCCTATCTTAAGATGTCAGATTCTGCTCGTGGCCCAGCCGAAATTTTCACTTTCATCGAGGTGCATCCGGTGAGTTTGTGCCGGCCGTTTTATGGGCTGAACATGAAACAGAATTTTTACCACGTGCCGGCCGGTCACCACAGCGGTACGGCGGCGCTGGGATACATGGACGGCTCCACCAAGGTTCGCAAATGGATGGGTCGGGACACAAAAGAACTCCACGCCCGGACAAAGGAGAACCACTGGGGCAACCACGCGCATAGCAACATGCGCAACCCGGACCTAAAATGGTTACAAGAACGGGCGACCCAGTTGAAGCGCTAGTTTATTTTTTCACTTTTGAATCGCGGTCTAGCTGGCGATAGCGCTTTAGCAGTTCGGCAGCGTTTTCATTTTCAGCCGGGCAGCCCATCCGGTAAAGCAACGCCACGGCTGCGGCTTCGACTTGCGCTGGCCCATANGCTTTGTCCCGTGCGTAGTTGAGATATTTCATCAGGCGAAATGCGTTGAACCAGCGGAAGAATCGTTTGCAGAATTTTTTCAGATCGGTGGAGTTCTCGCGAATTTCGGGGAGCACAGTTTTGAGGAAATCCTCGCCCAAAAAACGGGCGAGCGGCTCCGGGGCTGGTTCGGCGAAACGGCTGGCACTCCAAAGNATCTCNGTTTGATTGATCAACCACTCCACGTCTTGGTAGGCTTGTAGTCGATAGGTGGTTTGTTTTTGTNACTCGATGAAATCGCCGATCGCTTTGCCTGTGCCGAACGGCACGCGATCCGAGAGGCGGGGGGAGGGGAATACCGCGGNCTCGGTCAACTCGGTCACTTGGCCAAGCCAGCTGATTTTCTGCAGGAAATAAAAATCCTCCCCGGCGTGGCGACGGTTCATCCCGCCTTGTTTNACGTAAGCCCAGGCGCGGACCGCCATGGCGGAGCCAATCGTTTGGAATGCGTAGGGGAAGCCGATCTGTTTTTGTGCCCGGACGTGGTAGCGCAGGTGCAGTTCATAGGCGGTTATGCCTTCGAATTCGGCTTGGCCAAGCGCTTGGCCAAGTGAGCCGAAGCCGTGTTGCGTCATCTCAGCTTGGCCAAGCGGATGCTCAAAATGGATGCTTGTGCCCGGGTTGGTAGGGTGTGCGGCGAAGTGGGTCTCGATGGCGGTGAAGTAGTTGGCTGAGCAGCGGCAGTCGGCGTCGTAACAAATGAGCAGTCCATCCTCTGCTTGGCCAACGTCAGCCAGTCGGCGTAGGCCCTCGTCCATGCCGATCTTCCGGGCCAAGCCGACCCCGGCATGACGGTGCTGGAGGTTGGGGACATGCAATAAATGAACCGGCAGCCAGTGGTTGTCCCGTTTTTCCAGCCACTCGGTCACTTGGCCAAGCGAGGCGAGGTTTTGTTCGTGGACGGCTTCGGCGTGGGTTGCGGCGGCGTTGATGACGACGATGACTTCGGCTTGGCCAAGCGGAGGGTTGCACTTGGCCAAGTGCTGCAGGGTGCCAAGCAGATCCGGTTCATTGTGGCAGGGGATGACGACGACCAGACGCAATCCGGCCTCCGGTGAGGCGGAGATGAACCGGGTTTCGGCGGATTGACTGAGGTAGCGTTCGTGTGGAGGAACCACGTGTACACGCATTTTGGATGTGATTTGTTAGCGTTACAATGTCTAAACGGCCCGTAAAACTATAAGGAAAAACTTAAAATTGTAATTGCTTTATAATCAGTAATGAAATAGGAGTTTGCAGCAGACATTTTTAAAATATGAAAACAACCAAACTACTCGCATGGGGCCTGACTCTTGGTCTGGCAGTGGGCAGTGTTTCTGCTCAAAACAAGCTGTTTTCCGAACTGGTTGGGCCGGGCTCGGTGGGTGCTGTCAAAGCCGGTGGCGCGTTGCAGGTGCCGTTCATTATTTGGGGTGGCGACATGGCGACGTTTTATGCCAATGGCGGTCTGAAAACGAAGTCTGGCAGTATTTTTCAAAAACAGGGGCTGAATCTAAATCTCACACCGGGCGATGATTTCATTCAACAGGTGCGGGATTACCGCTCCGGCAAGTCGCCATTCTTGCGTGGTACGTACCGCATGATGGGGCAGGCGTCTGAGGTGATCGGTTCTGACCCACGCACNAAGGGTGTAATGATCATGCAGATGACNTGGTCNGCTGGCGATCATATGGTCGCTCGCGAGGACGTCAAAACGGTGACTGATCTTAAGGGTAAAACCGTGGCGGTGCAGCAGGGNGGNCCGCATATCGGAATGCTGGATGACGTGCTNAAGACTGCGCAGTTGGATTGGAGCGACATCACGGTGAAGTATTTTTCCGAGTTGACGGGTGNTGGCTCTCCGGTGGAGGCGTTCCGGGCGGAAGGNTCGACCATCTCCGCCTGTTTTGCCGTGACCCCGGATATGTTCGGGTTGTGTACGGATTTGAACGGGGTGGGAACCGGGGCTGAGGGAACTGTGAAGGGAGCGCANGTGTTGGTGTCTACCGCAGAGTTGTCCCGCTCGATTGCGGATGTGTACGTTTGNCGGAAGGATTTTTATGATGCGAACCGTCCGTTGATTCGGAAGTTCGTGGCCGGTTACATAAAGGCGGCGGAGGAGTTAGTGGATAAGCGCGCGGCGCATGACGCCAACCCGAACGACGCCGCCTACAACGCGCTACTCAATCAGACCGTGCAAATTTANACTGAGGATGTGATCCCGAATGCCGACGAGGCCCATGGGTTGCTNTTGGATTGTACGTTCGCCGGTTATCCGGGCAACGTCAGCTTTTTTGAGAAGCAGGGGAACCTTCACGGATTTGAGGCGTTCCAAACGGCGTCACTCGATCTGGCAACCAAGCTGGGTTACGCTAAGGAAAAGATGGGTTTGTTCCCTTCAGGCTTGAATTACAATCACGAAGATTTTCTGAAGTACCTGACCAAGACCGAGGCCGAGCAGGGTGAGCGTTTTCGGGCGGAGGCGGTGCTGGAGGAGATCGAGGAGTTGAGCTCAGGAGGTGCGCTCGATGACCGGACGATCGTGTCGTTCACCATTAATTTTCAGCCGAACCAAACCGAGTTCAGCGCGGTGCAATACGCGGCTGAGTTTAACCGTGTGATCGAGACAGCGGATAAGTTTGGTAATGCTGTGGTGGCAATTCGCGGACATGCAGACCCGACGAAGACGTTGATCGATCTCATCAAGGCCGGCAACGCCAAAGGGACACTACGGCGGACGGGGACGCGGGGTAATTACCGCTACTCACTCAACGGCCGGGCGCTGGAGTTGAGTGACACGAACCGGTTGGTGAAGGCGATCGAGGCGGGTGATTTTGATGGTGTGAATGATCACAACCCGNGGCAAACGATGCAGGCTGCTTTGAACCTTTCGCGAAAGCGGGCGGAAGCGGTGAAGGATTCGGTAATCGCCTACGCGAAGGGCAAGGGGATCGCGGTGGACTTGTCCCAGATTCAACCGCAGGGTGTTGGGATCGCGGAGCCGTTCATTGCNAAGCCAAGCTCGGCAGCAGAGGCGCAGCAGAACATGAGGGTGGAGTTCCGCTTGGTACGCGTCTCGGCGGAGGTGACGCAGGAAACGGATTTCGATTTTTAATCGCAAACGCGAGATGAGGATATGATTTCGAATAAATTAATCGGCAGGGCTTGGCTGGGTTTGGTGGCGCTTGGCCTATGGATGACGCCGCTTGGCCAAGCGCAAATGCACGTCACCGACAACGTGGTGNTCGTGGTGGATGCTTCGGGATCGATGGGAACGCCGATGAAAGGATCCAATACCGACCGCATGACGGTGGCCAAGAANGCGCTCCAACAAGTGCTTGGNCAGATCCCTGAAACAACGCATGTCGGTGTGTTGGTTTTCCCGGCCGGCAACTGGGTTTACCCGCTTGGCCCTCGCGATGATACTCGCTTGGCCGGCGCGATCGACAGTATCACTGCACAGGGCGGAACGCCTTTGGGGCAGTACATGAAACTTGGCGCGGACGCATTATTGGGGGCGCGCAAAAAGCAGTTTGGTTACGGGACTTACCGATTGTTGGTGGTCACCGATGGTGAGGCGAACGATCCNGATTTGGTGGAAGGNTACACGCCNGACATCGTTTCACGGGGCATCACGATTGATGCCATCGGAGTGGAGATGCAGTCGCAGCATACGCTGGCGACGAAGGTGCATTCCTACCGCAGCGCGGATGATCCGGAATCACTCCGGCAGGCGATCACCGAGGTGTTTGCCGAAGTTTCGGCGACGGACGCTGGTCAAACCGGGGAGGATGCGTTTGAGTTGATCGCCGATCTACCCTTGGCCACGGCGGAGGCGATGCTCAATTCGTTGTCCACCACAGGTAATAATCCCATCGTGCAACGTGCGGTGATGAGCCGTGCCGACCCCATTCAACAAACGAGCGGGCCATCCACGCCGCAGAGCCAGCCGAGCCGTGGTTCTGACGACACCCCGAGCGGGATGGACATCATCGGGTCATTGCTGTGCATGTGCGGTGTTCCTTTGTTGATCGCGTTGGGTATTTACGCGGTTGTGAAGGCGTCCAAGAATAAGAGCTAATGTCCGAGGGCAAAAGTTCCAAGGGGTGCATCGTCGCTGTTGTTTGGTTGGTCATTCTGGTCATCGCGGCGGTGGCGTATCGTTTTTTGGTTACGGACCCGAACGAGGAGCAGTTGCAATCGGAGACCGGGTCGGACAGCCGTTATACCCACGAGGTGCGGATACAGGCCGATCTGTTCAGTGGTTACGCCGTATTGCGCTCGGAGGAGATGAAAAAGAATCTCCGTTACGAACAGATCAAGTTGACGATGGTGGAGGACGAGGCCGATTACGACGCCCGTCTGGAAGCGTTAGAGGACGGCGACGTGGAGATGGCTGTTTTCACGATCGACTCGCTCCTCATGGCGGGGGNCAAGCTGGGGCGTTATCCGGTNTCGATCGTCATGGTGATCGACGAGACCAAGGGGGCGGACGCGGTGTTGGCGTTCGATGNGGGGGTCAAAACCGTGCAGGATCTCAACTCGCCGGANGCNGGGTTTATTCTCACGCCCAGTTCGCCGAGTGAGTTTTTGGCTAGAGTNGTGAAGTCTCACTTCAATCTACCTGAGTTGGGCGATGATTGGATCATCGAGGCGGACGGTTCCGGNGCGGTGTTGAACCANATGAAAAGCGCGGCGCAATCTGACAAGCGGGCNTACGTCATGTGGGAGCCTCATGTTTCGCAGGCCAAAAAACTTCCCGGTGCGAAAGTTCTACTCGATAGTTCCAAGGTCAAAGGATTGATCGTCGATGTGCTGGTGGCCCGGCGCGAATATCTNCGGGATCATCCCGAACAGGTTCGTGCGGTGATCGAAGCCTATTCCCGGTCGGCTTATCATTACCAAAACGATGCCAAGGGGTTCTCTGGCTTGGTGCGCTCCGATGATCCCAGCCTCGACGGCGATGGGGCCAAGGCGGTGGTCGACGGGATTCAGTGGAAAAACACCCTCGAGAATTATGCCCACTTTGGGTTGGTAAGTGGGGCGGCCGCGGGAGATCTCCTCACGATGGAGGACATGATCAACAACATCACCGATATTTTGCTGAAGACGCAGGCNCTCNATAACGACCCGCTTAACGGACAGTACACCTCGCTTTACTACGATAAAATTTTGGCTGAGATGCAGTCCGATGGGTTTCATCCTGCCAACGCTCTTTCCATCGATGGATTGGGGCAGGGCCCTCAGGATCTGCAAGCCGTTCGCACGAACGCCCACTTGGGCAAACTCAGCGAAAGCCAGTGGGGCAACCTGCGGGCGGTGGGGGATCTGGACGTGCGGTCGATCGGGTTCCGCCGAGGCTCCGCCACCATTTCGCCCTCCAGNCAACAGGAATTGCGTCGGCTCAAAAAAATGCTGGAGAATTTCCCAAGCTTCTACCTGCGCATCGTCGGCCAATCCCGAGCAGNGGGAGATCNGGAGGCGAACAAACGCTTGGCGGAATCCCGTGCCAAATCGGTAGGAGATTTCCTCCAAAACGAAGGGGTGTCGGCAGAGCGAATGCAAACTGAGGCGTCGCCTGCAGCGTCGACTTCTGGCACGGCCCAGTCGGTGCGATTTGAGGTAGGGCAGATACCGTTTTGATTTAAACCAAGCGCTTGGCCNAGCGCAGCGTTGACGATTCCGTCATTTCTGATGAATCTGTTCCGTCNNCCATCTGGGANCGTGGAAACAGNTGAGCGACGAAAAAAACATATCTAAACGNGTGATGAGGGACATCCTCGGAAGTCCTCTCGTGATCCTCCCGTTCATGGTGGGGTCGACTGCGTTTGCNTCNTTGTTCGCACTTGGCTTGAAAGGCACAGCTGCGGTCGGGGCACTGCTCGTTGGTCTTGGTGGCATGCTGGGCTCGGCTGGGATGTTTTTCACCAAAATGATTCTGGGCAAGGAGGATCGGGTGAAAAAAATCTTCGAAGATCAGCGCAAAAAAGAAAAGAAGGCCAAGCGCAAAAAACTTGATCACTTTCACCATCGCCTGACCATGGATGGCGACTCCCGTACAGAGGATGCCATGCAGGACTTGCGCTCCCTCAGGGATGCGTTTCGGCAACTCAANGTCATCGCGCCGAATCTGAATCAGGCGATGATCGACGAGATCCAACAGCGCGCCAAGGAGTTGTTCGANCAATGCCTCAGTTCGCTGGAAAAATCCCTGCAACTTTGGAAGACCGCCGACAGTCTTGCGTCGGAAATAGCGAAAAAACCGATCCTCGAACAGCGTGAGAAATTGGTCAGCGATGTAGTGAGTACGGTGGAGCATATGAGCCAAACCCTCGCAGCCGTGCAGGGCATCACNAACCGGAGCGAAGGGGATGCGCGGTTACAACAATTGCGGGGCGAACTGGATCAAAGTCTCGAAGTGGCGAAAAAGGTTGAACAGCGGGTTGATTCGCTGTTAACTAACGCCCCACTACAGGATTTAACTCAGGTCAATAAGTCATAAAATGTTTGGTGCAATAGGCAGATGGTTCAAAGCGGTTTGGTACAAGCTGACCGGTCAGATTGATGAGGCGCGGCGAGGGCTCGATAGCGACCCGCACGTGATGCGTGCCAAGTTTGATGAAATTATCAAAGGCAAAGTCAGCCAAATTCACACCTACAAACAGGCCGTGGCCAAGCTAATCGCCCAGCAAGAAAAGAAACTGGCCAAGGTCAAGGGGTTGACCGAGGAGGTGCAAAAACTGGAGAACCTCAAGGCAGGTGCGTTGGCCATGGCCAAGCAGACCGTGGCCAAGCTGCAAGCCGAGGGCCAATCCAAAGAAGAGATTCACGACAACGAGGAGTACAAAAAGTGCCTCACTGCGTATAACGATTTCTCCGCGACGCTCGCCGAAAAACAGGATCACATCAAAGACCTTGAGGGCGATGTGGCCGAGTACGACGACAGCATTGCGAACCACAAAGTAAANCTNCAGCAGTTGCAGCGCGATATTGAGAAACTCAAAAGCGAAGCCGCCGATGCTGTGGCCGACGTTATCACTGCAAAAGAGGAGCGCGATTTGTCCGACATGATCACTGGCATCTCCAAGGACGGCATGGCCAAGGAACTGCAAAATATGCGTGAACTCCGGCAGGAAATGCGAGCGGAGGCTCGTATCTCAAAGGAGATGGCTGGGACCGATAGCAAAGCGCAGGAGGCGCAGTTTTTGGAATTCGCAAGAAGCCATACGGCCAACGACGAGTTCGACTCTTTGCTGGGTTTGGCCGAGGGAGCCGAGACGGCCCCGAGCGAGCCCAAGCAGAAGGCCCCGGCCAGCACAGACAGCATCCTTCCGGAATAACTTTTGAACGACCTCCCAATCGGAGGTCTTTTTTATGGCATGATTATTTATTAGGTGAAATATGAATAGTAGAAATCATAAGACTAGTTGGACTGCTGCCTTCTGCGGAACTGCGTTACTCATCACAATCGGATGTGGCGGTGTAGGCGGGGAATTTGGAAACGACAACGGACCAAAGGCCATCGTAGTCTGGAATCCGTTCGTGATTGCAACACTTACCGCTCGTGAAGATGTCCGTGTGTTGTTTGATTCGACGAAGATCCCGAATGAAATCGTCGACTCGGTTGTCGTCTCCAAGTCGAGTCTGGAGAAGCCAGGCGGGGAGGCGTTCGCCTGTGCCGTCATTGAGACGTTTTATGAGGTAAACAAAGCCATGGCTGATCCTGCCAAGCGCGATGACACCCTAAAGGCCATTGGTCAAAAATTCGCAGACGTGAGTCTGGAGGACATGGAAAAAGTGGTAAAGCAGACCAAGTTTTACGGCACACCGGATGAGGGGATCGCCGTATTGACCGGAGCCGAGTTGCCCAAGACCATGGAGACGGTCGTTGGGTTTTGTGAGTCGCACGGGATAGTGGATCAGAAACCGTCGTTGGGTTTTGGTGATGCGGAGAAGGCTCCGGATGCTGCGTTACGATTCGACGCAAGTTACATTGAGAAGGTAAAAAAAGGGGATACGGGCACACCCTCATCCGCTCCCCCGACTTTTTCGCTGGCATGGAGTGAGTATCCTTCATGGAGCGTTTTTGGGGTTGCCGATGTGACCGGTATCATAAACAGAAAAAAGGGTGAACTTGGGCCGATCGAAAAAAAATGGGGAGTGGATATCGAATTGAAGGAGGCGGAGTACGATCCCTGTCTGGCCATGTACGGAGCCGGCCAGTGTGATGCTGTTTGCATTACCAACATGGATATTCTTCAGCCATCACTCGGGCGTCCGGGTGTTATGGTTCTGCCGACTTCGACCAGTTTTGGAGCGGACGCCTGTATTGTCACCTCCGACATCAAGACGGTTGAGGATCTCAAAGGGGTGAAGGTTCACGGCCTCGAGAAATCCGTTTCAGAGTATTGCTTCGTTCGAAATCTGGAACTGCTTAACCAAGCGGAGAAGGACTATACGTTTTCCAACATGGACCCGGCTGCCGCAGCGCTGGCGATGCAACAAGCTGCCGTTTCGGATTAATTCCTCCCTTCAATTCGTTGTGTTTACAGCATGATTCGTCGACCCATTTCGAAGTTGAAATCGGTCGCCTATGCGGTCATGTCCGTTACCCTGTTGTTGGCAGCGTACACATACGTTTCCTACAGGATGCACCTGCCCGTGGAGCAGGGCGGAAACCCAAAGGACAAGACGATGCCGACCTGGAGTC
Organism: Verrucomicrobiales bacterium; assembly: GCA_002689335.1. GTDB lineage: Bacteria > Verrucomicrobiota > Verrucomicrobiia > Limisphaerales > UBA1096 > UBA1096. The sequence goes on from NZFR01000065.1 coordinate 13,005, forward strand.
AACTTTCTGAGGGGGTTGTCAAGTTCACGCGACCGAATCGTATGTTCCTGAGTGCCACAATCTTGGTGGTTCCGAATCCGGAGTACAAAGGCGATAAGGATCAGAGCAAAATTCGTATTGAGGGAGTTACATTTCCGCTTGGCACCAGCATGGATGCCATAAAGTCCGGTGCGCAGGAGGGGTATCCGGAGTACATTGTGACCGGTGTTGAGGATGTGTTTGAGGACTGGGCGGATGTCTGGATTTTGGAGGACTCTTATGCGACAGCCATTCGAATGTTCAATGGATTGGCGTTGGGGGTGTTGCTTGGTTTTCTGACAGGAATCCTAATGGGTTGTGTCCCTTCAATAGAGGCATTTTTGCAACCACCGTTATCCCTTCTCGCCAAGGTGCCACCCACCGCTGCGCTTGCCGTGTACATGGTTTTTTTTGGGACAGGAATGGAGATGTATGTGGCAATGATTTCATTGGGTATTCTCCCTTCAATCGCCGTCTCAATTCACCTCTCCATCAAGGACATCCCATCAGAGATGTTGGACAAGGCATACACTCTTGGGGCATCCAGTTTTGAGGTAGCGGTGGAGGTGGTTTTTAAACAGGTATTGCCCAAGTTCATCGATGCGGTGCGCCTGTGTATCGGCCCGGCGATCGTGTTCCTGATCGCGGCGGAGATGCTCGTTGCCGACGTCGGATTCGGCTATCGGATTCGTCTCCAGTTCAAGATGACCAACATGAACGTGGTTTACCCGTACCTCGCAATTTTGGCCGGGTTCGGTTTTTTGTTGGACTACGGGTTGCGTGCGCTTCAGGCCAAGGCTTGTCCCTGGTACCAGAATGGAGCCAAATGACGGACGCGGAACAAAACGGGTTTGGGCTTCAATGTCAGGAGGTGTGCCATTGTTTTGGTCAAACCAAGGTGCTATACGATTTGAATCTGAAGGTCGATGCCGGACAGTTTGTATCGTTGATTGGGCCAAGCGGCTGTGGCAAGTCGACCCTGCTACGGGCGATCCTCGGCACTCATCCGCCCAACAAGGGGCAGATTTTCACTCTCCAAAACGGGCGCTTGGTCAAGGCGGATCATCCGGGGCGCGACCGGGGCATCGTTTATCAGAAATACTCGCTCTACCCGTTCCTGTCCG
>NZFR01000066.1 GCA_002689335.1 Verrucomicrobiales bacterium
TTCAGCAAATAAATGATCGCCCCGGCTGCGGTGGCGACGATGACGACCCCCTCCACGATCAGCCAAGGCAGCGGATTCGCCGCGGCGATAGCCCCTCCTTTTTGCGTCCCGCCTTTTGCCGATTGATCCAGCGTGCCAAGCATCAGCCCGCCGGTCATGACGACGATCTGCGAGCAGACGAAAACCATCAGCCAAGCGAACGCCTTGTCCATGAAGCCGTAGGAATGCAGCCCGATGCCGAGCATGTTTGTCCCGAAAAATGACCATGCAGTGATCACGTTGCCGAAGATGGCGGCAGCGACCATGCCGCGCTCACGGATGATTCCTCCCCAGCGCGCGTGCAGGATGGCGGCGTTCCAGATGACGATCATCAGCGCGCCGTTTTCCTTCGGATCCCAACCCCAGAATCGACCCCACGATTGGTCCGCCCAGATGCCGCCCAGCACCGTACCAACAAAGCTGAACAGGGTGGCAAAACAGACGATGCCGTAAATCATTTTAGTGATCCCAGTGCGGTTGGCTTTTTCGAACGGCACTTTGTTGGCGACGAAGTCTCGCACCACATACACGATCGCAAGGAACCCGGCGACAAAAGTGGCCGAGTAGCCGATGGTGATAATTACTACATGGGTTGCGAGCCAGAAGTTGGTATCAAGCACCGCCTGCAACATCTCCATTGTATCGCCGCTTAAAGAAAGCCCGTGTGCCACAAGCAGGGTGACGAAGCCGACCGAGCTGGCTACAACGTTTCCGATGCCGTCTCGATAAATGCGCTCAAGAATTAGTCCTAGAATCACTGCACCCCAGCCGACGAACACCGCCGCAGAGTAAAGATTCGTCACCGGGGGACGGCCCTCAAGCCACATCCGAAAAATCAAACCAGCCGTATGCACAACCGCGGCGAGAGCAACGAGATAGTAAGCGGTTTGATTCGGCCACTTGGCCAGCGAAAGCCAACCACCGCAGGCCAGAAGGAAGGCAATCACATAGAGAACCTCGCACTTGTAAAACGGATCGAAGTTGTTGAACCCAAACTCCGTGTTGGTTTTGCTGACGATCCCTCCCAAATTCCTTTCTTTCAAATACTCACGGTAGGAAGTCAGCTCGGTGTTGAATGTCGCAGCGTCATCTTTAGAGTAGGCCGAGAGCATTCCCGCGTAGGCCTTGGTCGCAGGATCAAACTCGATTTTCCAGTCGCTGTCGGCGTTGGCAGCGTTCGTGATACTGTTGTAAAGGCCTGCACTAAGAGAGTGCCATGCGGCTCCACTCTCTGCCGGCGGAACGATCCGCGGCCAGAACATAACACCACTTTTGTCCCCCTCCTGCATCGAGGGATCGATGAAAATTTCCAGCAATCGGGAGAACTTTTGATGCTCATCCTCATCGTGCTCTACGCCGTTTTCGTGCGCTCGAACAGCCGCCATGCCCGCAGGAAATATTTCGGTCATCTCAGTCAGCTCCTCTTTGAAATTGGTCGAATGCTGCGGCCGGAAGCTCTTGGCCAAGCGCTGGTAAATCATCAACGCATCGGCCACGGACTTGAGCGATTTTTCATAGGGGGAACGCAGTTCCGCCTGCTTGGCATGGATGCGGGTACTGTCCTTGGCCAAGCGCTGGAAGTTATCCCCGGCGGTGATCTGGTTTACTGAAAAATGTTTCTCTTCCTTGGCCAATCCTAGATTGTCCTTCACCTCCTCGTTGTCGATGCGAAACACCGGGCGCGCACGGGCTATGTCCGGCTTGGCCGCCAACTCGAGCAGCCATTCAACAGCGGGATACGGCTCGACATCCCCGTCGTTCATTCGCAGCGCCGTGGACTTGTGACGAATGACGCGCATGGCGTTGCGTGCGGTGGAGTCGATCGGTTGCGTGCGACCGTCAAGCAACACCGGCAATTCGGCAAAGCCGTAAATATCCGGCTTTCCNGACTCAGCCTTGGGNAGAGAAACNAGGCCGATGAGCACCCAAAGGGCCATGACCACACCGGCGATGATGGGAACGACTGGTAATTTCTTCATGCCTTAGCCTTTCTCTTTCTGGTGAAGCCGATTAAGTGAGTCANGAACTGAATCAACATNCCTGCCCCNACCATCGCGCAGGAAATGTACGGCGTGACCCAGCCGGGGTTGCGTACAACCTGCAGGACGGTGGCCTTGTCGTTCTCGGGATCGAAGCTGGCTTGGAAAAAAGTTTTGCCCGAATAACGCAGTGGGTGGTTCATCTTGATGTGTACCTTGCGTTCCGCTCCACTAATGCGCTCGCGAACGATGACGTCGCTGGAGAAGTTGCGGGCCTTTTCAGTGCCCTGAAATTTGTCGTGTCGGAAGTCGACCAACGCAACGTCGTAGCTCTCATAGTAGCGCTTGAAGCGCAGGGCCAGTTCGTACTCCTTGCCGTCGTGCTCGAAAGTCTGCTCAGCGATGGGCGTCCGCAACGCTCCAAAAAGTGCGGACACCATCCAAGTGCCGAGATCTTTGCCGTCGGGGGTCTGCAGCGTGACGTATGCGCTGGGAAAATTAACTTCCTCGAGAGAAGTCACTGAGTCCATCTCAGTGGCCACAAGGTTCAACCCCTTGCCCTCCGTGGCCAACGAGGTATTACCCTCGGTTTGCTCTCCCAAGTCCGAGTTTTTGAAATACTTCCTCACCGTTACATTGAACGGAAGATTCCCCATTTTGAATTGGCGCTTATCAGCCAGAGCTTCAGCGGGGATCGAGGCGTAGGTGTCCGTCTCGGCGTTGCTTTTGTCAATGATGACCAACTCGCAAAACTCGCGGCTAATCGAGTGGTTTTTGCTCTGCCCCTCCACGAGGCGCATGTTGCTTTCCACCTGATATTGGTCGGTCACGATCTGCCCAAGCAGCATCAGGATCAGCCCGGCGTGCGTCAGGAAAATTCCGATCTTCTTTTTACTAAACACGAACCGCTGGAAGTGCGCAGCCAACAGATTAATCAGCAGCACAACCGCGACGAGATAACCCCCAACGAACGGAAATTTGAACATCGTCGGGTAACTCGCTGCGAGTACAAACTCGCGGAACTGCTGCTTTTGAGCATCCACTACGCTAGAGTCTCCGGAGAGTTTGTAAAACCAAGTCTCGTATGGCTGACGGTAGCGAAGCTCGTGAATGACCCCCACCGTCTTAGCCTCTTTGCCCTCTACGGTTCCGGTCATCTCGACATACGTTCCAGAGTTGCCGTTGACCACGATCGGCTCCGTTCCTTCAAGCGACTCAACTTTTTTCAAGCCAAGCTGGCCGCGCCAACGATTGATGTTCTCCAGCAGTCCCCCCGCACCCTTAGTAAATTTACTAACGGAGATCGTCGCCCGCTCCGCTCCGCTGGTGGTCTCAAAGTTCAGCATGCTGAACTGGTTGCCATCGATCTCAGTCCAGTCACCCTGATCGCCTTCCCATGGCTTAAATCCCCAGTCGGTGTCGCCCATGCGGATCTGCGCCCATCCAGCACCGCCGACCGATTCGGGGATCAGTAGATAACTGCGAAAATATTTTTTCTGCGCGTCNTATAGCCCCTGATCCACCTGCGCGAGTGTGCCGACGAAAACCAGCACCAANGCCGCCAACAGGCATACCACGGTNAACCGTAACGAACACCAAAACTTAACAAACGGTTTNATTAAAGCCTGCATCTAAATGCGAAAATGTTTTTTCNTTAAGTGGTACAGCCTCTGATCCACTTGCCCGAGTGTGCCGACAAAAACCATCACCANAGTCGCCAACANACTAGCCNCGGACAGCCACAACGAGATACAAAATTTAACAAACGTTTTGATTAAAGCCCGCATCTCGACCGATTANTTTAAAAACTCGATNGATTCGAGAAATGCTGTGAAGGCGGCTTTCTCTTNTGTNACAACGCCGCTTGGCCCGCTCATCTTATAGAACCAAGTCTGATTGCCAACCGGGTGAAACACGCTGTACGAGGCGCTCGTGTCACCAACGGCTTCCACGAACGTCGCCGAAGTCCCACTTACGTTGATTTTTTCCGTCACTTCCGCGAGGCCAGCCTCATCGACCGGCGGCAAACCGGACTGTCCACGCCAACGATTTACGTTTGCCAGCAAGCCGCCGACCTCGCCCGGGAAGGTCATCACGGTGATTTCCGCTTGGCCATTGCCGGCGGTGAAATTGCCCAACCGCATCGAGGTGGCTGATTTTTCCTCCCAGCTCGCCGGTACGTTCCAAGCCGGTTTGTCAGCCGCTGGCGGCGGTGGTGGTGGCGGAGCCGCTTGAGCCGACCGCTGCGCGTCCCTCATTAACTGTTTAAAATCGATCGAAGAAGCCCCGGGCTGGAAAGCCAGTTCGGAAAGGAATCCCTTGAAAGTTGCCAGTTGCGCTTCGATGGCATCCGCTGCGCCGGCCAATTTGAAAAACCAGGCCACTTGGCCAAGCGTGATCGTCGCGGTGACAATCCGTGGCGGCTTGGTTTGCCCCTCGATCGGTTGCTCGCCAACAAAGTCGTAAATCGCTCCCTCCTGACCGCCGATGTTCAGTGGTTGAGCTGCGTTCGCCGCCTCATCAGCACCGATGGCACCGAGACCAACTTGTTGCCTCCAAAGGTTCACAATCTCCGAGGTTCCCGCGATGGCGGCAGGCAGCGGGATCGCGCTGACGATGGCGCCCCCAGGCAGGTCGAGTGAGAACGTAGCCATCGGAGAGGCATTCGCGCTGGGCTCCCAGCCAGTGGGCGTATCGTACTTGATCAACTCAGCGGACTGAGCCGGGATGGTCGGAGNAGCGGTGGGAGCGACCGCAGCGGCTGCCGGTTGGCTCTTCTCTTTCGGGATCGTCTGCATCGTCACAGAATCGTCCGTGCCGGATGCCAGTTCCAGCACCAGCACGATCAAAATCAGGCTGACGATAAAAATACCGTCCCGAGCGTAGTTGGGTTGTGGTTTTTCCACGCGAAAATGGAGACGGGATTGGCGGGTGAAACATTCACCTCGCTGCCCGCGGAGGGCAAAGACTACCGTCGAACACTCGTTTGGCAACCTCTTTGGTTGGCCAATTACAGTGGAATTTGCCACTTTTTCCAAAGCATGAATCGTTTCTTGTCCTTTTCATTAATTCTCGCGCTTAGCCAAGCGCTTGGCCAAGCGGCTGAGGACGGTAAATTAGTTGCCACTGAATACAGCCCATTCGGGTCCGTGGGTAGCATGGTCGGCATCCACATCGACTACCAAAACCGGGTGCACGTCACCCACACCTACCGCCGCAACAACGGCGCGCTCGACATCCGCCGCCACACCGATTGGGTCATCCCTTCATTGGCAAGCGGCAGTGTTGAGGAAAAACGGGCACTCATCCGCGGCCGCAAGTCGGACTGGAAGTCGCTCTTTCAGTGGAAGGAGAAAATCTGGCGCTTTGAAGATCCGGACGACGACGGGCACTACGACAAAAAGTCGCTCTTCTTCGAGGGGCTCAATACCGAAGTGACCGGACTGGCCGGCGGCATCCTGTTTCGCGACAACGCCGCCTACGTCACCTGCATCCCGGACATGCTCAAAATCACCGACACAGACGGCGACGGCAAGGGCGACAAAACCGAGGTGCTGGCGACCGGGTTCGGCGTCCACATCGGCTACGGCGGACACGACATGCACGGGCCGACCATGGGCTACGACGGACGCATCTATTGGACGATCGGAGACAAGGGCTTCAGCGTGCGCAGCCGTGAAGGGGAGGTCTTTCACTATCCTTACCACGGCGGGATGTTTCGCTGTGAACCGGACGGCTCCAACTTTGAGGTGTTCGCCCACGGCCTGCGCAACCCGCAGGAGCTGGCGTACGACGAATACGGCAACTGGTTCATCGTCGACAATGACGGCGACTTCGGCGACCGCGAACGGTTCCACTTTCTGCTCGAGGGTACCGACACCGGCTGGCGCGCCACGTGGCAATACCGCAGCAATCGCAAATTTGCCGAGCACGGCGGCTACAATCCGTGGATGGCCGATGGCCTTTGGAAACCGCACTTCGACGGTCAACCGGCCTACCTCACCCCGGCCATTTCGAATTACTCCGACGGGCCTTGCGGTTTCGCGTACAACCCCGGCACCGCACTCAACGAAAAATATCGGCGCCACTTTTTCGTGACCGAATTCCCCGGCAAAAACGTCCGAGCCTTTCGCACCGAGCCGGACGGCGCAGGCTTCAAGATGGTGGGTGAACACGTGGCGCACCACGGCACAATGACCACCGGCATCAACTTTGGCGCTGACGGCGCGCTCTACCTTGCCGACTGGGGCAACAACGGCTGGGCACCGCACGAGAAGGGGCGCATCATGAAACTCGATGCCCCCGGAGCGGAGGCTCATCCACTCCGCCAACAAACCCGCAAACTACTCGCCGACGGTTTCGCCAAGCGCGACGTCGCGGATCTGACTCAACTGCTTGCCCACGCCGACCAACGTGTCCGGCTCGAGGCGCAGTTCGAGTTGGCCAAACGCAACGAAACCAATGCTCTGCTTAGGGTCGCGAAAAAGAATGACTCGCAACTGGCCCGCATCCACGCGATTTGGGGGCTCGGGCAGCTGGGCCGCAAATCCCAGTCCGCAGTCCTGCCGCTCAAGCCATTGCTCNCAGACANCGATCCGGAAATTCAGGCACAAATNCTCCGCGTCGCCGCCGATGCCTATCACGAAGGGTTTGCCGATGACGCCCTTCAGCTGCTCACCTCGTCAAATCTCCGCGTTCAACTCTTCGCCGGCATGGCTTTGGGTAAAATTGGTTCCAAAAAACATNTGCCCGCCGTCACCCACTTTTTGGCGNTGAACGANAACAAGGATGCATTCCTCCGGCACGCCGGCGTCGTCGCCTTAGCGAAAGCCGGAGAGGAATCCCCGCGTAGTGTCTTGCAGTTGGCCCAGCATGGCTCCGAGTCAGTTCGTTTGGCAGCCGTCGTGGCGCTTCGCCGCATCGGTAACTCCGGTGTAGCCATGTTTCTCAACGACACCAGCGAAAAAGTCGTCAACGAAGCCGCCCACGCGATCCACGACGAGTTTTCCATCCCAGCAGCGCTGTCCAGTTTGGCCGGACTGCTCGACGTTGGACTCGTCACCGCAGAGCCAATTTTGCGCCGCGCCATTAACGCCAACCTCCGCCTTGGCCAACCGCAGAACGCCCAGCGCTTGGCCAAGTTTGCCGCGCGCGAAACCGCGCCCGAGGCGATGCGGGTCGAGGCACTCCGCTCTCTCGGCACTTGGCCAAGCCCGTTCCAACTCGACCGCGTCGAGGGCCGGTATCGCAACCTTGGCAACCGGCCGGCCGAACAAGCCCACGACGTACTCGACCGACACATCGGCGAACTACTATCGAGTCCATCAGACGCAGTTCGCGGTGCCACCGCCGAAGCGATCAGTAAACTCAACTACGGCAACGCCGCCGAGAGACTCACCCGCTTGGCTAACGACAACTCGATGGCGGCAGCCATCCGTGCCTCCGCCGTCGAGGCACTGCATTCGATCGATGCCGATGAAGCAGATACTGCGGTGGCTACCGCGCTCGAGGCCCAGTCCGCAGAACTTCGGGCGACCGCCGTTCGCATCTTGGCCAAGCGCAACCCCGGCTCCGACAAACTGCTGGGCAGACTCAAAACGGCCCTGAGCGGAGATCATTTGCGAGAGCAACAAAACGCGCTGAGTGTCCTCGGCGGATTAAAATCGGCCGAAGCCGTTTCGCTGCTCGAGGCGCAAACCAAGCGCTTGGCCAAGGGCACTGCACCGGCCGCGCTGCACCTCGACATCCTCGAGGCGGCCAAGGCCAACGGCAGCGGCACACTTGCCAAATTCACGACCGACCACGAGGCCGCCCGAGCCAAACACCCCTTGGCCGATCGCTATCCGGAGACCTTCGAAGGCGGCGACGCAGCAGCCGGGGAATCCATCTTCCGAACCAGTTTCACAGCCCAATGCATCCGCTGCCACAAAGTCGGACAAGTCGGCGGCGACGTCGGCCCAAACCTCAACGGCTTGGCCACGCGCCTAGACAACCGCGCCATGCTCGAGTCTCTCATCGACCCACAGGCAAGAATCGCCGACGGCTACGGGCTGATCACATTCACCATGAACGACGGCAAGTCCCTCACCGGGATCATCGAGAAAAAATCGGCAGGCTTCATGTCAATCAAACACCCCGACGGTAGCCGGTCGTTGGTCAAAGTGGCCGACATCAAAAGCCAATCCAAGCTGCTCTCCTCCATGCCGCCGATGACCGGTATCCTGTCTCCACGTGACCTACGGGACATGATCGCTTACCTCAAAACATTGAAATAGCCGCCGATGAATGACGTGTTTTATCCCGGCCCGTTCGCCTTCCGAATGGGTCTGGGGCGAGGCAAACCGGGAGATTTTTTCCAACGCCGCCCCGAAGACGAAACCCTCATCGCCGAGAGGAAACAAATCCTCGCCACAAACCTGGAACGGCACTGCGTTTTATTGTCGGATGCAGAACCGTTGCTGGAGGAATTCAATGAGCAACTACAGGCGTGGGACGTAACTCAAACGCCACAAACCGGTTTGGAACTTGGGCAATCGATCGCCCCCGATTATCTGCTGCTCAAACCAAACCAAAACGGAATGCCCATCCTGCTGGGAGGTTGCGTATGCTTCCCTTCATCGTGGGCATTCGAAGAAAAAGTCGGTCGACCCTTGGATTGGATACACGCCATCGTCCCCACACTCAATGAAACCCTCGGCGAAAAAGCGAGAAGCTTCCTGATCAAACTTCAACCCGGGCAGGCATGGCTCCGAACCAACTGGGGCCTAACAGCCACCCCAAATCTAAACCAACACCCCGCTCTCAAGCTCCCAAAACTGACCAGCGAAACCGACCCAGCCAGCGCCTGGTTTCGCATCGAACGACAAGCCCTCATCGCCCAACCGAAAACCGGGGGCATCCTCTTCGGCATCCGTCTCGAAACCTGCCCCCTCCCCAAACTCAAAACCAACCCCGATGCCCGCGCCAGCCTCTTAAAAGCCCTCCAAACCCTCCCCAAAGAAATCACCCAATACAAAAACCTCACCTCGGCCAAAACTAACCTAATCGATTTTTTGAATTAATCTTTTTTACAACAAAGCAAAGCCGGGGAGGATTGACTTTTTCATTTTATTCTAGTAGTCAGGACGGGCATCAGANTGAGATNAATCATGGCAGCTAAAGCAACCCCGAAAACCTCGTCNGGCGGACTCGATAAACGCACCGCAGACCTCGAAGCCGCAATCGCATCCATCACCAAAAGTTTTGGCGAAGGCTCGATCATGNGGCTGGGCGATGAGGGGGCGAATCTGAAGATTGAGTCGGTCTCCACCGGCTCTCTCGGGCTCGATATGGCGCTGGGCGTGGGGGGCGTACCACGCGGGCGCATCATTGAGATTTANGGCCCGGANTCCTCCGGCAAAACTACCNTCATGCTGCACATCGTCGCCAACGCACAAAAGGGAGGCGGCACGGCGGCATTCATTGATGCCGAGCACGCACTCGACCCATCGTATGCTGCCAAGCTCGGTGTTAACCTTGACGAATTGCTTATCTCTCAACCTGACAGCGGTGAGGAGGCATTGACGATTTGTGAAACTCTCGCCCGCTCCGGTGCGCTGGATGTGATCGTAGTCGACTCCGTAGCGGCTCTCGTACCAAAAGCCGAGCTTGAGGGCGACATGGGCATGGCTACCATGGGCATGCAGGCTCGTTTGATGAGTCAGGCACTACGCAAATTGACGGCCATCCTCGGTAAGTCCAAAACCATGTGCCTTTTCACNAACCAGATGCGTGAAAAAGTCGGTGTCATGTTTGGCAGCCCCGAGACTACCCCGGGTGGCAAGGCGTTAAAATTTTACTCCAGCGTCCGCATCGACATCCGCCGGCGCGAACAACTCAAGGACAACACCGGCAAAGTCATCGGCAATCACGTCCGGGCGAAGGTCGTCAAAAACAAAGTGTCTCCGCCGTTCACCGAAGCGGAGTTCGACATTATGTACGGGCAGGGCATCAACTGGGAAGGCGACCTCATTGCGGTCGGCCTCGCCCGAGGTGTCATTCAAAAGAAAGGCGCTTGGCTTCAGTACGAAGGCGAGATGATCGGCCAAGGGAAGGAAGCCTCCCGCCGTGCCTTGGAGGAAAACAAGGAATTGGCCGAGCGCATCCACTCGGAGATCACCGGAGGCAAACCCGAGCCGGAAGAGGCAACAGAAGGCGAGGAAACGGCCGAGTCACCGGCTGAAGAATAATCTGCAGCCAAGCGCTTGGCCAAGCGGTGGGTGAAATTCCGCTTGACGCCCGTGCGGCTGCAGGCTACNAATTCGCCCNCTTATGGCAGAGAACGTCGTAACAGCTATAGTAGTAGAACTGGTCGTAGATGAACTCGACCGGTCGTGGGCTTGTTGCGAATAAGACCGAATTTCCAAAAAGCCCACGACCAGCCCGGTCGTGGGTTTTTTTTTGCAATCCACAGTTTCAAAATGAGCGAAATAACTGACATACAAACGAATCCGCAAACGGAATCCAAAGGCGAGTTGGCCCCCAGCATGCAGGGCTGCGAGATTCTCGTCCGTGCACTCGAGCGGGAAGGCGTGGACACNATCTTCGCCTATCCCGGTGGCGCNAGCATGGAGTTTCACCAAGCGCTGACGCGGTCTGAGCAGATTCGCACCATCCTCCCCCGGCACGAACAAGGCGGGGTGTTTGCTGCCGAAGGCTACGCCCGCGCGACCGGCAAGGCAGGCGTCTGCATGGCCACNAGCGGCCCCGGCGCCACCAATCTCGTCACCGGCATCGCCGATGCGTATATGGATTCCATCCCGCTGGTATCGATCACCGGACAGGTACCGCAAGCAATGATCGGTAAGGGCGGATTTCAGGAGACTGACTTTTACGGGATGACTCTGCCGGTGGTAAAACACAGTTTTCTCGTCACAGACATCAGCGAGATACCGACCGTGGTGAAGCAGGCGTTTAAGATCGCCACCAGTGGACGGCCCGGCCCGGTGGTGGTCGATGTACCAAAAAATATTCAACAGGCGCGCGCTCAGGTTTTCTTCCCGGACGAAGTCGACATCAAAGGCTTCGACCCAGACAGCAAAAAAGCCAGCGACCTTGAGTTGAATGAAATCATTGGGCTGATCGAAAAAAGCGAGCGCCCGGTACTTTACGTCGGCGGCGGCATCATTAGTGCGGACGCCAGCGAGGCACTACGCAAACTGGTCGACGCTACCGGCATACCCGTCACCAGCACCATCATGGGTCTCGGTGCTTTCCCCGAAACGCATAAGCTTTCACTACGCTGGCTGGGTATGCATGGCTCGGCTTATTCCAACTGGGCTGTCAGCGGAGAATTCGAAAAGGATGCCGACGGCAACCCAGTCAAGATCGCGGACGGGGCCGATCTGCTGCTGGCTTTTGGAGTGCGGTTCGACGATCGCGTGACCGGCAAGGTTGAGAAATTCTGTGAACACGGCACGATCGTCCATATCGACATCGACCCGTCCGAGATCAACAAAAACCGCAAGGTTGCCCTGCCGGTGGTCAGCGACGTGAAATACGCGCTCGAGCGCCTCTCCGAAATGGTCACTGAACGACCGCTGCAAAACAATTTCGACAAGTGGCAAAAACAGGTTGCTGCGTGGAAGGAAAAAGCGCCGTTCGGCTATCGAGTGACCGAGGAAGTCATGCAGTCGCAGCACATGAAGGATCACCTCTCTGGTTCCGAGGGTGAGGTCATCCTGCCGCAAATGGTAATCGATGAACTGTACAAAATCACTGACGGCGATGCGATTTTGACGACCGGCGTCGGCCAGCACCAAATGTGGGGCTGCCAATATTTCCTCTCTGACAACCCACGGCAAGTGCTCACCAGTGCCGGCTTGGGCGCGATGGGTTTTGGCTATCCCGCCGCACTCGGCGCGAAGGTTGCGCGGCCTGATAAACAGGTCATCGACATCGACGGCGACGGCTCGTTCCTGATGAACGTGCAGGAGTTGGCCACGGCCAAGATCGAGAAAATCGCCGCCAAAGCCATCATCCTCAACAACCAGCACCTCGGCATGGTGGTGCAATGGGAGGANCGTTTTTACGANAGCAANCGCGGNCACACCTACCTCGGAAACCCGGATGACATGAAGCAGATCTACCCAGACTACGTCGAGATGATCAAAGGCTTCGGCCTNCCGGTCGAGCGTGTCATGTANAAACGNGACCTCAAGGCNGCCCTCCAGNGGATGCTNGACTCNGACGAAGCNTACGTGCTGGACGTCGTCGTGCCATACACCGANCACGTGCTGCCNTTCATACCGGCCGGTCACACCGTCGCNGACATGATCTGGAAGGAGTAGGCCAAGNGCTTGGCCAANCGGATTTCTAGCGGGTCGCGCTTGCGGCCNGCTTTTCTTTTGNTAGCCTTCCGGCGTCATGTTCCGCTTGATTATCGCGTTCCTGATCACAGCCACTTGGCCGCTTGACTTGGCTGCAGAGGAAATCAAGTTCGATTTCGCACAAACAAAAGCCGGCAAATTGCCGGAAAAATTCTCGGCTGTTTTTCTCGGTACAGACGATCCCTCCGGCCCTGCCAAGTGGGAAATTACCGAAACCCAAACCCCATCATCCCTCGCAAAAGAAGATTCGAAAAACACCAATTTGGCCAACGGATGGGCACTTTCACAAACCTCCGACAGTTCCTTCCGCAAGGGAGCGGCCATCAGCCTTTACGAAGAGGAAGAATTTGGGGATTTCACTTTTTCAACCCGCGTAAGAATCGATAGCGGAGCCTTCAGGCAGATGGCAGGCATCGTATTTCGGGCAAAGGACACCAAGAATTTTTACTCAATCGCGCTGGACTCAATCGAACGAAAAGTCAAATTGATCAAAGTCGTCGATGCCAAGGAAGTTACCTCATGGGAATCTGCAGAGAAACCGACCCTTTCGAAAAACGAATGGCACACGCTGCGCGTGGTTTGTAAAGCGAATCAGTTTTCCTGCTATTACAATGGCATGGACATTAATAAAGGCCCGTTTTCCGACAGCGAACAACTCAAAGGGAAAGTAGGCTTCATCACGTTCCTCGACACAACGGCTGGTTTCGCACATCCAAAGGTCAGTTACAAACGGCGCATCATCCTTGCACAGCGGCTGATCGAATCAATGAAAACCAAGTGGGAGCGCATTGAGGACGTGCAGATTTTCGCACGGNTGAACACGGATGAACCGCTGAAAGTTGTCGGCAGCCTGGACCCCGCCAAGCTCGGCCAGCAGGCGAGTGACGTAACCGAAGGCGTCGTCGAGACCACCCAGTACGGCTACGCCAAGGAAAACAAAACCGTTACCGTGACCGCACCGGTCCGCGATCGAAACGGCGAACCCGTCGCCGCCGTCAAAATCAAAATGCGCCGCTTCCGAGGCCAAACCAAAAAGGCCTCCATCGTCCGCACCGTCCCGATCGTGAAACACATCGAGTCACGCATGCGCAACGCCAAAGATCTGTTAAAGTAACCGCGCTAAGCCAAGCGTTAGCTGCGGCTGCGTTTTTTGGTGAGCTCTTTGCGGAGCTTGGCCAAGGGGAGGGTGTTGATGACGTCTTTTGCGGTTAACCAGCCTTTGCGGGCGATGCCGGTGCCCAAGCGGAGAAATCCGGCATGCTCGTTTCGGTGGGCGTCGGTGTTGATGACGCACTTGATGCCCTTGGCCTTGGCCTGCTGCCAAAGTCTCCAGTCGAGATCGAAGCGGTACGGGTTGGCGTTTAACTCCAGCCAAGTGCCGGTCTCGGCGCAGGCATCGATTACGGCGTCATGATTCATGGGGTACGCATCGCGTCGAAGCAACAGTCTACCGGTGAGGTGNCCAAGCATGTGCACGTTGGGATTCTCGATTGCCGCGATGAGTCGCTTGGTGTTGTCGGCCTCGTTGCTGCCGGCGACGTGGAGGCTGGCGACCACGACGTCGAGTTCCCCCAGCAGTTCATCGTCAAAATCCAGTCGCTCTTTTAGAATATCGACCTCGGTNCCGGTGAGTAGTCGAAATGAGTCTCCTTCGTCCGCGAGCTTTTTGTTAACCGCAGCAACTTCGGCGATCTGTTTGCGCAGCCGTTTTTCGTCAAGGCCGTTCGCCTGAAACGACGATCTCGAGTGGTCAGTGATCGCCCAGTATTCGCAACCAAGCTCGCTCATGTACGTGGCGATTTCTTCNAGCGTCTCGGCGCCGTCGCTCCAGTTGGAGTGGTTGTGCAGGGAGCCTTTCAGGTTCGTCCACTCGATGAGCCGAGGGATGGCGTTGTCCTCGCCAGCCTCAAACTCGCCTTTGTCCTCCCGCAGCTCCGGCGGGATGTAGGCCAAATCTAGCGCGGCAAAAATATCCTCCTCCGTGTTGCACTTGACGCGCAACTTCGGGTCGCGGGTTTCCTCGGTGCTTTTGAAAAGCCCGTACTCGTTGAGGCGCAACCCTCGGGCGATCGCGCGCTGGCGCATGATAATGTTGTGCTCCTTACTCCCGGTGAAATACGCCTGCGCGAACGGATATTCGGCGTCGCTCACGACTCGCAGATCGCCTTGGATGCCACCCTCGAGAATCACACTTGCCTTGGTGTCGCCCTTGGCTGAGATGGAGATGATCCCGGGTTGGTTGGTGAAAAACTCGATGATCGATTCGGGATTTTTCGATGAAACCAAAAAGTCGATGTCGCGGATGATCTCTTTGTGCCGGCGCAGGCTGCCTGCGGTGCTGCACCGGATAACGTCAGGGTGCGAACGAAATTGGTCGAGGATCGGTTCGGCCAGCGCGAGGGCGGCACTGATATGATGATGTGACGCGTAGTTGCGCCGGAACTCGATGCCTTCGAGAATCTTCGTTTCCGTCTTTTTGCCAAAGCCGGGGAGTTCGGCGAGCCGGTTTTCTTTGCAGGCCTCTTCAAGTGCCTCGACNGTGTCGATGCCCAGTTTTTCGTGTACGGCCTTAACCTTTTTCGGGCCAAGCCCGGGGATGTTCAGCATGGCAATCAGCCCCTCGGGGATGGATGCCTTTAGGTCATCGTAATAGGCCAGCTTGCCGGTGNTGGCGAGCTCGGTGATTTTATCCGCCAACGCGCTTCCGATCCCCTTCACTTTGCCCAGTCGCTCCTCCTCGATCAGCACTTCGAGCGGCTCGGTCAACCCCTCCAGCGTGCGGGCTCCGTTTTGGTAGGCCCGGGTCTTGAACGGGTTCTCGCCCTTCAGCTCAAGAAACACGCCAATCTCTTTGAGAATGTCTGCGATTTCGTCTTTTTGCATCCGCCGATTAAACCACCTGGGCCCCCGCTTGGCCAAGCGGAACTGCGCTTGGCCGGGCGGCATTGGAGATTTCGTCCGGTTTGCACAATCAAGTTTCAGTAAAAAAGGGCTGGTTTGCCTTTGACCCGCGCTTGGCCAAGCGATAAAAATATCGGTCCCAAGGAGCAGGTTCGGTCTCCGAACCATTCGAAAATGATCATGTTGTTACAGGCCGGAGCGGAAACTACCGCAGCCGCAGCGTCCGACACATTCTATGTGTGGAACCAAGCGGGCGCACCGGGAAAGACGATCATCATCCTGCTTGGCCTGTTGTCCATTTTTGTGTGGACCGTCATGTTGCAAAAAGGGCTGCAAACCCGGAAAGCTCGCAAACTCAACCGTCTCTTTGTCGATGAGTTCAATCACCACGACGGGGTGCTTGTGATCCACGACCGGGACATTCACGTCGAAGGGTGTCCGCTTTTCAACCTGTACGACAACGGTTGCAAGGATTTGTTGAGCCGTCTCAAAAATAGCGGCAATGAAGGCGAGTTGGACTCGCAACCGTACGCCACGCTCAAGTCCATGGAGCACGTCAAGCGAACCCTTGAGAGCGACGTGGCCAAGGAATCGCTTAAGTTGGAGAGCGGCCTAATTTTGTTGGCCATCGCTGTGAGCGGCGCACCGTTCGTCGGACTGCTCGGCACGGTCTGGGGTGTGATGGATGTTTTCAGTGCCGCCGCGCAGGAAGGCAACGCAAACCTGACCACGGTTGCCCCGGGTGTCGCAGCGGCGTTGGCGACCACGGTGGCTGGGCTGCTCGTAGCCATCCCGTCCATGGTAGGCTACAACTGGCTGGTGCACAATCTGCGGGTGTTCACCGTGGAGTTGGACAACTTCGCACAGGAACTCGCCTCACGAATGGAGAGCGAATTCCTCAAGGATGAATAGCCGCCATGCCTTCGAAGAATTTAGTTCAGGGAGAGAAAGGGTTGCTTTGCCCCAAGTGCGCTCACTTGAATCCGGGCGATCTGAAGGAGTGCGAGTACTGCAACTCTCAGCTTTTCGTCAAATGCAAGCAGTGCGGGGCCAAGGTGCAGCGGGTTTTGTCCCGCTGTGGCGTGTGCAATCATCGGCTGAAGAAAAGTCCGTTTCGCAAGCTGGAACGGAGAATGTTCCGCCGGTCACGGAAAGTCACTTGGGGCCAATTTGTCCTGCTACTGGTCGTCGCCTTTGTGGCGTACAAAGCCATTCAAATGGCCTCGGGTAAGCTTTAAACGACATGCGCCGGTTTTCACAACGCAACTCGCTGGTCACTCTAAGTGACCTCAACGTCACGCCGTTGATCGACCTTGCGTTTGTGCTGCTGATTATTTTCATGATCACGACGCCGCTGCTTGAGCAGGGGTTGTCTCTGGATCTGCCGGACGGCGGCCAACCGGACCGGGCGCTCAAAAAAGAGGACGTCCGCACGGTGGAAGTCGACAAAGCCGGGGGCTATATGCTCGACGGCGAAAAGATGACACTCGATCAAATTGAACAAAAACTGGTTGACGATCATCGAAACAATCCGAATCTTTTGGTGTACGTCCGTGCCGATCACGCGGGCAGCTACGGGTCCGTTGTAGCGGTACTGAACCGCTGCAAACAAAACGAGATCACTCGAGTCTCGCTCAGGACGGAGCCGGAATAACCGAGGAGGTTAGAAAAACATGGGAAGACTGAAGCGCAGTTGCGTGGCTGGATCAGTTGTATTTCACACACTGATACTAGCATTGCTGTTTCTTGGCCCGGTGCTCTTGGCCAAACGCGAGACCAAGGTGCAAGTTATCGATCTGATTCCATCGGAGATCGTCGACCAAATCATGGCACCGGCAGCACCGGTTGCCCCACCTACTCCGCCGACTCCGGATCCACCAACACCAACCCCGCCTAAACCGACTCCCCCAAAGCCAAAACCAACTCCGCCGGATCCCTCACCGCCCAAGCCCGAGCCCAAGCCTGCCGAACCGGTAAAGCCCAAGCCTGAGCCGGTGAAGATTCAAAAGCCGAAGCCCAAGCCGCCTAAGCCTAAAATCAAGGTCAACCTCAACTCGACCACCCGAAAACCGGACACTCAAAAAATCAAAGCCCAACAGGCCGCTGNCGCACGTGCCCGTGAGGCGGAAGCCAAGCGGCAGGCGGCGGTGAACCGGACGCTAAACAATCTCGACTCAAAGCTTTCCGGCCGCACTTCGGTAAACGTTCCGCAAGGCCGGTTCGCTGCCGCCAACTACGAATCGCTCATCCGCCGGAAGTACGTGGATGCCACAATACATCCGGGGACGATCTCAGGCGACTCGGTCGTCAAGGTACAGCTTGTCATCGCTCGCAGCGGCAACGTCATCTCTGCCCGAATCATCGGCCCCTCCGGCACGACTAGTTGGGATCGAGCAGTGAAAAAAGCACTCGATCGCGTGAAACGCATCGCTCCGTTCCCCTCCGGAATGAGCGGCTCTCAAAAGACCTTTAACCTAAATTTCAACTCACGCAGTTTTCAATGAGGAAACCTTTCCGTCACACACTCACTGTATTGGCCGCCGTACTTGGGCTTGGCCAAGCGCTTGGCCAAGCGCAAAACGAAATCGACGTCGACATCTTCAACACCGGCGAAGTCAAGGCGATCCCAGTTCACATCGAGGGGTTCACCGGCGAAGTGCTATCGCTGCTAAAGTTTGACCTATTCGTGCAGGGGTTCGAGTTCGTGGACCGGGGCAAGGCACAGTTCACCATCAAAGGCAGCAACACCGGCGGTAGCGTCACCGGCGCAGTGTACGATCACTTAAAACGCGGGTTCATTCTCAACAAGCGCTATCAGGGAGGCAGCTTGCGACTACAGGGGCACACCTTTGCGAATAACGTCGTCGAGACCATCACCGGCTCTCCCGGTATCGGCCTCACCAAGATCGCCTTCCGACAGTTTCACGGGCGCAACACCGAGATTCATGTCGCGGACTTTGATGGACACAACGCGCAGCAATTGACCCGTGACAATTCCATCTCCGCCGGACCGGACTGGTCGCCGGACGGAGGCATGTTGTTTTACTACTCGTACCTCAAAAACAACCCCGACATTTACTCACACAACATTCGTACCGGGCAGCGCCGGATCGTCGCCCGGTTTTCCGGCTCCAACATTAGCCCCACAGTTTCCCCGGACGGCAAGCGTGTTGCGATGGTTCTCAGCAAGGCCGGAAGCCCGGACATCTGGGTGGCCAGCANCAANGGCACTGGGTTTNGCCGGTTAACCACGACCAAAGCTGCGGAGTCNTCCCCGTGCTGGTCNCCGGACGGTCGCTTTNTCTGTTTTGTATCCCGCGTCTCAGGAAGGTCAGCACTTTATAAAATCCCGGCCAACGGTGGGGCGATGTCTCGAATCTCCACCNTCTATGCCTCCAACGCCACCGAGCCNGACTGGTCGCCGGACGGCAAGGCGATCGCCTTCACCACTCAGCGNGGTGGAAGTTTTGACATTTGCATCGTCCCCTCGGGCGGTGGCAAGGCCCAAGTGGTCGCNACCGGGGAAGACCCCTCGTGGGCGCTTAATTCGCGTACATTGATTTTTACTAACCGCTCGCGAGGCAAGCGTGTCTTATCGGTACTTGACGTNCCCACGAAACGCGTCAAGACTCTCCCCCGAAGCTTTCCGGGGAATTGCTCCCAAGCCGCATGGAGTAATTGACGGAACTNATCTTAACTAAAATGACCCTTGTGAAATTCACTGGTTTAACCCTTGCAGCCCTTGTCGTNACCCTCNCGGTTGGGTGCAAGCATGGCCCCAAAAACATCACTCAAATCCCCGGTGGCAACTCCAACGTGGCCGGTAATAGCAACCTGCTCGATACCACTCCCGGCGGCAGACTCGGCNGCGGCAGCGACGTGGTGACGGTGGACGGCGACGGCAACATTGGCCTTGCNGGGTTGGACGAATTTGAAAACATGCTCATGGATCGTGAGGCGTTTTCCGCTCAAACCGTCTACTACGGGTTCGACCGCTCAGAGNTTCATCCCGACGACGATGGCAAAGTGAGCGCCGTGGCGGATGCCCTNGCGCAGANCCCGCAAAATAAAATTTTGGTGGAAGGCCACTGCGACGAACGCGGCACCGAAGAGTACAACCGGGCGCTCGGCGAGCGGCGGGCGTTAAGCGTGCGCGATCGCCTCGTTGAATTCGGCGTGAGCGCCGACCGAATTCGCACCATGAGCCTCGGCGAAGATCGACCGGCAGACCCCGGTTTCTCCGANGACGCCTATCAAGCCAACCGCCGTGGTGAGTTCGTGCTGCTTAAGCCCAAGCCCTGATTTTTAACCCCCCTGTTTTCATGAAGCCTGCAAACTACTTTTCGATCGCCTTGGCCATATTGCTCATGGCGTTTTCTGTGGGCTGCAAAAAAACCGAAAAGCCCAATACCTTCCTCCCGGGCATTAAAGGCGGAACAACCACCGGAAAAGGAAATAGCTCGGAGACCGGCCAAGGCGGCAAAATTGGGCATCAAGGTAGCGTGACCTCCACAGAAGGGGGCGAAATGAACCTGACCGGTTTGGAGGATTTTGAAAACATGAAGATGGATCGCGAGGCGTTCGCGGCCCAAACGGTTTACTTTGGATTTGATCGTTCCGAAATCGAACCCGGAGATGCTAACAATGTCACTGCGGTGGCCGAGGCGCTCTCCAGCAGTCCGCAAAACAAAGTGCTGGTGGAGGGGCATTGCGACGAGCGCGGTACCGAGGAATACAACCGTGCCCTCGGAGAACGTCGCGCCTTGAGCATCCGGGATATTTTGTTGGAGCAAGGCGTTAGCGCCGACCGCATCCGAACCATGACTTTAGGCGAAGATCGGCCAGCCGATCCGAGCCTTACCGAAACAGCCTATCGCCTTAACCGACGCGGCGAATTTGTGCTGCTCACGCCCAAACCGGGCAACTAATAACCCCCCACCCAACCCATTAACCGGGAGTTGGCTCTTTACATTCAAAAAAATAAGGCTAGGTTTTCCGGCCTTTTTGACGAGATATGACAACTCATTTGCAACTGGCAATCGGCGGGCTTGGCCCTTGGGAGATCATCCTGATTCTCGCCGTCGTATTGGTGCTGTTCGGGGCTAAAAAACTACCTGAACTGGCCAAAGGGATGGGCCAAGGGATCAAGGAATTCAAAAAAGCCTCTCGGGACGTGAATAACGAACTCGAGCGGGCCATGGATGAGCCCCCCAACTACACCCCGCCTCCCGCTCAACAAATCACCGAGCAAACCTCGGAAAAACCCGAGAGCGGCGAAGAAAAAAAGGACGCCTAATTTCAGGCATCCCTGTCCCTGCTTGACTTGGCTTTAGACCATGCCCAAGGAGACTGAGGGCACTCCCGAGCCGCCGGAGAAGACTCCCGACGGCCAAGCGGAGCAGCCCGACCCAGCCCAAGAGCCATACCAGCCGGAGCATCCGGCCGCACCTGATGCGGACGATGCCGAAAGCCAAACTCTTGCCCAAGCGAACAGCAGCCAGCCGAGCGAAAGCCAAGACGACCACGGAAGCGACGACACTGGCTCCNNACACCGACGATCCCAACTATCTCGCCTCTCCCCACGAGGATGAGTGGCATCATGATGATCCGTATCATCACGACTACGAACACGAGGATCATCACGCCCATGATCATTATCAAGAGGATCACCACGAGCAAGGACACGAGGAATATCAGGGTGACGACTATCACGCCGCCCATGCAGTGAACGCTCCGGGGCCCGTCCCCCGCACCGGAGATCACGGCGGTGGTGACGGCGGNAATGACGTTTGGGAGAACGACTTCGATGAAGACGGCTCNGAATACGGTGGCCCAGTCAAATCCTTCCTCGCACACATGGAGGATCTACGCTGGGTGCTTATCCGTTGCGTTGCCGCACTGGGNGTTGCCATGGTGGCCTGTTTAGCCGGCGCTCCAATTATTGTCGATTTCCTTTCGCGCCCCCTTGGAGAGGCAAAACAGTTTCTCACCGAAAACCGAAAAGAAACCCTGCTCGAGGAAAGCAAAAGCGAAATCNTAGTTCGCTTGACTGANGAAGAAGTCTTTCGGATTCCNGTCCAAACNAACCTCCTCGATGAAGCGTACCAACTGCTCAANCTAACAAACGTCACCGAGCCAAAAGCATTCAACCTTAAGCCTGCAGTNGAAGACGGTAAACTGCAACTGCTGCTGCAACCGGACACCAACACGGTTTCTTCTGCAGATGATTCCAGCAAAACCGGGCCCGAGCTTAAATCGATGAGTCCACTCAGTGGATTTCTCGTGGCACTGCAAATGGCGTTCTACGGCGGCATCATGGTCGCGCTCCCGTTTATCCTATATTTTCTTGGGCAGTTCATTTTTCCGGCTCTCCGAAAAAAGGAGAAAAAATATCTCACGATNTCCGTCATCATCGGTGGCGGACTGTTCTTTTTAGGCGCGGCTTTCTGTTATTTCCTGCTGATGAAGATCGCCCTCAGCACAGCTGCACTCTTTGCGAACTGGCTGCATTTCGGAGCCGACTTCTGGCGAGCGGAAGACTACATCAAGTTCGTCTGCAAATTCATGATAGGTATGGGCCTCGCCTTCGAGTTGCCGGTCGTCATCCTGCTTCTNGTCAAGATTGGCGTTCTNGATTACAAAAAACTGGCCAAGTTCCGGATGTACTGGGTCGTCATCAACCTTGTACTCGCCTCNGTCCTCACACCGCCGGATATCATCACTCAGGTTTTGATGGCACTGCCAATGCAACTCTTTTACGAGCTGAGTGTATTCATAGCGTGGATATGGTATCGACAAGACAAAAAGCGGGAGGCCCAGCGACTAAAAGAAGAGGCTGAAGCCGCTGAAAATCCTCAGGATGAACCGGAAAAATAGCTCCAAAAGTCTTTACACCAGCCATTTTTTNACTANTCTGCCTNTCACTTTTTTGACTGAACCAATGCG
>NZFR01000067.1 GCA_002689335.1 Verrucomicrobiales bacterium
ATATTGGAATAGAGCTAAATCATCATCGCCTATCATGTGTTTAGGTAAAGCAGTTATTTATCTGGGAAATCAGGAATTCGAATCAGCAAAAGAACTTAGTAAGAAAATAATTTCAATTGATCCAAATTATATTTTGGGATTGTATTCTTTGGCTTTAAGTGAGTTTGGCCTTGGGAATTTCGACGAGACCCTCAAGTTGGCAAATGAGGGTCTAAAGAAATTCAACAATTATTATAAATGCATGTTTATATAAATAATGACTCTAAACAAGTTGGGAAGGTTGAAGGAAGCGAAATTGTTAAGGGACACTCTAAACAAAAGGCAGGAAACGGACTTAGTTCCATCAATGATGTTAGCGCAAGGGGAGTATTATATCGGGAATATGGATGGAGCTATTTCGTATTTGGAACAGGCGTATGAAGAACGAAACATTGGATTATTCTCATTCGAGCCAAGACAGTTATTTGAAAAACTAAATGGCAATCCCCGGTTCGATGCAATCTGGCAAAAAAGTGGGCCTGCCTGAGTTGAAGAAGTGATCGTGTTTCACGATGGGTGTGTGTCAGCTTCTACCGAAAGAACTCCACAGGTGTCCTCGCAGGAAACCTTGGCCACCTTGCCCTCATCGGGGCCAAGGATTACGCCGCTATTGGTTGCCATGAATCGTTTGGTAAATGGCAAGCAGCCTAAAAGCTAAGTAGGTGCGCGTATAGAATCATATCGAACCAATCCAGGCGCTTTGGTGATGGTGCAGGATTGTTCCTCTCGGGTCTCGAGGTTTTTGATGGTGGCTTGGCTGTCGTCCTGCAAGGTGATGAGCCACTTGGCCTTTAACTCGAGAGCGCGCTTGAATTGTTTGTCGGGCTTGGCCTTGAGCAGGGGATACTCGGTGGCNAGACCGGCCTGGCGGAGTTGCTGCACGAGNCCAAGCGAGGCGTCGCGGAGGGTTTCGTCGNTAATCTGCACGAAGGCGTCCAGCANTTGGCCAAGCGGCGGGAGTAGCCCGCGGTCCTTGAGCAACTCNGCCAGCACGACGTCGCCCATGCCGAAGCCAAGCGCGGGNAGGTCGGTCTTGCTGCCGGAGACGAGCTTGACGAGGTGGTCGTAGCGGCCTCCGCCAGCGATCGCCCGGAATTTACCGCGCTTGTCGAACGCCTCGTATACCGGTCCGGTGTAGTAGGCCAAGCCGCGGATGATCCGGTAGTCGAGTTTGATGAAGTCGCCCAAGCCGCGTGCTTCGATGTTCCCGATGATAGTTGAAAGTTCGTCGGTGGGTTGGCCGCCCTCGATGAAGTCGTTTACTTGGTCGTACGAGAAACCGAGCTTGGCCAAGCGCTCGCCGGAGACGGTCGGGTCTTCGCGTTCGAGTTTGTCGACGATCTGGTAAAAGTCGTAGGCGTCACTGTCCTTGCCGCCGCCGTTTTCGAAAAACTCCTGCCAGGCGCNCCGACTGCTGAGGCGGATGACGAAGTCGTCGCTCGCGAGTTTGAGGTCGCGCAGGGTATCGATGAGTAGCGCGATCAACTCGGCATCGGCCGCGAGGTGTTCTTCACCGAGGACGTCGGCGTTGAGTTGGAAGTGCTCGCGGAGGCGCCCCTTCTGCTGGCGCTCATAGCGGAACAGCTGGGGGATGGAGAACCACTTAATCGGCTTTTTGTAGTTGCGCGTGTGCGCGGCGGCCATGCGGGCCAAGGTGGGGGTCATCTCCGGTCGGAGTGAGACGTTGCGGTCACCCTTGTCGGCAAAATTGTAAAGTTGGCCAACGATCTCTTCGCCGCTTTTTTGCGTGTANAGTTCGAGTTCTTCAATAGGTGGGCCGTCNTACTCGCGGAAGCCGTATCGCTCGGCGGTACCGCGCCACNTNTCAAAGATGTAGCGGCGGAGATCGAGGCTCCACGAGTCCGGCGTGGGAACCGGTTCAGGGTAAAAGTCGCGAAACCCGGGGAGTCCTTTCATGATACAANAGACGCTTNNTTAGTNTTAGCTGGCGGCAGCGAGCATTTCGCGGACATCGACNGCTTCCATGCCNGCGGCGAGGATGGCTTTCATNCCCATGTCGGCGTCTTCATACGCCCGGCATTTCTCCGGGGCAACGTTGATTCTGCGGGNGGCCTCAAGAAAGGTGTCCGGCGCAGGCTTGGGGTTTTCGACATCCTCGCTGGTCACGATGGCGTCGAAAAAATGCCGAATGCCGCAATGGTCGAGNATACCCTCGACCGTTTCGGGTGTGCCGCCGGAAGCGACGGCCATCGGGATTTTCCCGTGATATGCCCGGACGATTTTCATGACTTCGTGGATTTCCTCGGCCTCGGTGATGAGATCCATGTAGAGCGATTCCTTCTCGCGGGTTACGGCTTCTGGGTCGACTTCGACACCTTGCTCGGAAGACAAAATCCGCAGCACTTCAAACGGCGAGACGCCGCCGAGCGCGTAGAATCGGTCTTCGGGAAAACTTATGCCGTGTTTTTTTGTGGTGATGCTCCACGCTTTGAAGTGGATGGGCATCGTGTCGACGAGCGTGCCGTCGCAATCAAAAATTAGTCCTTCAGGTTCCATTTAAGTGTGGGTTACTCAAGCGCGGCGAGGCGCTCTTTGAGATCGTTGGCGAGCAGGGCGGAGACGGCCTCCGTGATTTCGCCTTCAATAAAAGTTGGCAGATTATAGAGCGTGAGGTCGATGCGGTGATCGGTCACTCGGTTTTGTGAAAAGTTGTATGTGCGAATGCGTTCGTTGCGTTCGCCGGTGCCTACCTGTGCCTTTCGCTCTGCGGCGTACTTGGCGTGTTCCTCGGCGATCTTGATTTCGAGGAGGCGCGAGCGCAGTACCTTCATCGCCTGCTCTTTGTTTTTCTGCTGAGAGCGGCTGTCCATGCAGCGGACGATCATCCCGGTTGGCTTGTGCTGAATCTGCACGGCGGAGTCGGTGGTGTTCACGCCCTGCCCCCCGGGACCGGACGCACGGCAGACGTTGATCTCGAGTTCATCGGGGTTCAACTTGATATCGACTTCTTCCGCCTCGGGCAAAACCGCCACGGTCACGGTGCTCGTGTGGACACGGCCCTGCGTCTCTGTGGCGGGAACGCGCTGCACGCGGTGGACGCCGCTCTCGAATTTCAGTTTTTTGAAAACGTCCTGACCCTTGATGCCGAAGATGANTTCCTTGTANCCACCGAGGTCGGAGACGCTGGCGTCCATCTGCTCGACGCGCCAGCTCTGGCTCTCGGCGAAGCGGGTGTACATGCGGTGGAGGTCGGCGCAAAACAGGGCAGACTCGGCGCCGCCGGCTCCCGCTCGGATTTCCACGATCGTGTCGCGCGAGTCGGTGGGTTCGGGGGGAATGATGCCGAACTGCAACTCCAACTCCAGCTTGGCGTGCTCCTCCTCAAGCAGTGGCAATTCCTCCTTGGCCAATTCCGCCAGTTCGGATTCGGCCGGCTCTGATTTCATCAAATCGCGATTGTCGGCGATGTTGTCGATGACTTTGAGGTAACGTTCGCCCAACTCGGAGAGTTCGTTCATTCGCGAGTATTCACGGGTCAATTCAAGGTACTGTTTTTTGTTAGCGGCCACATCAGGGCTGCTCAGGGCGCTTTCCAGTTCGTCCCTGCGCTTGCGAAATTGCTCGATGTGGGGGAGGAGATTCATGCTCCAAAAATAGAGAACGCCCGCGGGAACACGAGGGTACACCGCGGGCGAACTGCTGAAATTAGCCTAGTGGCTGCTCTTTTTGCGCTTCTGGTCGGCTGCTGCCTTGGCGGCCTCGCGGGCTGCTTTGGTCTTGGCCAAGCGCTGTTGAAATTTGTCCACGCGACCAGCGGTATCTACGAACTTCTGCTGCCCGGTATAAAATGGATGGCATGTATTACAGATGCCAATGAGCATAGTTGGCTTTGTGGAGCGAGTTTTGATTTCTTCCCCGCAGGCACAGCGAATACTCGATTCCACATATTCCGGATGTATATCTTCCTTCATAAAAAGGGCGGAAAAAATACTATAATCGTTCGGCGTTACAAGCGGTTTTTTCTGAAAATGCAAAAAATCCTTTGGCCAAGCGGGTCAGGCGACCGGTACGATTTGGCCGGTTTGGGCTGACTTTTCCTCCGCCGTGCAGATTTCCACTGCACTCAGGCCGTCTGCGGCCGAGACACTTGGCGCTTGGCCAAGCCGGACGCATTCGACGAGATGCGCCATCTCGCCAACATAACCGTCGGCCCCTTCGCACTCGATTACCTGTTTTTCTTTCCCTTCCTCAAATAGGCGCAGCGGCTCTTNCTNGCGGCCGATGTCGTGGTCTGCCGTGGCCCTCTCGAAGATGCAGCGGTACGACATGTTGAACCCCCAGCCGGGTGTCATCGCCCAACTGCCTTCCGCGCTGACCTTGGCTCCGCAGTCCACTTCGTACTGGGTGAGCACGTGATCGATCGCGCCGCTGACTTTGCTGAAGCCGCTGGAGAAAACCGATTTCGGTTTACCAAAAAGAAACTGCACAAAATCTGTGTCGTGGACATGTAGGTCGAAAAGGCCGCCGCCGGAGACTTTGCCGTCGAAGTACGAGCCTTGCCCCCAAGCCGGAGGTTCGGCGATTCGCTGAAAGTGCGCGCCGAGCACCTTGCCGTAACGGCCGCTATCGACGGCTTCCTTGAGCCACGCCCATTGTGGCCAGAAACGCAGACACATGGCGGTCATGAACAGGCCTTTGGCATTGGCTGCAGCGTCAGCGATTTCGCGGGCATCCTCGAGGGTGCGAGCGAGCGGCTTTTCGCAGATCACATGTTTGCCGGAAGCGAGGGCGGCCTTGGCCAATTCAACATGGGTGCGGGTGGGGGAGCAGATGTCGATGACGTCGATGCTATCGTCGGCGAGGAGTTCATCGAAATTCTGGTAGGCTTTGACCTGCGACATGTCGAGCTTGACTGGGTCGCCGGAATCTAGGTTGCCGAAAACGTCGCTGAAGTCGCCGTTCAGTCGATTGCCGCTTGGGTTGCAGATGGCAGCAATGTTGGCGCCCTCGACTTGGCGGTAGGCGCGGATGTGCATCACGGCCATGAAGCCCAGCCCGACGATGCCGATGTTTACGTTGTCGCTGGACATGGCTCAGAGTTGGGTGATGAATTCGCGGGCGGTGCGGATGTCGGCGATGCGTTGTTCGCCGGCTTCGCGTTCGATGCAGCAGTCGCCCGTATAGCCGAGTTGATCAAGCGCGGCGAAGAACGCTGTCCAGTCGACCTCGCCGGTGCCGACGGTAACTTCCTCACCCCACATACCGGGTTCTTTTGTGAGTTTGGCGTCTTTGATGTGGCATTGCTTGAGGAACGGCGACAGGGTGTTGAGCGCATCGATCGGGTCACCCTTGGCATAGAGAATCATATTGGCAGGATCGAAGTTTACCCCGACGCTGGGCCGGTTCAGTTTTTCGAGAAACAACTTCAGCGTGTCTGCGGTTTCCTGCCCGGTCTCAAAACCGAGGTCGATGCCTTTGGCTGAAAACAGTTCAGCGATCTGCTCGATGCGGCCCATCAGCTTGGCGAAGTTCGGGTCCGATTCCTCGTGCGGTAAAAAACCGGCATGGAAGGTAAGCAACTTGAGGTCGAGTGCTGCAGCGATGTCGGCAATTTTCTGGATACCCTCCCAGTTGGCATCCCAATGCTCGTCCGGCAGTACGCCGCCGGTTTCCTTAATCGTCTCGAGTGTGGTGTAGTCTTCGCCGATCGTACCGAACATACCGGAGGCAATTTCGATGCCGGCTGCGGCGAACAGTTCCGGTGTTTTCTCCCATGCGTCCGGATTGTCGCGCAATGGGTCGAGGGCAAATTGAACGCGGGATAGGCCGATCTCGCGGAGGTTTGCGATCAAGGCTTCAGGAGTCTCAGGCTGCAGTGACCAACTGCACACAGCCAAGCGGGATTCGATATTTTGTGTCATCTTCGGGAACGCAGTTTGCGCACGCCCAGTGTCCAGATTCAGCTGTAAGTGACAAGTTCGGACTTGGCCAAGCGCATTGCGCTTTTCAGTTTTGCGGAGGGGAGGTAGGGTCTCGGCGGTGTCTTACCAAGTCATAGCTCGCAAATACCGTCCGCAACGGTTCAGCGATGTCGTCGGTCAGGATCACGTCAGTCAGACGTTGGCCAACGCCATCAGCACGGACCGGATTGCGCATGCGTATTTGTTCTGCGGTCCCCGCGGAACAGGCAAGACGACGTTGGCCCGGATTTTTGCCAAGTGCCTCAACTGCACCGACGGCCCGAAAGTGGAGTTTCCCGATGACGACCCCAAGGCGCAGGAGATTGCCGAGGGGCGTTCGATGGATGTGCTCGAGATTGACGGCGCGAGTAATCGCGGCATCGACGAGATCCGCGAACTGCGGGACACGGTGATGTACGCACCGGCTTCGTCGAAATTCAAAATTTATATCATCGACGAGGTGCACATGCTCACCAAGGAGGCGTTCAACGCGTTGCTGAAAACGCTGGAGGAGCCGCCGGAGCATGTGAAATTCATGTTCGCCACGACGGAGCCGGAGAAGGTGCTGCCGACGATCATGTCGCGCTGCCAGCGTTACGATCTGCGGCGCATCCCGGTCAATCTCATCGCCGAACATCTCAAGTACATTTGCGGCAACGAGAGTGTGAACGCCGCAGAAGAGGCGTTGTACGCGATTGCCCGTGGGGCGGAAGGCTGCATGCGCGACGCCGAGTCGGCGCTCGACCAACTCATCAGTTTTTGCGGCGACAACATCAACGAGGCGGATGTNCTCTCCATGTTTGGGTTGACGGCTCAGGAGCAGTTGTTTGCCTTGGCCGATGCCATCCTTGAGGGCGACTCCACCAAGGTATTGANCGAACTCAACGCGCTCGCAGGACAGGGGAAAGATCTCGGTCGCCTGATTGGTGACCTGCTGGGCCACATGCGGAACCGGTTGGTGTTCACCGTCTCCAAGGGAGACCTNGGGATTTTAGAGATCAGCGAGGCTGAAGCCAACGCCCTGAAAAACAACTNNGGNCAGGCGAACGAACAGGCGTTGNCCCGGGTGCTGGACGTGCTGACCGACTGCGAAGGTCGGCTGCGCTTGGCAACATCAAAGAAAATTTTACTCGAAGTTTCCCTGCTCAAGGCGGCACAAGCNAAGGCGGCNATGGGCATCGACGAAGTGCTTGGCCAACTGCAAAAACTACGAGACACCGATGCTCCTGCAGCCGGCTCAGNTCCTCCCCCGGCCGCTCCAGCGGCTACTCTGGCACCNGCAAANCCGNTTGCCCCAGCACCGAAGCCCAAGCCGGCCCCNAGCCCCGAGTCCNCTCCTGCCGCCCAAGCTGCCTCCGTTTCTGCGGATGATTTGCAGGGACTGTGGAAACAGCTTCTCGCNGGGGCGAGCAAGGCNAGTCCNTTCACGCAATCTTACTTTCAACGCNCACAGCCGGTGTCGTTCGAGAAAGGCATTTTTGTGATCGGCCTGAGTGAGGAACACTTGGCGCTGGTTGATAACCAACGAAACCACGACATGTTGGCAGAGCAACTGAAGGCGCTTGGCCACGACGAGGTGCAGTTTCGTTTTGTGGATGATCCGCCGCCGGAGGACAGCNTGCCCGAACCGGTTTTGGAGCCGATTNGTGATCTGCCCGAGNCGATTGTTCCGCCGGAGNTCGCCGCCGAAGAACAGGCACAGCCCAAGGTGAAAAAGGCACCCAAGCCGGAGCAGATCAACCCGGAAGAATTTAAAAANGATCCNCTCATTCAAAAGGCNCTCGAATTGTTCAAGGGCCGGATCGTAGAGGTGCGCAAGTAATCGGATTTTTTTATGGCAAGCTTAGGCAAATTGATGAAGCAAGCCGCGAAAATGCAGCGGCAAATGCATGAGGCGCAGGCTCAGATGGCCGACAAAGTCGTCGAGGCTTCCAGCGGGGGCGGTGCGGTGCAGGTCACAGCCTCGTGCGACGGAGCGGTGAAGTCGATCAAGATCGATCCGGACGCCGTCGACGCTGAAGACATCTCCATGCTGGAGGACATGGTGCTGGGGGCGGTCAATCAGGCACTTGAAAAAGGTCGCGAGATTCAGGCGTCAGAGATGGGCAAGCTCACCGGNGGCATGGGTGGCATGGGATNGCANGGGGCTCTGATTTTCATTCGTGGCTTCGCTTCCCAAACCGCTCGAGGCGTTGGTGGCCGAGCTGAACCGATTGCCCGGTATCGGGCCTCGATCGGCGGAGCGGTTGGCGCTTCACTTGATTCAGGCGGACACCGCCGTGGCCAAGCGCTTGGCCGAAGTGCTCGTCGACTCGCGCCAGCAAATCATCCAGTGCACTCAGTGTGGCGGCTTGACTGAAAAATCTCCCTGCACCATTTGCGCCAACCCTTCTCGGGACGAGCGCGTTCTTTGCGTGGTGGAACGGGCAGTCGACATATTGAACGTCGAAAAGTCGGGTGCATTTCGTGGTCACTATCNTGTGCTTGGCGGCAAAATCTCTCCGATGAACGGCGTGGGGCCGGAAGAGCTGCGGGTGGATGCACTCNAACAGCGCTTGGCCAACGGNGNGGTGGACGAGGTGATCATCGCGCTGGGAACCGACGTCGAAGGGGATGCCACCAGTCACTACTTGGCCAAGCGCTTNGCCAAGCTGGACGTGAATGTGTCNCGCATCGCACACGGGCTTCCGGCCGGNGCGGGGCTGGAATTCGCTGATGAACTGACGTTGAGTCAGGCGCTCGAGGGGAGAAGGGAGNTGGAGGTTCATTGAGTAGTCAACGCCCAAGCGTGGTCGTGTTTGACCTCGGAAAAGTGCTGGTGGATTTCGACTACAGCATCGCGNTTCGGCGTTTTGCGGATCGTAGCGAGGNGGGACNGGAGCGCGTTCAGGAGTTNGTCAACTCACCGATTCAGTTCGACTACGAGTCNGGNAAAATGACGACCGATGAGTTTTTNGNCNNCNTNCGNGNNGGGGCTGGCTTTCTCGGNGACCGTGCTGAGTTNGTCNAAATNTTCGCCGATATTTTTTCGCCGATGGNAGTGATGATNCCGTTTTTTGAGCGNGTNAANTCTNCCGGAATTCCCACCTGTGTTTTTTCGAACACNAACGAGATTGCGATTCAACACATCCGCGAACGTTTTCCGTTTTACAGCCAGTTCGACGGCTACGTTTTGTCGTACGAAGAAAAGGGGATGAAGCCGGACGAGCCGATTTACCACGTGGTCGAAGAGCGCANCGGNGAGTCGGGCAAGGCGATCCTGTACATCGACGATCGCCCCGAAAATATCGAGACCGGAAACCGGTTTGGCTGGCAGACGATTCTGCAGTCGGACGAAGCGCAGTCCGTGGCCAAGGCTGAGGCGTTACTTGGCTTGTAGGGCGTCGATGGAGTGCGCGGCGGCACCGTATGCCCCGGCGAGATCACCCAATTGCACGGGGAGCAGCTTAAGTTCGTAGTAGTCAGTTTTCCAAATAATCGGATCCAAAAATTGCCGGAGCGGTTTGAACAAACGATCGCCTGAGTTGGCAATGCCGCCACCGAGGATGACCGCTTCCGGGTCGAGGATGTTTGAAAACGAGCAGATGGCGGCCGCCAAACTCTCGACCGATTTGAGCCAGATTTTCTCCGCCTCGGTGTCCCCGTTTTCGATGGCTTTCATCATCTCGCCGGTATGCGAAAAACGGCCGTTGGACCGCTGCGGGACGGTGCAGTTGCCGATAGCCAACTCGAGGCTGTTTGGGCAACCGCAGATGTCGAGCGGTTCGCCCGGCCCGAGGCTGGTGTGTCCGAAGTGTCCCCCTTTGCCGGTGCGCCCGCGAAGGAGTTTGCCTTCGACCAACGCAGCCCCGCCGACCCCCGTGCCCAGCGTGAGCAGGATGACATTTTTGAACCCTTTGGCCGCACCGAGCCACGCTTCGCCCAACAACGCCGCGTGGCCGTCGTTCACCACCGGAACCGGTTGGCTGAGGCCGAGATATTCCTGCCAATTCAATCCGACCAATCCCTCGAGCCGATCCGGCATGTGCGTGATGCAACTGCCATCGATCGCGGCCAAGCCGGGTGCAGATAAACCAACACTCGCAGCGGGCGAGGCCTGTTTTGTTTCGGTGTCGCTGACGATTTGTTTGATGCAACGGCCCCAGTCCATTTTGATCGACGGATCGAATGGCAAGTTGTGATTGGCCAGCGTTTCGCCATCGGTCGACACAACGACCGTCTTCACGTGTGACCCTCCCAGATCGATTCCCAATGTGTAACTCATTTAACTTCCTTCGCTGACGGACCAGCCGCCGTCGACAGCCAACACTTGGCCGGTGATAAATTTTGCCGCATCCGACAATAAAAACGCAGCCGCACCGTCGAGGTCGCCAGGGACGCCGATGCGGCCGCCGTCCAGCGGTTGTTTGTCGCGGATGAAGCCCATGATATCGTCGTTTTCTTTTGCGCGTCCGGACATCGGCGTGTCGACCAACGCTGGCGCGATGGCGTTGATGCGAATGTTGTTTGCCGCATAGTGGGCGGCCGTCGATTTTGTCAGTCCGATGATTGCCGCCTTGGCCGCCGCATAGGCGTGCGTTGCAAAATGTTTTGGCGACGGGGAGAAACCAAGCACCGAGGTCATATTCAAAATGCTCCCCGCTTGGCCAAGCGCAGTGAACGCCTGCAGCGCGGCCCGATTAGAATGGAATACAGAGGTGAGGTTGAGTTCGATGGTTTTCGTCCAACCGTCGTCGGTAATCTCATGCAGCGGGCCATCACCCGCTTTTCGTCCGCTGCCACCGGCAACGTGGTACAGGCCGTCGAACCGGCCGAACTCCCGCTTAGTCAAGTCGATCGCCTCGACTGCGGTTTGAGGTTGGGTGGCGTCCCCGGCCAAGCCGTGACCCGCTTGGCCAAGCGCTGCCTCGGCAGCCTCGACGTTCGCAGGATTCCTCCCGACCACCAGCACCTTCGCCCCCTTGGCGACAAACGCCTGGGCAGCGGATAAACCCAAGCCGGTCGTCCCGCCAATAATCACGAAGGATTTGTTGTCGAGTGATGACACGGATCAGTGTTGCTTTGGAACACGGGGGCGGTTGCGGGGTTTCTCAGGCGGAAGATTTGCATCCATCCATGTGATGGTCTC
>NZFR01000068.1 GCA_002689335.1 Verrucomicrobiales bacterium
GTGTACCAAGTGGGGTATAATATCACATTGCTCTTGTCGGCGTTTAACTCGCCATGAGTTTCATAGCCTAGGATGGCATCCGCAAGCACTTCCCCAGAATCCAACTTGTAATCGCCCAGCTTGAAATTGCCTTCCGTTGATTTCGGTTTAGCCGTCACGGTCGTGCAGGAAAGAGTCTGCATCACCACCGCCCCGGCAATTGCACCGGATGTCTTTTTCAAAAACCCTCTCCTTGTCTTGTTATCGTGTGGTGTTGGAACGATCATGACGGAAAAAAATACAAATAACTAAAACAGATTTCAATAATCATTTAGCCCGGTCAAAAGTACGGAACCTAGCACTTGGCCAAGTGGGGAATTTGCGTAAACCACATGTTCGGCGGCTGTATTAACCAGCAGCGATCGCTTGGTGGAAGGCGAGGCGAGGGGATGGCAGTTTGGCCAGAAGTTCGGTATCCGATTCCGGCTCGGCAGCTTCGGCGGCGGCAGCCCAGCGCTTGGCCAAGCGGATGATGCCCTCCACGTCCAACGCGTAAAACGGCGAGGGATATTTGCACAGGTAAGTGGTGCAGCGCAGGAACAACACCTTGGCCGGGCGCTGCCGTTTTTTTTGCAGATGCACAAACCCGCCGGCGAATTGGATGAGCCCCTTGAAAAAATCGCCGTCCAGTCCTGTGCGGTCCTTAAGCCACAACGCTTCGAGCACATCGTGCGCCTCGTAAAACTGCTGCGCGTTGAAACAGCGCAGGTAGCCGACCAGATGCGGGTCATGCTCGTCGGCCTCGATCCCCTCCATCAACGCCGCGACTTTGTGATCTTTCCTGCTCACCAACGGAGTTTGGTAGGGAAAAAATCGGCGATGAGATCCTCGTAGTACGGCTTGAGCGCCTCGACGTCCGGCGGTTCATGGCTCTTGGTGTAAAGATCGTACCGGTTGAACTCGAGCACCCACTTGAGCATCTCACGATCCTGCCCATTGGTCAGTCGCCGATACTCGCCCTCACGGTGCCACGGGTAAAACGAGTGGTAGCGCAACATGTACTGTGCCTCCACCGGGAGGTGCTCTTTGGTGACTTGGTAAATGTACTCGTCATGCCCCCACGAGAGCAGCACGTTGTCGAGCCCACAGCCTTCTTCATAAATCCCTATGGTCGTCTGCAGTTCAGCAGATCGCTTGTCCGGGTTGGCGTCGAAAAACTCCGGGAACACGATCTTGTCCGAGAACGCGCAACCAACCGGGAACGTATCTCCGACGACCGCCCACTGAGGTTCGCCAAATAGACACAACACCTTGCCGAGATCGTGCACGAACCCGGCCAAGACGAACCACCGTGGATGGCCATCGCTGCGGATCTGCTCCGAGGTTTGCAGCAGGTGGGCCAATTGCGACAAATCGGTGTCGGGATCGCTGTCATCGACGAGCATATTCAAAAACTCTGCCGCCTCCCAAACGCCCATCTCGCGCCGGTCCAGCTTCAGGTACTCGTCCCGTTTTTGGTGGACGAACTCCAGCGTCTGTCCCCGGTGGTTTTGTCGGTAAAACTCACGCACCGACGAGCGCGCCTCTGCCTCGTAATCGCGAAACTGCTCCTCCGATTTATCCGGGTTCGTGCCGACGAGCTTTTGGGGATCGGCTGGTTTTGAGTACCGATCCTTCACAAAATCATCCCACTCCTCCAGATCATGGAGTGGATTTTGCGGGTCGTTTGTTTTGCCCGGTATCGTCATCTCTTTGCTTGAGGCAACTTGGCCAATTCCGCACCCCCAGTCAAACCTTCGATACCGCGCTTGGCCAAGCGCTGATTCTGAGTTGACACCTAGTTGGCCAAGAGGCATTTGCCCCGCGGTTGAGCTTCAAAACGTACTCGACATGAAAAAGCTACACTTTCAAAAGGGATTCACCCTCATCGAGCTTCTGGTGGTGATTGCAATTATTGCCATTTTGGCCGGTATGTTGCTGCCGGCCTTGGCTAAGTCTAAAGGATTGGCCACAGGTGCCGCCTGCCAAAACAACCAAAAACAACTCAGCCTCGCATGGACCATGTACGCCGACGAAAACGACGATAAGATTTGCGGAGGCTCCACCTACAACACCCGCACCGACTGGTGGCACGGGCCAAGTGCGATTCCAAGAGATCGGCTACAACAGTTGGGTAAACTTTCCGCAAGAGAACGCGAAATAGAATCCGAAAAAGCAGGTATCCGTAAGGGCCTCCTCTTTCCGTTTACGACGGACACCGGTATCTATCATTGCCCGGGCGACAACCGCATCCCCTCCGCATCCCCAACCTTGACCTACGTCAGCTACTCCGGTGCGGGAGGCATGAACGGAGAACAACAAGGACTCTCCGTAAAGTCGATTTCCTCAATTGTGAACCCATCTGGTAAATACATTTACGTCGAGGAATCAGATCCTCGCCAATACAACATGGGATCTTGGATCATTGGTATGGGAGCAGGTAACTCATGGATCGATCCAGTCGCCCCATGGCACAACGACTATAGCACCTTGAGTTGGGCAGACGGTCACGCCACCACCAAGCGCTGGGTGTCTGCCAAGACCAAGGAAGGCGCCAGACAAACCGTCGGGACACCGACACAGCCTGGAAGCTTTTCGTTTGGCATGTCCGACCGCGACAACAGAGACATCATGTACATGAAAGAGCACTACGCGACCAACCGCAAGAGCGGCAATGCCCTTTAAACCAACCAAACTTTAACAATGAAAAAACGCAATTCAGGATTCACTCTCATCGAACTACTGGTGGTGATCGCCATTATCGCGATCCTTGCTGGACTGCTGCTGCCAGCCTTGGCCAACGCCAAATCCAAGGCCACTGGCATTAGCTGCATGAGCAACAACAAACAGGTCGCACTGGCATGGCTTATGTATGCTGGGGATAACGATGCCTACCTAGCCGGTAGCCTTGGCGATTGGCGTTCCGGAAAAGTCTGGGTACCTGGCAATTTGGATTTCAGCTCGAACCGTCAAAATATAGACAAAGGCCTTTTGCTTGATGAAAATAAGGGTGCACTGCTTGGTAAGTATCTGCAAAACGCAGACGTCTACAAATGTCCTGCCGATAAAAGCACGGTGAAAGTTGGCGGAGAAACCGTGCCGCGAATTCGTAGCATATCGATGAGCCAATCATTCGGACGCAACCCTCGTGAGGGCGGAGGTGCAGGCCAATGGTTACCCTACAGTTCCTACCTTACCTACGCAAAGGAAGGAGACATGTCTAGACCTGGCCCGTCCAACCTGTTCGTGTTCCTTGATGAACATCCGAACAGCATCAACGATGCAGCCTTCGCTGTAAAATGCGACGCTCGCGGTAACGGTGCTCGGATGATCGATTGGCCTGCAAGTTACCATAATGGGGCAGGTGGTTTTGCATTTGGCGACGGGCATGCAGAAATTAGAAAATGGAAGGACTCTCGCACCATAGTACCTCACAAAAACTCTGCCGGCATGCCAAACCCTCCAGGAGGGTTAAACCGAGCAGCACCCAACAGTGTAGACGTCGAATGGATGCAGGAACGTGCTTCCGCACCGCGCTAAGCAGAAATATAAGTCATCACTTTCCAACCAAAAACGGCCCAAAAATGGGCCGTTTTTTTTACCCTACCCGCTTGGCCAAGCGCCTAGTGAGGGTTGACAGTCGGTTTTGATGTACATAATCTCTGCCGCTTACCGCTTTGTCTTATGAAACTTTCGCGCTTTAAGTCAGGTTTTACTTTAATCGAGTTACTAGTGGTCATAGCCATCATTGCAATTCTGGCTGGTTTACTTTTGCCCGCACTGGGACAGGCAAAAGAGAAGGCCCGCCATACGAGTTGTCAAAACCAACTCCGTCAATTTGGCCTCGCGTTGGTTTATTATGCTGATGACTACGACGACAGTCTCCCGGACAAACACCAATGGCTAGTAGGCCGCAATGAATCCACCCAAAGGCTCATCGACGGAAAGAAACCTAATGGNGATCGTTACGACCGCAACCGGGACATCACCACCGGCACGATTTACCCCTACCTGAAAAATCAGGATATNTATGTCTGCCCGACGGACAAGATCCGACTCAAACGNCCGGGNCAGTGGTCAACCTGGCGGGACTTTAGTTATGCCATAAGCGGCCCGGCAACTTCACCCAACCGTGAGTACAACGCAAAGTTTTCCAGTTGGATGGAGCCGACCAAATCATTCACCTTCATGGAGGAGGCTCTCGATGCTCCGCTCAATGATGGCCACATGTGGCCGAATCAGTGGGACGCACTGGCCACCCGGCACAAGGGCAAAGGTGAGGGGTTTGGTGTCACCAATAGTAATAACCGAAAAGATCAAACNGGACTGGGNAACATTCTGATGGGCGATGCCCGTGTCGAAGGTTGGAGCAAACGTAAATTCAACCAGTACGGCTATCAGAAAGGCAACAGCCGTTTGTGGAAGCCTTGGGGCAAGGCTGACTCAGGCTATTAACACACGCTTGGTCAAGCGANGCTANTTTTTCCAAACGTTGACGCNCCNAACGCNTTGTCGTTTAGTGGGCGTCACTTTTTATCTATGAAACATTCATTCTCCCGCCGTTCGGCACTCAAGACTATCGCCGGTAGCACCGCTGCCGTAGGTGCCGCCCTCTCGACTGCTCCGCTTGGCCAAGCGGCCAAAGGCAAAGCCAAGCTCAAGGGCAACATCCGCCACTCGGTCTGCAAATGGTGCTACGGCAGTATCGGGCTGGACAAGCTCGCGGCAAAGGCNTCCAGCCTCGGGATGGAGTCGGTCGAACTGCTCGATCCGCCCGACTTCCCGACCATGCGCAAGCACGGTTTGAGCTGTGCAATCGTCAGCTTTCCCACCGGCACGTTAAAGGATGGCAAAACCCGCGTGGGCGGTATCAGCCGGGCGTTTAACCGGCTCGAGCACCACGAAACTTTGGTGGAGATTTACGAGAAACGCATCAAGGAAGTGGCCGATGCAGGGTTGAAAAACTTGATCTGTTTTTCCGGCAACCGCGCNGGGATGGACGAGGAGACCGGCCTGAAGAATTGCGCCATCGGCCTGAAGCGAATTTTGNCCATCGCGGAGAAGCACAANGTGAACATCGTCATGGAACTGCTCAANAGCAAGGTGAACCACAAGGATTACATGTGCGACCNTACCGACTGGGGTGTGGAGCTTTGCAAGNCGATCGACTCNGAACGGTTCGGGCTGCTGTACGACATTTATCACATGCANATCATGGAGGGCGATGTCATCCGAACAATCCGCGACAATCACAAATATCTGTTTCACTACCACACCGGCGGTAACCCAGGGCGCAATGAGATCGACGAAACGCAGGAGTTGTTTTACCCGGCGATCATGCGGGCGATCCTCGAGACCGGCTACAAGGGCCATGTCGGGCAGGAGTTCATTCCCAAGCGGAAAGACAAACTCGCCTCGCTCGAGCAGGGTGTCCGCATCTGCGACGTTTAGTCGATGAGCCTCGTGATCATCCCTGAAGCCAAGCNGGANGCGATCTCTGCTGCGGTGGGGCGTTCGGTTCGGGAGACGAACGTCTACGACATTCACACGCACCTGTACGACCCGGCGTTCGGGGATCTGCTATTGTGGGGCATCGACGATCAACTGGTNTACCACTATCTCGTCGCCGAGGCGTTCCGGCACTTCGACATCGGCTACGACGATTTCTGGCGCTTGGCCAAGGAGGAACAGGCGCAGATGATTTGGGACGCGTTGTTCGTCGAAAACTCTCCTCTCTCGGAAGCGTGCCGCGGGGTGCTGACGGCCCTCAACCGGCTTGGCCTCGACGCCAACCAGCGCGACCTGCCGAGCATCCGCCAGTGGTTCGCTGAACAGGATCCGAACGAGTACATCACCCGCTGCATGGAGTTGGCCAAAGTCAACACGATCTGCATGACCAACTCNCCGTTCGACGAGTTGGAGACACCNAAGTGGGACGCCGGTTTTGAACGGGACGAACGTTTCACCTCCGCGCTGCGCATCGATCCCCTGCTGCTGGAGTGGGACAGCGTGGCACCGAAATTGATCGAGGCCGGCTACGAGGTGCAGCGGGATTTCTCCGGCAAAACGATGGAGGAGGTGCAGCGGTTTTTGCGCGACTGGGCCAAGCGCATGGATGCACTNTACGTGATGGTCTCCCTGCCGCCGACATTTGAGTATCCGGCAGACACGCAGTGCTCAAAATTGATCGATGGAGCAATCCTGCCATTTTGCCGCGAGAGCGGACTGGCGTTCGCGCTGATGATCGGCGTAAAGCGCGGGGTGAACGCCGCGATGCAACTGGCCGGCGACGGCCTTGGCAAGCCCAGCCTGATCGGCATTGAAAACCTCTGCTCCGGTCATCCGGAAATCAAATTCCTCTGCACGGTACTCNCGCGCGAGAGCCAGCATGAACTGTGTGTCATCGCACGAAAATTTCGCAACCTGCACGTGTTCGGCTGCTGGTGGTTCACCAACATCCCGAGTGTGATCGAGGAGATGACCCGGATGCGCCTCGATCTCGTCGGNATGAGTTTCACNGCGCAACACTCCGATGCCCGCGTGCTCGACCAGATCATTTACAAGTGGGATCACTCCCGTGAGATCATCGCCAAGGTGCTCACGGAAAAATACCAAAACCTCGCGGCGACCGGTTGGGAGCCCAGCGAGGCGGAAATCCAGCGCGATGTCGAAGGCCTGTTCGGTGGAAAATTTAGTCAGTTTTTAGACCGTTAAACCGAACGCTTGGCCAAGGTCGCTTGACGAAAAGGCTGGGGGTGAATAGTTTGCCCCTCGCTGCCGATTTCCGGCAGTCTTTGGGGTTTAATCAATGGAATTAAAGAAAAACGGATTTTTTTGTGGTTTGCTATTGGCGTTGGCAACCACTCTGAGCGCCGCTCCTTTCACGGTGAATGATGGCAAAAAACTGAGCGACCTGACCAAGATNGAAAGTAAACTGAATGACGCCAATGCCTCAATCGACCTGANGGTCGCCCTGCGAAGCGGCCGCTGGCCGCTAGGACATCTGGAGATGGCGCAATCGAATGACTCCACCTTTCCTGCCCTGCGCGGCGCATGGTACTCAGATAAAATCATACCGGCTAACGAGGAGTATACCGTTGCTGCTGACTTCCGACCGGCGGTCAACGAAGGTATTGGCGGGGTAATTGGCTGGCTAAATTCGGAGACCGGAGTCGGGATCGTTTTCCAACTCAACGGCTTCGATGGATTTCAAGTCGGCACTGTCTCNTTTTTGACCGACGACGAAAATTCAAATTTNACNGTGGACGGACTGTTCAACCTCGACGGTTCACCGGCGGAGGAGNACATCGGTTCCGCTTGGTCTGATCTCGGTGATTATGACTCGGAGGAATTTGCAATCCTAAAACTCACCTTCTCNCCACCTACNGACGAGGACAAGGAAGTGCTGAAGGA
Organism: Verrucomicrobiales bacterium; assembly: GCA_002689335.1. GTDB lineage: Bacteria > Verrucomicrobiota > Verrucomicrobiia > Limisphaerales > UBA1096 > UBA1096. Next base: position 7,432 of record NZFR01000068.1, read on the forward strand.
CGTGACTGCACGCATCACCGCCACGCCTTTTAAGACCAAAGGGGGCCAACGATACAACGAAACCAAACAAATCGAGGGCTCTACCGAGATTGTCCTGCTCACGAACCACGCCCTGCCTGAAGCCGATAAACACCGCTTCGGATACTTCGGATACTGGGACAGTATTTGGGACGATGGCAGCACAATAGGCGACTACCGCTACTTGAAATTTGAGGGCGAACAATACAACACACCTCCAACCATCGAGGCACTCGCGGATATCGCCTCCAACGAGGACGAAGCCATAGCCGAAATCGAGTTAAAAATAGACGACAATGAAACGGCCAAATCGAAACTCAACCTGACCGCCACCTCAACCAACTCCGATCTGGTTGCAGCGGATGCACTCAACGTGAGCAAGGCGGGCAACCGGCGAATCTTGGAGATTACGCCAACTGAAAATGCCTTCGGCGAAACCGAAATCACCGTGACCGTTAACGACGGGTTTGACGAAGTCTCGACCACTTTCAAGCTGACGGTCAATCCGGTGAACGATCCCCCGACCCTCTCCGCCGTGGATCCGATCGAAATCAACGAGGATCAGTCGATCAGTTTCACCGTTACGCTGACGGACATCGACACCACACCGGAGAATCTGACCGTCAGCGGCATCGCCGCCAACCAAGGGCTCCTGCCGACCGAAAACATCACTGCAACCGGCGAAGGCTTTTCACGCACCGTCACACTCAAGCCGGGGAAAAACATGGGTGGTAAAACCAAGGTCACCCTTTCAGTGAACGACGGCGACAACACGGTCTCAACAGAAACAGAACTGACCGTGATTCCGGTGGTGGACATCCCGGTAGCCCTGCCACAAGTGTTGACTACAAAGTACGGGCAGCACCTGCCATTGACTTTGACCGGCACCGACCCGGACGGCCTTGGCCTATCGTTCCACCTGGTCGAGATGCCTAAAAACGGCAGCTTGGTCGGTAGCGCACCAAACCTGACCTATCGGCCGAAGCCCGGTTTTGAGGGGATGGACACATTCCAATTCCGCGTGGTCGCCGGCGAGCAAAAGTCCGAACCGGAAACGATCGTGATCACCGTCAAGGGCTTGGGCAAAGGCGACCAGCCGATCCTGTCTCTCTTCCGGGGAGAGGATGGGTTAACGATTTCATGGGTGGGCGAAGGCGCGCTGCAATCGAGCAACGATCTGCAAAACTGGGAGTCGATCGAGAACGCGGCCAAGCCTTACGCGGTCGACCCCAAAGACGCCCGCAAATTCTTCCGGATGACCCAGCCGTAGAAGTCTACTCCGAGTAGGCGTCCATACCTTCGCAAGTGCAGACCAGATTGCGGTCGCCGTGTACGTTGTCGATGCGGTTCACGGGTGGCCAATATTTTTGATCGCGCAACCCCTCGACCGGGAAAACCGCCTGCTCGCGACTGTACTGCCGATCCCAATCCCCCGTTAAGTCACCGACTGTGTGTGGTGCGTTTTTGAGAAGATTATTTTCTGCATCCACATCCCCGTTTTCAACGGCCATGATCTCAGCGTGAATGGCAATCATCGCGTCACAAAAACGATCCAACTCCTCCTTCGGTTCGCTCTCCGTCGGCTCGATCATCATCGTGCCGGCCACCGGCCATGAGATGGTCGGAGCGTGAAATCCGTAGTCCATCAATCGCTTGGCCACATCCTCCACGGTGACCTTGGTAAAGCCTCGAAGATCAACGATGCATTCGTGCGCGACCAGCCCGTTTTTGCCTCGATACAAAATCGGGAATGTATCGGCCAGCCGATGCACGATGTAGTTGGCGTTGAGTATCGCCACCTGCGTGGCTCGGGTTAGATTTTCGCTTCCCATCATGGTGATGTACATCCACGAGATGGGTAGGATTCCGGCGCTACCCCATGGAGTGGCAGCCACCGGGGCGCTATCTTCCTCCAACGGATTGCCCGGTAAAAACGTTGCAAGATGCNCTGCCACACCGATTGGGCCGATGCCNGGCCCGCCGCCGCCGTGTGGGATGCAAAATGTTTTGTGCAGATTCAAGTGGCACACATCCGCGCCGATGTGGCCGGGGCTGGTNAGGCCGATTTGCGCNTTCAGGTTGGCGCCGTCCATGTAGACCTGCCCGCCGTGCTCGTGGACGATCGCGCAAATCTCNCGGATCCCGCGTTCAAACACCCCGTGGGTGGACGGGTAGGTCACCATGATCGCCGCGAGGTTTTCGCTATGCTCCTCGGCTAGCGCGCGGAGATCGTCTAGGTCGACGTCGCCGTTGCCCGCAGACTGCCCGCAGGACACGGGCACTACTTTCATCCTGGCCATCACCGCGCTCGCGGGGTTCGTGCCGTGGGCGGACGTCGGTATCAGGCAGACGTTTCGATTCCCATCTCCCCTGCTTTCGTGATAACGGCGGATCGCCAGCAACCCGGCGAACTCTCCCTGCGACCCGGCATTAGGTTGCAAGGACACAGCAGCAAAACCGGTGATGGCCGCCAGCCAAGACTCCAGTTCAGAGCAGAGTTGACGATATCCTGCTGATTGCTCCTCCGGCACAAACGGATGCAGCGCAGCAAAACCGGGCCAACTAATCGGAAACATTTCGGCCGAGGCGTTGAGCTTCATCGTGCAGGAACCGAGCGGGATCATCGACGCCGTGAGAGACAGATCGCGCGCCTCCAGTTTTTTGAGGTAGCGCAGCATCTCCGTCTCGGAGTGGTGCCGGTTAAAAATCGGATACTGCAAAAACGCCGAGCTACGCTGCAGCGCCGGAGGGATGGTGGAAGGGAATTCGCCGCCGTCCAATTCAAGTGCTTGGCCGTTATTGAACACCGCGAGCAACTCCTGAATGTCTTCGCTCCGAACGGTCTCGTCGAGCGAGATTCCAACACGGCCTTGGCCAAGCCGTCGAAGGTTCATCCTCCGCTTGGCCGCCTCGGCAAACACGTCCTCCGCCGCTTGGCCAAGCGACACGGTGAGGGTGTCAAAAAAATGTTCGGTCTCGACCGCTTGGCCAAGCTGCCGCAGCCCGTTGGCCAAGCGGCAGGTCATCGCGTGGACATGCTCACCGATCGCGCGCAACCCGGCCGGCCCGTGGTACACGGCGTACATCGAGGCGATGTTCGCGAGCAACGCCTGTGCTGTGCAGATGTTGCTCGTGGCCTTGTCGCGGCGGATGTGCTGTTCGCGGGTCTGCAATGCCAAGCGCAACACCGACCGACCCGCCGCGTCCTTGGACAAACCGACGATGCGCCCGGGCAACCGGCGCTTGTGTTTATCCCNAGTGGCAATGAACGCCGCGTGTGGCCCTCCAAAACCAAGCGGCACACCAAAACGCTGCGCACTGCCGATGGCGACGTCGGCGCCCAGTTCGCCGGGTGGCTTGATCTGCGTCAGAGCCAACAGATCGGTCGCCACGATGACTCGCGCGTCGTTCTCGTGAGCGCGCGTGATGAATTCCCCGGGATCGGACAGGTGACCGTCCGTCGCTGGATATTGCAAAACCACGGCGAACACCGGTGTGCTGAAATCGAATTCCGCCGGGCTACCCGTCAGGACATCGAGGCCGATCGCCTCGGCGCGAGTGCGCAACACGGAGATGGTCTGCGGATGGCAATCCGCCGAAACGAACACCGTGTCGGATTTGTTCCGCGACTGGATATTGCGGCACATGGTGACTGCCTCGGCAGCGGCGGTGGCTTCGTCAAGCAAGGAGGCATTGGCGATCTCCATGCCGGTCATATCGCAGACCATCGTTTGAAAATTGAGCAACGCCTCGAGGCGGCCCTGCGAAATCTCCGCCTGATACGGCGTGTATTGCGTGTACCATCCGGGGTTTTCAAGCAGGTTGCGCTGGATCACCGGCGGCGTAATGCAGTTGTAGTAGCCCTGACCGATGTACGTGCGCCAAACCTGATTTTTATCGGCCAAGCGGCGGAGCGATTCGAGGGCTTCGGTCTCACTTTGCGCCACCGGAAGTTCGGGTGGCTCGGGCGTGCGAATACTATTGGGNACNCCGGCGCGGATCATGNCGTNGAGTGAGTCGTNCCCGAGTTNGGACAGCATGGTTTCGAGGTCCCTTTGCCGTGGGCCAACGTGACGGTCGACGAATAAGTCNGGATGCCGGTGNAGCATTATCTTCGAATTCAACTNGATTGAGCGGGAAGGTTCCCNACGCCGATGAANCTACAACAGGAACAAAAAAACGAACAAGCAAAGATTCGTCAATTGTGAATAAGTCGCTACGGCTTTGGCGACCGTTTGAGCACGAGAACGCAGCGGAAGCCGTAGTCCTCTGCNATCGCGTGCGGGGCGACCATTAGCTGTCGGTCAGGGGCAAGCAACTCGGNGGTGTGATCNCGCCAACCGCCGCCACGCAGAATCCGCNNCGCCCCCTCCTCGCNTGGCCAAGCGGTGCACCATTCCCAGACGTTACCTCGAAGATCGTGCAGGCCAAGCGTATTGGCAGGGAAGGAGCCAACCGGGCTAGTGTGCGGGAAAGAGTCCGCCTTGAGTTCAACACCGAAGTTCCCCGTGTTGGCCGACGGAAGCGCACTGTGCGCTTGGCCAAGCGCAGCCGACCATTCGCCGGTGGTGGGCAACCGATANCCCTCGTTGGACGAAAGCAAACCGGCCGCTCGTTCGCGTTGGCTGAGCCAGGCGCAAAACGCCTCAGCCTTATCCCAGTCGACATTCACGGCGGGATGGTTGGTGGTATTCTGAAACCAAGCTGCCTGCCAGTCGTTGGTTGTGGTGGCGGAAAAAGCGGCGTAATCGCCACTGCGAGTTTCCCAAACGCTGAGCCACGCCTTACCGCCGGGCAGCGGGACAAACTGCATCCCGAGGCTGTTGATGAAAATCTGTTTTTGGTTAATCGACTGCAAACCCTGTTGAAGCATTGCAGGCGGTTTGGGTGCTTCACCACAACCGAGAGTCAAAACAACTGCAGCCAACCACAGCCAAATCGACCGATGTGAAAAGCGAACAAAATTAGGCATCGCGATAGGATTTGATGAGGTTTTGCGTGCGCCGCCGCGAGGGCAACGCGAGGGCGGTCTGGCGGGTCATCCTCTTGATCTCCGGACGGCCGACCTTGATGCGATGCTCAGCATCGAGCACGTTTTGATGCCGCAACAGGGTGACTGTTTTCAGGCCGATGATCACCGGCAACGTACACGCGCCTCGCATGCGAAACTGACTGAACGGCAGCATGTCGATGTACGCGGCAGCGGCAGCGAAGTACGCGACTGTCTTGTCGAGGTACGCATCGTACACCGCACGAAAACGATCCATCGTCTCAGGCTGAAGCAAATCAGCCGGTGTGAGGTCGTGCTCGGAAAGAACGGCGGTCGGCAAATAACAGCGGCCCATTCGCAGATCCTCCGGCAGGTCGCGGAGAATATTGATCAACTGCAATGCCTTGCCGAACCGCACGGCATTCTCGAATAGCTGCGCCTCCTTGGCCGCGTCGACCTCGAACAAATGCCCAAGCGAGATGTGCGTCCAAAACTCCCCAACGCAACCGGCCACTCGGTAGGTATAGTCGTCGAGTTCCTCCTCCTTCGCGAGCGGGATNATCGTGCCGGGGTTGGCGTAGGCGAACCTCTGCAGATCCAGCGTCTGCCCGCCAATGATAATGTCGAGTACACGCCGGATATGCTGCTGATCGGTNTCCGAAAACTGCTCAAGATACGAGACCGGCGCTGCGGCGTTTTCCAAAAGCTTGGCTTCGTCCGGGTTCTGCTGCAACCGGGCCAACACGGAGAGATCCGGCAACGTGCTACTCCNCCCTTGTAGCCGGTCGTTGTANTGCTCCAGNGCTTCGAGCCTTTGACCGGTGGGGCCNCCGNTTGAATCCGCGATGGTGTCGGAGATTCGCGCCAGCAAATAGCCAAGCCCNATCTGCGGCCTCACCNGCGACGGCAATGCCTTGAGTGTGAGATAAAACGAACGGGAAGTTCCCTTGAGCAGGGAGTCAATGGCCTGATGAATCAACTTGGACATGCCGCTCGGGAAGTNCGACGCCCGCTATCCGGCAAACAGCCAGTATCCCCCAATGGAAACCGTGAGGGCACAACAGGCCAANCCAAAGCGGTGACCCCACTGCGGTTGCCGNTTGGCCAAGCGCTTGGCCAAGCTACCAAGCCCGGCGGTGAACAGCGTCATTGCCGCCACNGTGGCTAAGGCGTACGCAGCCAAATAAAGTGTCACGCCGGCCAAGTGCCCGATTGCCAGCGTCGGTAGNAGCNCCCAAANATGCGAGCCACCTGCCGTGCCGTGCAACAGGCCGATGCCCAACGCGGCATGGGAGTGGCGATGGTCCGCTTNGGCAAAGTGTGTGTGAATGTGTGAGTGGCTGACTCCAGAGTGATGGTGTTCGTGCAAGTGAATTTTGCCGCACAACCGGGCCTGAAGCCCAAGCGCTCCTANGACGATCAGTACTGCGCCCACCAAACGCTCCGCCCAGGCGGACAGGCCCTCCACGGCGGCAGTGTCCTTCAAAAGCCACAGGAACAGACCAATCACCGCCACCCCGGCGGCGTGACCAAGCCCCCANCGGAGGCCCAGACGNCATGTAGCNGCNTTGCCATTGTCGCGAGAGGCNCACGGAGCCAACGCAGCCAGATGATCCGGCCCGGTGACCACGTGAGCGAAACCCGCAAGAAAACCGATGAGTAACAATTCCATTCTCCTTACACAGGCAACTGCTTTAACAGAGGGACCGCACGGGTGGAAGCGTAAAGGTGTTCCGGCTTAGCGAGCACCGGTACCGATAAAGACAACCGGAACAGTGCGCACCAGAATTTTGATGTCGAGCCAGAGCGACCAATTGTCGATGTACTCGAGGTCNAGTCGCACCCAGTCGGAGAACTCTTTCACCTCGTTGCGACCGCTGATCTGCCACAGGCAAGTGAGGCCCGGTTTGACGCTCAACCGTCGGCGATGGGAGAGATCCTCAAAGCGCTTGGTCTCGTCGACCGGCAGCGGCCTCGGGCCCACCAGACTCATCGAGCCCTGAAGCACGTTCAAAAGCTGCGGCAACTCGTCGAGGCTGTAGCGTCGGAGAAATTTGCCGATTGGCGTGATACGCGGGTCGCCGGACACCTTGAATACCGGGCCGCTCATCTCGTTCATTGCGGCCAACTCGTGCTTACGCTGTTCGGCGTTGGTACCCATCGAGCGAAACTTGTACATGGTAAAAGGCCGACCATTGATTCCGCTGCGTTTTTGCCGGAACAAAATCGGCCCGGGCGAAGTGAACTTCACTGCCAAAGCGCAGATCAACATGACCGGACTCAGCAGCAGGAGCATCACAAACGCACCGACAAAATCGATCCCCTGCTTGGCTAAACCTTGCAGCGAAGCCACCGGTGTCGTGTGGAACACCAACAAGGGCACTCCATGAAAGTCGTCCACCGCGGTCCGGGCGATTTGCGTTTTGAAAAAATCAGCCGCCAGCCACACCTCAACTCCCTCCAACTCGCAGGCGTTGATGACCTGTTCAATAACATCAAACTTAGTATGCCCCGCGCTGATGAGGACTACGTTGGCGGAGTGTTCGTGCAGATGCTTTACGAGATCGCCGATCGGCTGGCTGTTGATGTCGATCTCCTGCACNACCCGAAAGCTCTCATCCCGCCCATCGCCGATGCGCTTGAGCATTTCCGCCGTTTCCTCTTCCGTGCCAAGGATGATGAGGCGTTTGTGTAAATCAGCCCGAGTCATTCGGCTGCGCCGGAAAAGCCGCCACAGTTCCTCCTTGGTCATGACCAAAACCACGGCGGTGATGACGAACAGAAAGATGACCGAACGAGTCAACTGAATCTTGAGCATGAAGATGCCGAGGATGATGCCAAGCGTGACGATCATCGCCGCCTTGGCCAAGGGCCAGAAGGTTTGCCCCCGGCTTGGCCAAGCGGAGCGCGTGTAAAATCCCTGTGTATCGAGAATGAAAGGCGCGACAAACATCAGCAGGATGCTGATCCACACATACGGCCGACCGGTGTTGCCGCCCAAAAACGAGGCGATCTCCGGCTCGGAGCCAAACCAATCCACATCCAGCATGCCGCGCAACCCGTGCGCCAGCCAGAGGCTCAGGGCAAAAAATAGCCCATCAAGCACTTTGCTGATGTTGGTCTGAAGTTGGCGCTGGTTACGAAGCATTCGATCTACAAGCGTTTCCGGTCAGGCAAGTGTCTANGCCCCGCCCACGGCCGCCGCAACCCAAAACAGGATTGTCGCATTGCACTTTGACCGCAGGAAAACGATTACGTTCAATCGCTTGGCCAAGCGCTACCACTCTTCCTCAACCGTCTCGCCAAACAGGTTGTTGAGTTCCTCCTTGAGGCGTTCCACCGGCAGGCCGACCACGTTGGAGACGGAACCGGAGACGCGCTTGGCGATCATTTGCTTGTGCTCCTGGATGGCGTACCCACCAGCCTTGTCGAGTGGATCAATTTTCGCGAGGTACTCGCTNATCTGCTTNGTGTCGAGTGAAAGGAACGTGACGTTGGTGATCACAGAAAACGATTTACTAATCTCCTCGTTGTGATAGATCAGGCTCACGCCGGTGGTCACCTGATGCGTCCTCCCCTGCAGCTTTGTTAACATGCGGTGGGCATCCTCCAGATCGGCAGGTTTGCCGAACAGCGTGTCCTCGAGATACACCATTGTGTCGGCAGCAACCACGAGGCATTCGGGGTGCAAATCGGCGATCGGCTCGGCCTTGATGCGGGCGTTNGCNTCGCAGAGGTCNGGAATGAAGTCGTACCCATCGACGAGTTCCTCGNCATGGCTTGGNANGACTTCGAACTCGATGTTCATGGAGACGAGCAACTCCGAACGTCTCGGGGACGCGGAGGCCAGTATCACTGGGGGAAGATTATCCATTCGATAGGTTGGCGTTTGGTGAGCCAAAAAACGGAAANCTTACACGTTTTTGTTGTGATCGCAAGCGTGTGCCGCAGCAATAAACCCCTGAAATAACGGGTGCGGCTCGTTGGGTTTGCTTTTGAATTCGGGGTGAAACTGGCTGGCCAANTAAAACGGATGATCCGGCACCTCGACGATCTCCACGAGATTNCNATCCGGCGACTGGCCGCTGAACACCAAGCCNGCGGCCTCGAATTGCTCGCGGTAGGCGTTGTTGAATTCGTACCGATGCCGGTGTCGCTCATGAATCTCCTCCGTGCCGTACAACTTAGCCGCCAGTGAGTCGTGCATTAGTTTGCACGGCTGCGAACCCAAGCGCATCGTGCCACCCTTCTCGGTCACATTTTGTTGCTCATCCAACAGGGCGATCACCGGATGCGGGCTGTCGGCATCAAACTCCACCGAGTGCGCGCCTTCCAAGTTGAGTACGTTTCGAGCGAACTCAATGGTGGCGATCTGCATGCCCAGACAAAGGCCAAAATAGGGAACCCTATTTTCGCGAGCGTACTGTGCCGCGAGGATTTTGCCTTCCGTGCCGCGCTCACCAAAACCGCCCGGCACGAGGATACCGCCGTAACCCTTGAGCACCTTGGCGGCCCCGTTTTTCTCGATATCCTCCGCCTCGACGCGCTCAATCTCAACGCCGCAGTCGTTGGCCACACCCCCNTGGATCACCGCCTCGTAAACCGATTTGTATGCGTCCTGCAGCTCAACGTATTTGCCCACCACACCGATGCGCACCCGGTGCCGTGGCGCGATGAGTTTGCGAATAATTTCTCGCCACTCGGACATGTCAGCCGGCGGCGTCTCTAGCTCGAGCTTACGGCAGATCAAATCGTCNAGCCCCTCCCGCTGCAGCATCAGCGGCACTTCGTAAATGGAATNCTCGACGTCCATCTCCTCGATCACCGCCTCGTATTGGACGTTACAAAACAGCGACAGCTTCTGCCGCAGTTCTTTGTTCAGCGGCTTCTCACAGCGGCAGACTAGTACGTCCGGCGTGATACCGATCTCGCGCAATTTGGCCACGCCTTGCTGCGTCGGTTTGGTTTTCAGTTCGCCGGCNGCNTTGATGTACGGGATGAATGTGACGTGCAAAAAAAGCACGTTGCCCGGGCCNGCATTGAGAGCNAACTCGCGGATCGCCTCAACAAATGGCAGCCCCTCGATATCCCCGATCGTGCCGCCAATCTCGGTGATCACCACATCGGCTTCGCTCTTCTCCCCGATCTCNCGAATCCGTTTTTGAATCTCATCCGTAATGTGCGGGATCACTTGCACCGTTTTGCCAAGATAATCCCCTCGGCGTTCCTTGTCCAAAACCCGTTGGTACACCTGCCCGCTGGTGAGGTTGTTAAAACACGAAAGCTTGGTGCTGGTGAACCTCTCGTAGTGCCCGAGATCGAGGTCGGTCTCGGCGCCGTCGTCGAGCACGTACACCTCACCGTGCTGGAACGGGCTCATCGTGCCGGGGTCGACGTTTAGGTAGGGGTCAAACTTTTGCAGCGTGACCTTGAGGCCGCGCCGCTCCAGCAGAGTGCCGATGGAGGCCGCCGTCAGCCCTTTGCCAAGGGAACTCACCACACCGCCTGTCACAAAAATGTGTTTCACGATTTTGTCTCTAATAGGTTGCGAACCTGCTGCAGATCCTCCGGAGTGTCGATGCCCACGCTGTCGTGGTCGACCACCGCAACGGCGATCGGGATGCCGTTGTCGAGTGCCCGCAACTGTTCCAATTTCTCCGCCTCCTCCAGCGGGGAAACCGGGCACCCCACCAGCCGCAGAAGAGTCTCCCTCCGGTAGCCGTAGATGCCAAGGTGCTTCAAAAAAGGAAACGCCGCCAACTGCTCCTCACTCGGGGCATCGGCGGCGTCGCGCAAATACGGTATCGTACGCCGNGAGAAGTATAGGGCGTGGCCGGATGCATTGACAACGACTTTCACCGCATTCGGGTTTTCCCACTCGTCCAGCTGCCGAATCGGCACAGCGGCGGTGGACATTTCGTTGACTTCGAGCAGCGCAGCCACCTTGTCAATCACGCCCGGATCGATCATCGGCTCGTCGCCTTGAATATTGACCACGGCGCCGAGTTCGCATCGTTGCGCCACTTCGGCCACGCGGTCGGTGCCGCTTGGGTGATCTTCGCNCGTCATCTCNACCCGGCAAACATGACTCAGAGNGTCCNCGATANGCGGGNCATCCGTCGCCACNATCACGTCGGCCAAGCGCTTGGCCAAGCGGCACTTCTCGACGACGTGCTGCAGGATGGGCCTNCCNTCGAGCAATTCGAGCAGTTTTCCGGGGAAACGCGAGGAAGCGTATCGGGCGGGAATGATGCCGGTGATCGTCATGTTACATCGCCCGATCGGNAGCCTTTGCGGACGGNGATTNATANACCAGCCACGCCGCAGGGTCAAAGCTTCTCGCTCGGAAACAAAAAACGTCCGTTTTTGTCGCCGCGCTGTGAACAAAACAACGCGATTGTGAATAAATAGAGGTTGCCCCTACGCCACCTCGCTGGTCTAATGTGTTTTTAGGCAAGTTATGCAGGCTCAGTTGGCAACCCANGTGGAGCCGGCCCCTCTTTCCGACCAGGACAAGGCGGCCTTGGTTCGCCTGCTATCCGACCCCGATCCCGAGATTTTCCACCCCGTAAGCCGCAACCTGTTGGCCTGCGGCACGGAGGTGCGCCCTTGGTTACAAGCGGGCCTGCATAGCAGCGACCGATTGGTCAGGCAACACTCGTGGGAACTGATCACCCAACTGGATCGCCAACGAGCCGACTCTGAATTCATCTCCTTTTGCAATCGTGGCGGTGAAAATNTGAATCTCGAAAAAGGCACTTGGNTGCTGACGCGAANNNCCTTCCCCCACCNCGATCAACACCAATACCAAGGCGTGCTTGACGAGTTNTCCGAGCGCGTCCGAAAAGCGTGNGACCCNCAGCAAAGCCNTCCGGCGACGTTGATGGCGATCAACCGNGTGCTGTTTCGTGTCGAACGATTTCGGGGTGACAAAACCAACTATTACGACCCTCAAAACAGCTATCTTCACAGGGTGATGGATCGGCGGCTGGGCAACCCAATCAGCCTCTGCTTGGTCTACCTGTTCGTGGCCCGTCGATTGAACCTTCCGGTGGTGGGCGTCGCAATGCCGGGACATTTTATCCTGCGTCTGCAATCCCCGACGTTCACCATTTTTGTGGATNCCTTTAACGGCGGAAATTTTCTNACTCACTCCGAATGTGCGGATCGGCTGAAACGCTGCGGGTACGGATTTNAGAGCGATTTCCTCACCCCCGCCTCGCCTCGCCGCATCCTCATGCGAATCTGCTCCAACCTTCACCAGATTTATCAAAAGGAGAAGCATCTGGGAGAGCGGGATCGTCTGCAAAAATACCTCATTCACCTCGCCAATTAACCGGGTGCTGATGCCCCTTTTCTGCCCTTGACGGCAATGCTGATCGGGTGTCTAGTTTTCGTCTGTCGCTTCTGCTTCGGAAGCGTTTTTCAAGTCGTTTGCAATGAACCTGATCTCGTTTTTCAAAACACACCAAACCGGCACGANGTTGGCCCTTTTTGTGGCCACNCTGTTGTTTGGCGTCCCGGNGATTGNGCCGGTTTCCACCGCCACAGCCGCCCCGGAAAATCCCGACANACCGGCACGGCCGGAGATCGTCAGCATCCAATTTGACGGTAGCGAAGTGGTGGTCACCGTGCGTGTGCCCAAGGGCATCAAAAAAGTAACCCTTGAGGGCCGGCCGCGCTTAGGCAGTGGCAACTGGACGCCGCGCGCCATTAAACGANTCGATGGCACAGGTGGGTTGCTGGTGTTCCGCCTCGACAACGCGAAATCAAACGAACTGCTACGCGTCCGTGGCGACGAAAAAGAGACGCTGCCGGCTGCGTTTTACAAGGGAACCAGCGAGTTCAATGGACAGGTTGACAATCAATCAAACATCGCCATGACCGAGGACGGCGGGACCCCGGAGCCCAGCCGCGAAAACAACCTTGATAGCAGCAACGAAAAGGACGACGGCGACGGCAGCGGTGCCTCGCGGGATGTTGTCGAGTCGGACATTTGGAGCATCCACAAAAACAAACTGTATTTTTTTAACCGCCTGCGTGGGTTGCAGGTGATCGATTTGTCGGACAAGGCCAACCCGGTCATCCAAGGTAGATTGCCGATGCCGGCTTCCGGCGAACAAATGTACATGCTGGGCGATGACCATGTGATCCTTCTCGCTCGCGACGGCTGCAATTGGTGGGGCAACGACGCTGAAAGCCAAGCGATCATAGTCAACGTCAGCCAAGACACTCCGGCCATCGTCGGCAGTGTGCCGGTGAAAGGCTACATCCGCGAAAGCCGGTTGGTTGGCAATGCCCTCTACATAGCATCGCAGGTGTATCGGAAGGAGGAGGTCGTCAATAAAAACGGCAGCATCTCTTTCCGCTGGAGACACGGCACACAGGTGTCCTCGTTCGACGTGAAAAACCCGGCCAAGCCAAGCGGGCGCGACACGCTATTTTACGACGGATACAACAACGACATTTACGCGACGGACAAGTTTCTCTTTGTCTCCACCACCGTACCGAAGGAGTATTACAAGACTGACCTTCGCTGCATCGACATCTCCGCACCGGACGGTTCGATGAAGGAGACGGCCACCATCCGTACCGCCGGCCGTGTCGCGGACAAATTCAAGATGCGCTTGGCCAAGGACACACTCACGGTCATCTCCGAGACGTATCATCGCAACGCGACGACAAACCGCGCGAGGTGGGAAACCACGCTTGAGACCTTCAGCTTGGCCAAGCCGAACAAGCCGGAAGCGCTTGGCGAGTTACGCTTGGCCAAGGGCGAGCGACTGTTCGCCACACGCTTTGATGCCGACCGCGTTTACATCGTGACCTATGAGCGAATCGACCCNCTTTGGATCGTCGACCTTTCCGACCCCCGCAAACCGGAGATCAAAGGCGAACTCGAGGTNCCCGGCTGGTCCACCTACATCCAACCGCTTGGCGACCGCTTGGTCTCGATCGGTGTCGATGACACAGACAACAAACGCCGCGTGGCCGTGTCGCTGTTCGACGTGAGCAACGTGACCAAGCCCAAGCTATTCGACAAGGTGACCATGGGCGACCGCTGGTCGTGGAGCGAGGCGCAGTACGACGAAAAAGCCTTCACCGTCCTGCCACACGCCGGATTGATCCTCGTGCCGTATCAAGGCTACGAGTCCGGTGGTTATGCGAAAAAAGTTCAACTCATCGATCTCAACGAGAAGACCCTTAAAAAACGCGGCGTCATCGAACACGCACTGCAACCGCGTCGTGCCACAGAGTATCAGGAATTCATCATGTCCATCTCCGGGCAGGAACTGCTCTCCGTCGACGCAACCGATCGCGACCAACCGGAGGTCAAGGGCAAGGTCGAGCTGGCTTGGTTTGTCGATCAAATCATCCCGGTCGGCGATCATCTGCTGCAACTGGCTCGTGGTTCAAACTGGTATTTTGGTGAGCAAGGAGGCCCCTCCCTGCGTGTGGCCACAAAAACAGACACCGACACCACGCTCGGCAGTCTGATCCTCAAGCGCAACGCCTACCTCTCCGGCGCGACAGTGCGGGGTGACAAACTGTACNTGCTGCAAACNCAATCCTACCNANCCGCCAATCCGAANCCNGTTCCGGAAAAAGNNGGCGAAGGAGAGGAAGAAAACGGGGACGAAGAACCCGAACCGGAGCCCAATCCAAATTTGTTTTTGACNGTGGTCGACTTGGCCAAACTGCCGGAGCTGTCAGTCGTCAGCGAAGTGTCGCTGATCNACNCGCACATGGGCTGGAANAATCAATTCAAAGCCAACTGGCCCGGCGATAACACACTGCTTTGGTCGAACAAAGGCGGCTANCGCTACTGGGGNTNGCCTTGGTTGGATGACATCGACATGCACCACGANATGTGGTGGCCGGGCTACAGNGGNGGCGCGGGNCAATTGATCTGCTTCGANGTGGCCACTCCTGCCAACCCNGTTTTGACCTCNANCATCAACCTNTCCATCGAAGACGATGAAGAAAATNCGGAAGACGAAAAACGCANANGTATCNTNAACCGTTGGAATTTTAGTGANGCTATCCTCAACGATAANGGGCTCGTCTACCTGAGCAGCCAACACAGCGANTACATCGCCCCCGAGGAAGTGGAGGAAAAACCGGAAGGCGAAGAGGGTGACGAGGAGAAGGAAGCCCCCGACNAANNGGTNGAAAAACCTCNNCCCAAGCCGCACGGCTACTGGGTCACCCACTACGAGTTGCACGTCGTGGACTACACGGACCCAACCGANCCAGTTTTACGGGACGCAGTCGCGCTCCCCGGNTCACTCATNGGCANCTCNNACGGCGGCGCGTTGCTTTACACCTACGGCACNCACTGGACCGAGGNTCNCAAGTGGGACGGCAACTGGTTTGACGCCAGTTCCTACGACGGNCTCGAGGCNCANTTGGTGGACTCCGTCGAACAACCGAATTNCTGGCCGCAGTCCCACGTTGTGAGTNNNGANGGNANGCTTTACCTCTCNTTCAGCGAGCGCACCAAGGTGCTCANTGAGGAAGGNGGNGTATTGCNGTACGACACACANCCGTACCTGCAATCGTTTGCNTTGGANGAAAACGGCAAGTTCACAATGCTCGANGAGATNNAGCCAAAGCAGGACATCCAGCAACTGGGGCTCATCGGNGGCAACCTCGTNGGATTNGATAACCGCCGCACGATCACCCTGTACGACACCTNCGANCCGGCCTCCCTCCGTGNCGCCGGNCAAGGCGGATTGGAAGGTTGNCTCTGGTTCAANCTCGACAACGCAGTCGAAAACAACGGAGGAGGCNTCTGGCTGCCGCTGGGNCAATACGGCACCACACGNATNGATTGGGAGGACTAACCCTGCTTGAGNCGCGCTGANTCANCGTTTGTTCGCGAGATACAGNCCGATGCCGANACCCACCANCAGCACCAANGCGCCAANAAGAATTCCNACAATACTAACGCTCACGACTGCTTCNATTTATCGNTTNGGCACCCTACGAACTTTCGGGCGGAGGTANGTTTGNGGGAAGTAATTCCGCGACGAGACGCGCGGTGTGAAAATAGACTGCGGCTGACTACGGACATGGCGATTAATTGATCGCACGGTTGGCTTNTCCAAAAGCGAATATCGATTTGTGAGCGCCTTCTTTTGCGCCTCCTTGTAGTACGGGTCATTTTTNGCCATGAACACTTTGCCCTTTGGCGGCCCCTGAATGATCGTCGGACGCCCGACCGACGCCTTCGCNTTTTCCACCGNCTTGGCTGCAGTGCTTGACGAAAAAGAGTTACCGCTGAAACTGAGAGCCAACAGCACACCATGCGCCTCGATGTCTGCAACCCCCCGGCCGGAATGAATCTCCACGACCTTGATCGCTCCGGCGCTCTCGCCTTCACCCAGAGTGAAGTATGCGGTGCGGGCCGGCTCTCGTCGACGGTCGACCTTGGCCACACAAGCCTTGTAACCGCCGCGCAACCGGTAAATGCCAGTTAACTTATATTCAATACCTTCGGGCAACTGAGCCGCAGTCGGATTGGCCAAGCCCTTGGCCAAGTCAAACGTCTCCACTCGAAACTCCACTCCGGTCTCATCGCCGGGATACGTGAGCGTGGCCGGTTCGCCGTTGCCAACGATCGCTTGGCCAAGCGCCTTCCAGTCGCCCTGCCCCGTTTTGGCATAAGCCTGATAGCCCACACCGGCGGCAGTCTCGAATTCGAGCTCGACCACGTCGCGCTTGGCCAAGGGCACGCCCGCATCTGATCCGGCACCGGGCGGCTCCGCGTGCAACATTATGAGGCCCAACATTCCTCCGACGACGGCAAGTACGGCTTTCATAAGCGAAATACTAGTCCCCTATGATTCGCCATGCAAGTCTTGTCCATTGCCAATCCTAAGGCNGAAGCCTAGAATCCGCGGGGTTGCAGCATGAACATTTCTGGGTCCAATATTTTGATCACCGGCGGCACCGGTTCCTTTGGCAACCGCGTCGCCGCGCATCTGCTCAAGCAGTCCCCGGCCAAAGTGCGCATCTTCAGCCGCGACGAAAAAAAACAGTGGGAGATGCAGCAAGTCTACCCTCAGTTCGAGTACATCGTCGGCGACGTGCGTGAGGAGGCCCGGCTCGAGGAGGCAATGGACGGCGTGGACCTTGTTTTTCATGCCGCAGCACTCAAGCATGTACCTTCCTGCGAAACGTATCCCTTCGAGGCATACAAGACGAACGTACTCGGCTCACAAAACGCCTGCCGCACCGCCAAGGCCGCCGGGGTAAAAGTGTTCGTGGCCCTCAGCACCGACAAGGCGGTCAAACCGCTCAACGCCATGGGCACCAGCAAGGCGATGATGGAGAAACTCGTCTGCAGCCAAAACCTCAAGGGCGGCGACACGAAGTTTTGCTGCGTACGCTACGGCAACGTAATGGGTAGCCGCGGTTCGGTCATCCCGCTTTTCAAACGCCAGATCGAAAACGGCGAACCGCTCACCATGACCGTGCCTGAGATGACCCGTTTTTTGCTGACCCTCGACCAGTCTGTCGGGCTGGTTTTGCACGCAATGAAGCACGCGATCGGTGGCGAGATTTTCGTCCGAAAAGCACCGGCCTGCACTATCGAAACTCTCGCCGATGCCGTCCGGCAAAAATACAGCCCGGACGGCTCCACCCACCCCATCAAGGTCACCGGCATCCGGCCGGGCGAGAAACTCCACGAGACACTCGTCAACGAATACGAGATGCAGCGCGTAACGGAGGAGGAACTGTTTTATGCTGTCCACCCCGAGTACAACGTGCCGGAGCATCATGCGGAAAAACCGCTCGGCAAGGAGTACACCTCAGCCAACACACGCCAACTCGAGACCGCTGGCGACATCGAACCGTTGCTCGAAAAAATGGGCGACATCGAACTGTACATCTGACGCGACCGGCGCATGGCCAATCCGCTCCGACAACTGTTGCGCCCGAAATCCGCTGGGGATTTCACCGCACAACTCGTGGCCAACGGAGAAATCAAAACCGCACTTGACATCGGCTGCGGTACCAGCTCGCATCTCAGCCGCTTTCGACCAAAAGTAGAAACCACCGGCNTTGACGCGCACCACGACGCGATCGATCTCGCCAAGGAACGANGTGTCCACAATCACTACATTGAGGCCGATATTTTACAGGACAACATCAACGCGCAGTTCGACCTCGTCACTCTCTATGGTCTGATCGAACACTTACCAAAAACNGACGGCTTTCGGTTACTCGACCGCATCGAAAAACTGAGCAGCAAATTCATCCTCCTCGAGACCCCAAACGGCTTCGTNCCACAGGGGCCNGAATTCGGTAACGAATTCCAGCGGCATCACTCCGGTTGGTTCATTNACGAATTCGAAGGACGCGGNTANACCGTGNACGGAACCACNGGCACGCGCCATCTCCGCGGCTACATGGCCGGGCCAAAATACAACTTCCCCGGCTGCCTGTTGTGCGACGAACTGCTCACGCTCTTGCTTCGCATTAACCGCAACCCAAAACACGCCTTCAACCTCGTCGCGGTCAAGGACGTGCGCGGTGTCCCGGCGCGGCAAGGGAAGGAGGCCCAGCCTTGAGGCTGCTCATCCTNGGCGGCAGCGGGATGTTGGGACATGAACTTTGGCGCAGCCTCTCCACCCNGCACGAGGTTTGGGTCACGCTNCGTCGTCCNGTTGCCGAGTTTTCNGCACACCAACTTTTTACCCCGGCCAAGTCNATCCAAGTGCACGACATCACGGGCGACAAAACCGTTGGCCAATCGCTTGTCCAAGTGAAGCCGNACGCAGTAATCAATTGTGTGGGGCTCATCAAACAACACGACTCTGCCAGCGACGAGGGATTGATGCGCCGCGTCAACGCCGATTTCCCCCACCGCTTGGCCAAGCGATGCGCTGAGTTCGGCGCACGGCTGATCCACTTCAGCACGGACTGCGTTTTCGCCGGAACCAAGGGCAATTACACCGAGGACGATCCTGCCGACGCCACCGACCTGTATGGCCAAACCAAGCATCAGGGCGAAGTTGCGGAACCTCACTGCATTACCCTCCGATCATCGGTCATCGGGCCGGAGATCAGCTCCAGCCTCGCGCTACTCAACTGGTTTATCAGTCAGCGCGGCGAAACCATTCGCGGGTTCACCCGTGCCATTTATTCCGGCTTCACCACGATCGAGATGGCACGGATCGTCGAACGTATCCTCACCAATCACCCGTCGCTTTCAGGCGTCTGGCAGTTGGCCAGCGAACCTATTTCAAAATACAATCTACTCAAACTCTGCCAAGCCAAGTTGGACTGGGAGGGAACTATCGAACCGGATGATGCATTTGTGTGCGATCGCAGCCTCGACGGCTCACGCTTCAACCAATTGACCGGCTATCAACCTCCGAGTTGGGATGCGATGATCACCGAACTCGCGGAAACCCTATGAGCGACCGCGCACACATCATCTCCGTGATCCCGGTCTACAACGGGGAACGATTCATCGAAGCAACACTCGACTCGCTGGCAGCTCAAACGTTGAAACCAGACCGAGTGATCGTCCTCGATGACGCCTCGACCGACGACACCGCGCAACTCGTTGAAGCGTATCAACCGCTTAAGTGCGAACTCGTTCGCTGCAAACAAAACCAAGGCCTTTTCAAAAATTTTAACCACGCCCTCGGCTACGCGACCGAGTGCGATTTTTTGCACTACATTTGCGCCGACGACGTCCTGCTTCCCGGTTTCATGCAAGGCATGACTGAAGCGCTCAATAAGGCGTCCGCACCGGCGTTCAGCTATTGTCTGCCGGAGTTTATCGACAAGGACGGCGAACTGCTCGAGAGCCCGTCGCTCCGGCCTTCGTCACCCCAGGAGGTTTCAACTGACGCCCTGCTCGCACAGCATAGCGAGTGCGATTCGCTCATGCTCGGTGGCGTTCTCATTCGGACGCTTGGCCAAGTGTGCCCGGTTCAGTTTCGCACCGACATGCCTCACGCAGCGGACTGCATTTTTTACTCCGACTTGGCCAAGGCTAGTACCGCCCGCGTGTTTGTGGCGGAAGTGCTGCTGCAGATTCGGCGGCATCCGTTCAGCATGACCAAGCGCAACGAGGAGAACATCCAAAGCTGGGTGCTCGACGAATGGGAGGCCATTCAGCATGCGTTTGTCTTGATGGATCAGTCAGGTTTGCAACGATGGCTGCGCCGGCAAAAACTCCGCT
>NZFR01000069.1 GCA_002689335.1 Verrucomicrobiales bacterium
GGACTCGCCCGGACCCGGACGGGAATATGTGGATTGTCCTCTGCCTCACCGGCTCATTCTCCAGCCAGATCGACTATCGTGGCTGGTGCGTGCGCGTCACCAAAGAGGGTGAATTAATCCCGACCGCCAGCGGCATCCGCTCCCCCGGCGGCATCGGTCTGAACCACTTGGGCGAAGCTTTCTATGCCGACAACCAAGGGCCGTGGAACGGCTCAAGCTCACTCAAACACATCCCGGTCGGTTCGTTTCAGGGCCACCCGGGCGGCTGGCGATGGTTCGACCTTGATGCGGTCAAAAAAATCATGAAGCGTCCGGCCAACGAGCCGAAGTCCGAAAGCCGCTACCCGACCGAACGCGAACGCGTGAAGAACCTCACTCCGCCGGCGCTCGTTTTCCCCCACGGCGTGTTGGGTAACTCCACAAGCGGATTCGCCTACGACGGCAACGGCAAGTTTGGCCCGTTCAAAAATCAACTACTCGTCTGCGACCAAACCTTCTCCGTCGTCAACCGCGGTTTCCTTGAAAAGGTCAACGGCGTCTATCAAGGCGCAGCGTTTTCCTTCCTCAAAGGGTTCGGCTCCGGGAACATCAGCGCTTATATGCACCCAAGCGGCACTCTGTTCATCGGCGGTACCGATCGTGGCTGGGGCGCTCGTGGCGGCAAACGCTTCGCGCTCGACCGCGTTACATGGAAAGGCAAAGTGCCGTTTGAGATTCACGAGATGCGTGCCAAGTCGGATGGCTTTGAGCTGACCTTCACCCACGAAGTCGATGCCAAGACAGCCGTCGATCTCGCCTCCTACAACATGAGTGCGTACACCTACATTTACCAGTCAAAGTATGGCAGCCCGGTCGTTGACAAAATCACGCCGAAGGTGGTTGGCGCTGAGTTGACCAGCCCGAAGACGGTGCGCGTCACGGTCGACAAACTCACCAAGGGCCATGTTCACGAACTGCAGGCCAAGGGCATCCGTGCCGTCGATGGCCGGCCTATCCTGCATCCGATCGGTTACTACACGCTTAACGAAATCCCGCCCGCCGAGGTTAACTAAAGCATCTCCGCGAGGGAGGATTTAAACTTCCGGTAGCAGACTGCGAAAAGCACCGCTGTCGGAATCAAAGCAAATGTAGACGCGGCCATCTGCACACCCTGCGGTGTGCGTTGACTGACGTCGTACAGCTTGGCCAAGGCCAACGGCAGTGTCTGCTGTGTCTCCGAGGTTAACACCAGCATCGGGACAAGATGCTCGTGCCACGCAAGGATGAAATGGATCATCCCGTAGCTCAGCAACGCCGGCCACACCAGCGGTAGCAGCGTCAGAAAAACCCGGAACTCCGGCGCTCCGCAAATCCGTGCCGCCTGTAGATATTCCTCTGGAATCTGCCGAAACACCTGCGAGAAATAGATTACGCCCAAACCGGTGACAACTCCCGGCAGCATCACCCCGAACAACGAATCGCTCAGACCAAGCGCGTTCACCCACGAAAAAATCGGCACCGCAAAAAGCTGGCGAGGGATCAAAATTAACGCAATCGCCAGCACGAACAAGGCACGCTTCCCGCGAAAAGAAAACCGCGCAAACGCATACCCAGCCATCGCTGACAAAGCCACCGCGCCAAGCGCTTGGCCAAGCGACACCAGCAACGAGTTGCCGAACACATCCCAAAACGACACCCACTTGCCGCCGAGTAAATCGCTAACATTTTGCAACCCGAATTCGTTTGGGAAGAACNTATCNGCAAGACCGCTCCAGAACTCGTCATCTAGCAGGTTCATTGGCCACAAACGCAGCGGCTNAAAAAACTCGCGGTTGGTTTTGAAGATGCCGAAAACCATCCACAAAAACGGGTACAACACCGCCAATAAAAAAGGTGNGAGTAGCAGCATCGAGAGACTNCGCCGAAGCAAACTCGGTTGTGCCGGGTCGGAGTGATTCATGTGATCCGCCTTCGCAAAAACAAAAAGCCCCCCATCACCGCGATCATCAACGGCAACAAACTGATGCTGATGGCCGACGCCGTTCCGTAGTCAAAAAATCGGGTTTTCTGAAACACATACGAGATCGTCAGCAACCCCGCGTCCGCCGTTCCGCCTGAACCCCCAAGCAACACAAACGCACCGGAGAAAAGCGAAAAGCCGTCGACCAACAAATAGATGGCCACGAACAATAGTACCGGCCGGAGCTGTGGCAGGGTGACGTGCCAAAAGTGATTCCAACGGCTACCGGTAGCCAAGCGGGCCGCCTCGTAATAAACCCGCGGGATGCCCTCCATCCCGGCCAGTATGAAAAACGTCATGAAGCCGGTCCACCGCCAAACCGTCTGCAGCACCAACCCGGCAAGGATGAAGTCCGGATCCTTTAACCAGTTGATCGACGCTTGGCCAAGCGGAAGGATCACCAGCTGATTCAGCAACCCGTTTCGTCCATGGAACACCATGAGAAACAGCACCGCGAGCACCGACGGCGGCGTCAACGCAGGGACCAACAGAACGAACGTCAACACCGGATGCATCCGGCGGAAGGTCGACCTCAGTAAATGCGCCAGCCAAAGCGACAACGGCACGATCACAACGATCGATGCCAGAGTGTAAACAAAGCTGTTGCGGATGGACTTGAAATACCGCTCGTCCTTGGCCAAGCCGTAATAATGCTCCAGCCCGACGTACTCCGCTTGGCCAAGGCCGTTGGCATGCAGGCTCATTTTTACACCGCCGATCAGCGGCACGAGCCAGAAGAGAATCAGAAAAAGAAGGAACGGAAGCAGAAACAAAAACGGCGTCCAACCCACACCGGCGTTGGCCCTGTGTGCAGGCTGGGTGCTCGCTTGCATCGTCGCTGCGAAATTAGAACCCAGGCTCAGCCGCCTCGAGCATGGTCTTCATTTTGTCAACCACCTCAGCCGGTTTAAGTTCGCCGTAAATGAGAGAGTTAAAAAAAGTTTCCTGAAACAGGAAGATCGCCTTGGCGCGGTTTGGGTGGCCGACCACTTCGGGAACTTCNGGCGAGAGTTTGACGAGCAGTTCACCAAATTTCTGATTGCTGAAAAACTCGTTCGGCTGCAGCAGACGCTCGTCTTTCCAAGCCGGCGTGTAGGCCGGAAAACTGTTTCCATCAAGAAAACGGCGCGCGTTGGATTCCTTGTTGGTGATAACGAACTCGATGAATTTCCACGCATCGTCCGGCACCTTGCTACCTTTGTTGATCATCAAACCCTGCCCCGCGAAGGTCGAGGTACGGCGGCTGAGTTTGCCATTCGGCAGCTTCCATGCCGGTAGCGGCATCGCGCCCCATTTACCTTTCAGGTCGGGGGTGAATTGCTGGAGCATGTCCAGCCCGTACCAATCGGCACCGACCACGGTCAGCACTTCGCCGAATTGAACCGCGCTATTGAAAAAGAGCGGGTCAAAAATGGAGGCGCGCTCTGGCACCATGCCGACGCCGGACTCCATCAGCTTGCGCATCCACCCCAGCACCTCGATGGCCGCCTCGCGGTCAGGATAAACCGAGCCGTCCTTGCCAAACAAATCGCTGCCGCGCTGGCGCAAAAGGATGCCAAAGTAAGTCGGGTCGAGAGCGATCATCGCCTTGCCGTGATCCTTGACCACTTTCTCACCAGTCGAAACGAGCTTTTCCCACGTGGTCAGCAAGGCCGGGTCGATATCCATCTCCTTGAACAGGTCGGTGCGGTAATAGAGCACCATCGCGCTGAGCGACTGCGGGATCCCGTAGGTCTTGCCTTTGTGAGCAAACAAACTCTGGCGCGTCTTGGCGATATCCTTGTTGAGCTTGGCCTTTTTGATGCGATCGCTCAGGTCGAGGAACGGCACTTCCCCGGCGAGGAACGCCCCGAAAAGCACCTCGTCAAGCTGNACNACGTCAGGCGGNTTGATCCCGGTCTTGATCGAGACGGCCAGTTTCTCCGGCATCTCTCGGAACCCGAAAGCCTGTACCTTGGCCTCAAATTTNTTATCAACCTTCTCCTTGTACAGCTTGACCATGTTCTCGTAGTAGAGCTGGTCCTGAAAGGAGCTGATCCAGATATCAATCGGCTTGGCCTGCGCCGAACCGGCGAACACCAGCCCCAAGGCCATCAATCCTGCAAATGCGTTTTTTAGTTTCATGAGAAAAATCGCGGAGAGAAAAATCCACCGAAGCACCGGCGGAGTCAATGCCGTAGACGCAGAAAACGGGCCGGCGATTCAATCGCAGGCCAAGCGCTTGGCCAAGCGAAACGATGCTTTTTTGGCTGTGCTTTTGCCAACAGCAGCGTAAGNGTNNGNTCCTTTCCGGCGCTTGGCACTTGGCTTCNTGCCGTCGATTNTNCGCTCAAAAGNGGTAGTTCCATGATTCGCACCTTAANGTACACAGCGCTNGCTCTCAGCTTGGCCGGCGCCGCTCAAGCCGGCTTGGCCGAAGACTTAAAACTNGACGACCTATTCCCNAAAGATCGGCTGCTCGAGGTCAACATCANCATCTCAGAGGAAAACTGGGACACGCTGCGCTACCAACGGCGTACCCGCGAAAACGCCCTGCCACCCAGTCGTAAATTTGAACCGCCGCCCTCTCCGTACTCCTACGTCGAGGCAGACGTCTCCATCGAAGGGGTCACCTACAAAAAGATTGGGCTGCGAAAAAAAGGGTTCCTCGGTTCGCAGGACACNACGCGCCCGTCGCTCAAAGTGAAGCTGGACCATTTTGAAAAAGGCCGAAACATCAGCGGACTCCGCAATCTGACGTTCAACAATAACCGACAGGATCGCAGTCTCATGAGCCAGTTCATGGGCTATCAAATCTGGGACGACGCCGGCGCACCCGGCTCGCGCTGCGCCTTCGCCAAGGTGACGGTCAACGGGCGAAACCTTGGCGTCTATTGCCACGTTGAGACGGTTCGCGAACCTCTGCTCAAGCGGGAGTTTGGCAACGACAAAGGCACGCTTTTCGAAGGCACAGTGGTCGACTTTTATCCGGAGTGGGAAGGTAGTTTTGAGCGAAAAACCGGTAACGACAAAAAAGGGCGTGAGCACATCGTCAAGGTGACCAAGGCGCTGCAGGGCGGAGATGGTAAACCGTTCTTCGGCGGCGCCGCGCCGGGGCATGCCTGGGTGCCAACCAACGGTGAGCAGGACGCCGAGTGGTTCAAGCCGGAGTTCGACGACTCCAAATGGATCGCCGGAACCAACGGCGCTGGCTACGAGGCCGGCCAGGGTTTTGAGGAACTTATCTCGCCAAACTTCAATTTCATCGAGCAGATGCACCACAAGGCCACCTCGGTTTACCTGCGGTTTCCGTTTGAGCTAAAGAGCCTCGATCACATCAATGCCACGCGCAATCTGCTGCTGCGGATGAAGTGTGACGACGGCTTTATCGCTTACATCAACGGCCACGAAGTGGCGCGATATCATGCGCCGGTAAACGCGCGTTGGAATTCTCCCGCCACCGGCAGCAGCGACGACGGCTCCAACGCCACCTTCGCCTCGTTCAACATCAATAAACACCGCGACAAGTTTCGCGTCGGCAAAAACCTGCTCGCCATTCACGGGATGAACGTCAGTCCCGGCAGCACGGATTTCCTACAGGTGGTCGAACTGCAGACCAACGAGCACGACTATCAGGCGACGATTTGGGATCTGATAGACGAAGAGGCATTTTACAAATTCTGGGCGCTCGAGGGCTTACTCAGTTTTTGGGACGGCTACTCCGGCAATCGCAACAATTACTTCATCTACCTCAACCCCGAGACGGAGAAATTTCACTTCATGCCTTGGGGTGCGGATTGTTTATTTGAGAAATACAGCCGCCTTAGGGTGGACCGCCGGTCGCCGCGCTCCGTGCGGTTACACGGCATGGTNGCCCGCAAGCTGTACCAAATCCCCTCTGTCCGAAAAAAATATGCCGCCGACATGAAGGCGCTGATGGCCAAGCATTGGAACGAAGAAAAACTGCTCGCCGAGACCGAGCGCATCGAGGCAATGGTGGCTCCACACATCAGCGACTACCAAAGGCGAGGCGTCCGCTTCGAGGCGGTTCGGGAATTCATCCGCAACCGCCGCCACGACGTGGAGATAGAGATTAACGGCGAAGACATGCCGCTCTGGCCAAGGTGATGCCGAAGACCGGCGCAATCAGCGGCTTTTGATTTCGTTGCCCATCCAGTGGATAGCCCAGAGGAAAAGCAGCGCGGCGATGAACATCACCGCAGCCGCAATCAGGAATCGTCTGAGTCGCTGATCCATCAGTCCAGCGCTTGGCCGGTTTTCGCATCGAACCAAGCGGTCGCCCCCCAATCCAACGTCAGGGAGACTTCGCCGGTTGGTGCTTGGCCAAGCGCAGCCGCACGCACGATCAACCCGTGCCCCGCAGTGCGGGTGTGCAGCAGCACCTCGTGCCCCAGCGTCTCGACCGACTGCAGCGACGCGACAAAGCCGGCCCCGTTCTCAGCCAGACGGACGTTTTCCGGGCGAACGCCCAACACCACTTCCGATCCGGCAACCTTGGCCAAGCGCTTGGCCAACGGCTCCGGCAAACCAAGCGTCACACCGCCTTCAGCCTGTTCCACAAATTGCATCCCGCTTTTGCCGCCCAGTTTTCCCAAGACAAAATTCATCCCCGGCGTGCCAATGAAGTCACCAACGAACCGGTGCGCCGGCTGTTGATATAGCTCCATCGGTGCGCCGACCTGCATCACTCGCCCCTGATCGAGCACGCACAACCGTTGGCCAAGCGTCATCGCCTCCGTCTGATCGTGCGTCACAAAAATCATCGTCGTCCCCAGCCTCCGATGGAGTTGAGCAATCTCGGTCCGCATCTCTGCCCGCATGCGGGCGTCGAGATTTGAAAGCGGTTCGTCCAGCAGAAAAACCTTGGGCTGACACACCATCGCGCGGCCCAGTGCCACCCTTTGGCGTTGCCCGCCGGACAACTCGGCTGGACGGCGGCGCAACAACTCGGTCAACCCCAGCACCTCGGCCGCCTCCGCAACGCGCGACTGAATTTCCGGTTTAGGTATTTTGCGAAACTTCAAACTGAACGCCATGTTTTGCTCGACGTTCAGGTGCGGAAAAAGAGCGTAGTTTTGGAACACCATCGCCACATCACGATCCTGTGGCTTCACACGGCTCACCTCCTGGTCGTCCAAAAAAATGGAGCCGCTCGTCGGGTTTTCCAAACCGGCGATCAGGCGCAGCAGCGTCGACTTACCGCAACCCGAAGGGCCAACCAACACCATCATTTCTCCGTCCGGAATCTCCAGATCGACACCATCCACTGCGGACACCTTTCCGTTACGGCCGGCGTCGTAGACTTTGCCGAGATTGTTGAGTTGCACACTTGCCATGAATCACTTTTTGGGCGGGCCGACCTTTTGCAACGGAGGCGTTACCGTCAAGTCCTTCGCGATGTACGCGACCACATTCCGCAAATCATCGGGCGACAGGTTCGCTGCGGCAGCCTTCATCATCACGCCGCCGGCATCACCCGGATGAACGCCGCGCTGGCCGCTGGCGTACTTGCGCAGTTGATCCATCAAAAACCAATCCTCCTGCACGTTGACTGGCGGTGAGTTGATCTCGCGTTTACCCTCTCCCATTTCACTGTGGCAGGAAGCGCAACGAGTGACATACAACGCCCTGCCGGCGGCGGCGTTGCCGCGAATCACCCGCAGCGAAGGTTTCGGTTTTTGCTTTTCAAAATACACAGCCAACGCCGCAAGTTCCGCGTCCGAGTTGATCTTGGCCATCGCCACGCCCATCAAATGCTCAGCCTTGTTTTTCGAATTTTTGCCTCGCTGACCAGACTGAAATTTTTTCAACTGCGCCTCAAGATACCAAGCGGGCAACCCGTCCAACACCGGGCCACGCTGCATCTCCTTTGTGCTGTGACAAACAAGGCATGCATCCACCGTGGCTTGGCTTAGCTGAGGTAAGCTCCGTTTTGTCACCCCGCTTGGCATGGCCGGCGACGGCGTAGTCGGGGCACACCCCGCACCGGCCAGCCCAATCAAGCCAACCGCAAAAAACAACCGACGCCAAAACCAATCCATCTCCCNAAAATCTACCCCGCCGAGCCGGTCGTCGCGAGTCGGCAAATCTCGCGCCGGCAATTCATTTTCCATACGTTGGGGGTTTGTGGATTCTCGGAGGGCTCCAATGGTGGCTTTGGCGTTCGGGGCTTTGGCGATTGGCTTTGCCCCGGTGTTTGCGGCATTCGCGTTGAAGCCGGAGTATGGCGGGTTCGGCCCGGCGTCCATCGGGTTTTACCGCGTATTCTTTGCACTGCCGTTTATGTGGGCGGTGCTGTGGTTTTCTCCGGTGAAAACTCACCCTGCCGCCTCCCGCAAAAAACGCCCGACCGGTTTGTTGGCGTTGGCCGGTTTTTTCTTCGCGATCGATTTGGTGTCGTGGCATTGGGCGATCAAATTCACCACGGTGGCCAACGCCACGTTGCTGGCAAATTTTGCACCACTGTGGGTCTCGATGTGGGCGGGGCGATTGTTCGGCGAATCGATTCGCCCCCGTTTTTTCGGAGCACTCGCGCTGGCGTTTCTGGGGGCGGCGATCCTGATGGGCGCGAGTTTCCAGCTCGGCTCGGGGCAATTTTTTGGTGATGCACTGTCGCTGCTCACCGCGATCTCATACGGATCGTATATGTTGACAGTCAAAAAACTACGCGAGACGTGTCCTCCACAGGAGATCATGGCGTGGAGCGGACTGTTCGCCGTTCCGCTTATGTTCATCGCCGCGCTGGCCAGCGGTGAAACGATGATCACGTCCTACCTCAACGGCTGGGCGGTGCTGCTTGGCCTCGCGTTGATCAGCCATTTTGCCGGGCAAGGGCTGATCGCATACGCCTTCGGCCACTTGCCGGCCTCGTTGACGTCGCTCAACTTGCTGCTACAGCCGGTATTTGCTGCTGCGCTGGGTTGGGT
>NZFR01000070.1 GCA_002689335.1 Verrucomicrobiales bacterium
AAGCCGGACTCCGTCGGCTCGATTTTGAGTTCCTCCTGAATTTCTTTCATCTGCCGAGCGGCGATGGCCTGCAGCATCTGGTCGATGACCGCCTCCGTAGCTTCGAACGCCTTGGCCTGTTCTCCCTGGCGGATGATCCGGATGCCCTCGATGGTTATCAGATCGTTCGGCTTGCTGCCCTCACCAACGGCGACGCCGGCAATCTTTTCGATGACCTCAAGCCCCTCGATAACTTTACCAAACACCGAGTGGTTACCGGTACGGGTGTCGGTGAAATCCAGCCACTCCGTCTTGGCGTGAGTAATGAAAAACTGGCTACCGTTGGTGTGTTCACCGGAGTTGGCCATCGAGAGCACGCCCGGGCCGTCGTGTTTCAGATCGGGATGAAATTGATCCGGCAACCAGTAGCTGGGATTGCCGGTGCCGTCGCCTCGCGGGCAGCCGCCCTGAATCATGAAGTCCTTTATGACACGATGAAAAATAAGCCCATCGTAGTAAGGCCTGCCCTCAGGGTCGACCGGTTTCTTGGTGTTATCCTTATTGTAAAACTTGGTGCCCTCGGCCAAGCCGACAAAGTTTGCGACGATGAGCGGGACTTTTTCGTATTCGAGCCGGGCGATCATCATGCCTAGGCTAGTGGTGATTTCCGCATAAAGACCGTCGGCCAACGCATCGTCAGCCGGGCTGATTTTTGCCCGAAAAAAATACGGAGTCGTGGCGACCTGCTGTTTTTGTTCCCAAGCGATTGGCTGCTCTCCGGCGGTCGCTTGGCCAAGCGCCTTCCATTCCTTCAGATCGGCAGAGCCTTCGATGACCACAGTCGCCCCGGCTGCTGCATCGCTGACTCGGAGCGAAACGGTTTGGTGGGCGGCGTCACCGGCGATCGGTTTCAACTCGACCAGATCGATGCGCAGGTCGGCCGCTTGCCCAAGCGGAACGGTTATCGACAGGCCAAGGGCCAAGGCGGAAAGGGAACGGAAAAACGCCTTCATTATGTTGCGGCCGGAGTGTTGCCGTTGACCTAAAGGGACGCGAACTTTTTCGGCCGCTGCTTAGCCAAGCGCTTGGCTTAAAGGGGACGCGCATGAGACTCGACTGCCAACAAATTCCCCAAATTTAGTTGCCGTTTTGGGTTTGCCCGGTAGCATCCCCCAAGCCGCCAGCGATCCGTCCGGGTTGGAGTGTCGCTTGGCCTTTTGCTGACATGAAATCTGTGTTTTCGAAATTCCTGGTGTTGCCCCTCGTGGCACTTGGCTTGATTCAGACTGCCTCTGCTCAATCGCTCGAAGCAAAGCTCGACGAAAAAACTGGCACGATCACCATCCATCGCGATGGCTTGGCCAAGCCAGTGGTCACCCAAAACGCCGCGGCAGATCATCGACCATACCTGCACCCAATCACCGGGCCGGACGGCGAGGGTGTGTTCACCCAATACAGTCCCGGGCATCACAAGCACCAGACCGGTATTTATTGGGGGTTTACTCGCGTGAATGGCCGCGATTATTTCCACAACCCCAATGGCGATTACTGGAAGCGCAAGGACGTTAAGGTGCTCGAGGCCAAGGGCGAGGCGGTCAAGTGGGAGACGNTCTACGATCTNCTCGACGNCGCCGGCAACGCTGTGCTCACTGAGACCCAGCGCTGGTCGATGANTTCCGAAAACGANCGGCACGTGCTCAACCTCGAGTGGATGGGCACCGGCCAGACCGATGTTACGGTCGGCAAGTATCCTTACGGCGGACTGTTTGTGCGTATGCCGTGGAAGAAGGGCATCAAGGGCGAGGCGGTCAACGCCGCGCGTGACACGAACCGCCGGGCCGAGGGCAAGCGTGCCATGTGGCTCGATGTAGGAATGGAAATTGAGGGTCNNGATGACTGGGGTCACATCGCCATTTTCGATCATCACAAAAACCAGGGCTACCCGCAGCCNTGGCGGGTTGATGGNCAGCTTGGTGTTGGCCCGGTGCGCGCTCGGTTAGGTGACTGGAAGATAGCCAAGGGCAAGACTGAAACCATTCGCCACCAGATTCAGGTCTACGGCGGAAAACTCAATGGCAAGAAGTTGACCGATCGCTGGAAAGCCTACACCGGCCAGCGAGGCACATACGCGCTTTGGCAATTGGCCAAACGTGCAGGTCGAGATGCAAAGTTTTTAACCCCACAAGAGGCAGTCGATAAATCAACCATCGAAGACGGATTCAGTGTTAACTCATGGGCTAACGAGCCGATGATTACCCAGCCGATGGCGTTTTGCTGGGACGACAAGGGGCGCATGTGGGTTGCCGAAAACCGCGACTACGAAACGCGTGGCCGCGGCTTTTCGGCCTCAGGCGACAGCCGTATTTTGATTCTTGAGGATACAGACAGAGACGGCGTTGCCGACAAGCGCTCGGTTTTCCTTGAGGGCATTCCATTTCCGTCCGCCGTGGCAGTGGGGCTGGATGGACTTTGGCTCGGTGCCCCGCCAAACCTGCTGTTCGTACCGGATCGCGACAAGGACGACAAAGCGGACATNGACGACATCGAAGTACGCCTGACCGGCTGGGGCATCCGCGACCGGCACGAGGTGCTCAACAGTCTGCACTGGGGGCCAGACGGTTGGATCTACGGCTGTCAGGGGGTTTTCACGCCATCCGTGGTCGGCAAACCGAAGGGGGAAGGCAAGATTTTCAAACACGGTGAGCCATATCCCAAGTCGGTTGAATTCGAGGGCGAAGGCCAGCCAATCAACGGCGGTGTCTGGCGTTATCACCCGACAAAGGATGTATTCGAGATCGTCGCGCACGGTTTCAGTAACCCGTGGGGAATCGACTACGATGCTAAAGGGCAATTGCTTATTACCGCATGCGTAATTCCTCATTTGTGGCATGTTATTCCCGGCGGCGTATACCATCGCCAAGCCGGTCGCCACTTCAATCCTTACGTCTATAGTGATATCCGTACGATTGCGCTTCACCGCCACCGATCAGCTCACGGAGGAGCCCGTGTTTATTTATCGGATGCTTTTCCAGATGAGTATCAGGGCAAGCTTTTCATGGCCAATATTCACGAGCATGCAGTGTTGACTGATGAACTAGTTCCTACTGGCTCCGGTTACCTTGGTAAGGAACACAAGGATTTCATGCATGCAAACAATGAACAGTGGATCGGATTTAGTATGGAGATTGGTCCTGCAGGTAATGTATATGTTCTGGACTGGCATGATGCGTTCATTTGCGGTAATAATATTCAGCACAAGGATACTGGTCGTATTTTCCGCATGGCCCCCAATAAGAGTTTAGCTAAGGACTGGGAGGGTCGTTACGAAGATGTTCAAAAACTTAGCGACTCTAAACTGATTAGCTACCAGACTAATGCAAGTTCGTGGCATGCGCGTCGCGCACGTGTTGTTTTGCATGGGCGTGCAATAAAAGGCAAACTAGATAAGGGCACACATAGCGCGCTAAAGCAGATGTTCCGCAAAAATAAAAACCCAGATTATCGCCTGCGTGCGCTCTGGGCACTGCACATTACTGACGGCTTAAACGAGTATGAAAACCTAAAAAATCTTAATGACAAGGACGAGCATATCCGTGCTTGGTCAATTCAATTCCTCTGCGAAGACAAGAACCCGTCTAGCTCTGCTTTGAAAAAATTCGCAAGCATGGCGAATCAGGACTCTTCACCAGTGGTGCGCCTTTATCTAGCGTCCGCCATGCAGCGAATGTCGCTAGAAAATCGATGGGATATCGCCTCTGGCTTGATCACTCACGCTGAGGATGCTGATGATCACAATTTACCCAAGCTAATCTGGTACGGTATAGAACCGCTCGTCCCGGAAAATCCGTCGCGCGCCATGGAGTTAGCGCAGGCCAGCCAACTTCCGTTGGTTACAGAATACATTGCACGCCGAGCAACAGATGCACGCCAGCTTGAGCCTCTCTCTCGTGCAATGGGTAAAATTAAATCTGAAACAACAATCAGTAACATGCTTGTTGGTTTTTCTGCTGGATTAAAAGGGATAAACGAAATTAATACACCAGCTAGTTGGCCTGAAACATACGAAAAAATTGAAAAGTATCCTCTTGCTAAAGAAATTGCTGCTATTCTCGGAGACACAGAAAGTAATAAAGCATTTATTTCAACACTAGATAATCCAAAAGCTAATATAGTTGAACGTCGTAACGCGCTTAAAAATTTAGCTTCTAAAAAGCATATGGCTCTTAAAAATCGTTTAATTGCTTTATTGGATAATAATGATCTTAGTAATGCCTCTATACAGGCGATGGCGTCATATAGCGAAAAATCATTTTCTCAAGAGCTACTTGAAAGATATCCAAATATGAATGTTGAGGAAAAGTCTGCCACAATACAGACAATGGCATCTCGGGCGTCTTATGCTCAAAATTTGACTGATGCTATCAAATCAGGAGTAGTTCCTCGCAATGACTTACCCGAATATATAGTACAAAAAATGCGTCGAATTGCTGGGCCTCGGTTTGTGGATATATGGGGTATGGCCAAATCTTCTGGAGTTGTCAAAAGCGGTGAGAAATTTCAAATTACCATAAGTACAATTGAAGGAAAAATGCTATATGACATCAAAGAGTTTGAAGTTAAGACTGGANATTCCGTTTCNCTTAAGTTTAGGAATTTGGATTTCCCCCCTCATAATCTTCTTATTGTTAAGCCAGGTAAAGCGGATGAAGTAGCAAAAATGGCTATAGAGCTTGGAGATAAAGGCTTTAGTAAACAATGGAGACCTGACACTGAATTGATTCTNTGGGGTTCGACAGCTTTAAATCATAAAGAGGAAGACTTAATAAAATTTATTGCACCTGAACCAGGTGATTATCCTTACGTTTGTACCTTCCCGGGTCACGCAATGATGATGCGAGGTGTAATGAAAGTTGTACCAAGATAAATTAGTTATCCAATAAACTTATGGCTGAGGAACAACCTGCAACTGATCAAGCAACAGATTTATCCACGAACCAGCAGGNAGCTACTCTACCTCCTGCTAAGAAAGATCCTANCCTTCGATTGCTTTTCTACTTGATCATATTTGGTGTCGTTATCGAAAGTTCCCTTGATCAGATTATTAATTTTATTCGTGGTGCAGCAGGGATTTAATCCCTAACAATTCAAAAATTGGAATTTTAGTTGTTTAGGCTAAAACAGGTGTTTTCNTTCAAATGCCCTCTTTTGAATANTATACTTTTGATTNCCTTTATTTGCGTTCGTGACTGATTCACATCAACAANNCCATGCCGAATTAGCCAAAGACATTCGACGGCATGACCGGGCTTATTATGTTGAGGCGCAGCCGNCGGTCAGCGANCGCGAGTACGATCAGCTTTACCGTGAACTGCTCGACCTCGAGGCCGCGCACCCGGAGCTGCGNACGCCCGACTCGCCGAGCCAGCGCGTCGGCGGTGAGCCGATNGACGGCTTCGAGACGGTGCNTCACGCCNTGCCNATGATGAGTCTCGACAANACCTACTCGCAGGAGGAGGTGCGNGAGTTCGTCGAGCGNGTCCAGAAACTGCTACCAGGNGAATCGCTCGACTGGGNCGTCGAGCCAAAAGCCGACGGNATCGCGATNAGCCTGCGTTACGAGGNGGGNCANTTCACNGTCGGNGCCACNCGCGGCGACGGCGTTGCCGGNGATGACGTCACGGCNAACCTNCGCACCATCCGTAGCATTCCNCTTCGACTCCAGCCGCTTGGCCAAGCGGATGCCCCCTCCGTTTTCGAGGCGCGCGGTGAGGTTATCATGACGCGGTCCGGTTTTGAAAAAATGAACCAAGCGCGCGAGGCCGAGGGTGAGCCGCTGTTCGCCAACCCGCGCAACGCCACCGCCGGGTCGCTCAAGCAGCTCGATCCCTCGCTGGTGGCCAGGCGACCGCTAGACATCGTCCTTTACGGCAGCGGCGAGGTGGCCGGTTGGCCCGAAGTCGACTCGCAGCTTGGCCTGTTCGCCGCCCTCGGGCAACTAGGCTTTCGCACACCGGAAAACACATGGCACTGCAACTCCACGGAGAAAATTCTTGAGGCGATCGATGAGTTGGATCGCCTTCGCAGCAGCTTCGACTACGACACCGACGGCGCGGTGATCAAGCTGAACCGGTTCGATCTGCGCGAGCGCATCGGCGCGACGGCCAAGGCACCTCGCTGGGCCATGGCCTACAAGTACGCGCCGGAACAGGCGCAGACCCGTCTCAACGCCATCACCATTCAGGTCGGCCGCACCGGCACGCTCACGCCGGTGGCCGAGTTGGAACCGGTGTTCGTCGACGGCTCCACCATCGCCCGCGCCACGCTGCACAACGAGGAGGAAATCGGGCGCAAGGATATTCGTGTCGGCGACACGGTGATCATCGAAAAACGCGGCGACGTCATCCCCGGCGTCATCTCCGTGATCAAAGATTTGCGACCGGCCGGCACCGAGCCGTTCGACATGCTTGCCGCCACCGACAGCCGTTGCCCGGAGTGCGGCGGCGCGATCCACAAGGACGAAGAATTCGTCGCNTGGCGCTGCGTCAATACCGACTGTCCGGCGCAGGCGGCGCAGCGGCTCGAGCATTTTGCCGCGCGCACCGCGCTCGACATCGAGTGCCTTGGCGACATCGTTTCCGACAAATTGGTCGAGCGCGAACTCGCCATCAACCCGCTNGACCTCTTCGGTCTCACCGTTGATCAACTCGGCCCGCTCAATCTCGGCACCGACGAAGAGCCGCGAATGTTCGGCGAAAAAAACGCCATCAAAATGGTCGACTCAGTCGAGCGAGCCCGCACGATGGGGCTCGACCGCTGGCTATTCGCGCTGGCTATTCCCGAGTTGGGCCGCACCACCGCGAGTGCACTGGCCAACTTTCACAAAGACATCGCCGCCGTGGCGCAGTCCGGGATTTTACAGGACGTCAGCACGCTCGACGAACTGGGCGAGGAGGTCGTTCGCATCAACCCTCGCTCACGCAAAAACAAGCCCGCCACAGAGCAGGAAAAAAACGAGCGCGAACAGCGCCAGGCCGAGGTGACCGATGAAATCCGCGAACGCATCGAGCGCTTGGCCAAGCTTGGTTTTGCCGAGGTGACCAAAGAAAACGGCAACCATCCGCCAAACTACACCACCGAGGTTGGCCCCTCTGCCGCCCGCTCGGTGCTCGCTTGGTTTGACTCGGAAAACGGCCGGGGCACACTGGAGCGCTTGGCCAAGCTGGGGATCGATCCGCAAGGCAGCGAACCGAGCGAAGGCGGCAGCAGCGAAGGGGCGTTTGCAGGCAAGACGTTCGTGATCACTGGCACGCTGCCCGGCATGTCACGCGAAGAGGCCAAGGCCAAGATTGAGGCTCACGGCGGCAAAACCACCAGCAGTGTCAGCAAAAAAACCGACTACCTGCTCGCCGGCGAAAAAGCTGGCTCCAAGTTGGCTAAGGCCGAGACCTTCGGCGTCGCCATCCTCGACGAGGCGGCTTTCCTGGGGTTGTGTGGTGATTAGCCCTTTTTTTCGGGACCGAAAAACTAAGCGAAGATGCCTTCGGCAACGTGGCCGTGGACGTTGGTCAGACGGCGCTCGATACCGTTGTGGTAAAAGGTCAATTTCTTGTGATCGACCCCCATCAGGTGCAGCACAGTGGCGTGGAAGTCGTGCCAGTGCACCGGGTTTTCTACCGTCTTCCAACCGATCTCATCGGTTTTCCCGTAACTGAATCCTGCCTTCACACCGCCGCCGGCTAGCCAGCAGGAGAAGCCGTACTTGTTGTGGTCACGACCGGGGCCAACCTGATTGGCGTTCGATTGCGCAAACGGCGTCCTGCCAAACTCGGTGGTGAACAGCACAAGCGTGTCGTCGAGCATACCGCGCTGTTTGAGATCGCGCAGCAGTCCGGCGATCGGTTTGTCGATTCGACCAGCCTCGGTTGAGTGATTGTCCTGAACGTTTTCGTGGGCGTCCCAACTCGCGCGAGGCGAACCGCCGATCGGGCCGCCTGAGTAGATTTGCACGAAACGCACGCCGCGCTCGAGCAGTCGACGCGCCAACAGGCAGCGACGGCCTGCGTCCTTGGTGCGACCTTCGCCGAGGCCGTACATGC
Organism: Verrucomicrobiales bacterium; assembly: GCA_002689335.1. Classification (GTDB taxonomy): domain Bacteria; phylum Verrucomicrobiota; class Verrucomicrobiia; order Limisphaerales; family UBA1096; genus UBA1096. The sequence continues at coordinate 8,076 of NZFR01000070.1, forward strand.
TGCGAATGTGTTCCGGTTCACCGTTGATGTCGCTCACCTCCGGCACGGAAAGCTGCATGCGGGCGGCAAGTTCGTAGCTCCGCATGCGGGCGCTCAACATAGCATCTTCACCGCTGCGATCGGCGTGGCGCGCGTTGAGTTTTTGCAAAAAATCACGGGCAGCAGCGTCCGAGCCTTTTGGCTGTTCGATCGCCGGGAACAGGTCGCGCACCGGCGTCTTTCCGCTCCGCAACTCGACGCCTTGATGCTGTGACGGCAGGAAGCCGCTGGTCCAGTTGGACGCTCCACCGTTCGGGCCACCTCGTCCGTCGCTCAACACGACAAACGCCGGCAGCGACTCGGTCTCGCAGCCGAGCCCGTANGACATCCAACTGCCNACGGACGGGAAGCCGTTGAACTCAAAACCGCTGTTGGCGAAAAACAACGCCGGTGTGTGGTTGGCCGAGTCGGTGGTCATCGAGCGGATGACCGTCANCTCGTCCGCCATCTCGGCGATTTTGGGGAACATGTCCGACAGCCAAAGGCCGCTCTGGCCTCGCNGCTTNAATTGAAAATCGCTCTTTCGCAGCAGCCCCACTTTGCCAAAGAANATGTCTGGTTTTTCGCTGGAACCCAGNGGCTTACCNTGGGCNTTGTCCAGCCCCGGCTTGTGGTCGTACGAGTCGATGTGGCTCATGCCGCCGACTAGACTGATGTGGATCGCCCGCTTGGCCCGGGGTGCAAAGTTCGGGAACTCCGCTTGGCNAAGCGCCGATGCCTGTGCGGTGGTGCCGCGTGCCAGCAGGCTCGCGAACGCCGTGGCGCCGATGCCCCGGATGCCCCAGTTAAAAAACTCCCGTCGANTAAGTGTGCCCAAGTCGTTCATATCAGTTGAGGATAANAAATTCGTTGCTGTTAAACAGAGAACGGCAAAGCGTGACGAGACCGTACTCGCCGGCCAAGCGCTTGGCCAAGCGCAGTTCCTCGGCGTCCGGCTGCCGCTGGAAGGCGTCAAGGAAGATCTGCTTCACCTGCTCGTCGAGGTTGCCCTTGGCATGGGACGCCACGCGGTCGGCCATCGCCCCGGCTTTGTTCAAAATGAAATGGTTGTTCAACAACGCCAACGCCTGCAGCGGGGTGGTGGTCACGGCACGACGTGGCGCAGTGGTTGAGGGGTCCGGACAGTCGAATGTGTCGAGAATCGCGCTGCGCCCTCCCCTTGGACTGAAGCGGTAAACAGTACGGCGGTTGTACTCGTCGCCCTCCGGATAAATCGGCTCATAGTAGGTTGTCCCGTTGTTGGGGGTGATGGAGACGTCGCGAAAACCGGGGCCGCCCATCTTCGGGTTGAGCTTGCCGGAGACGGCGAGCACGGCGTCGCGCAACGACTCGGCATCGAGTCGCACCGGCGACTTGCGCCAGAGCAACCGGTTCTCGGCGTCGACCGCCAACCCGTCCGCCCGCGGCGCGGAGGCCTGTCGGTAGGTGTTCGAGGTCACGATCAACCGGTGCAGCACCTTGAGCCGCTGGCCGTTGGACGCAAACTCAGACGCCAGCCAGTCGAGCAGTTCNGGATGACTCGGGCGTCCGCCGTTGAATCCAAAATCGTTCGGCGTCTCCACGATGCCGGTTCCGAAATGATAATGCCAAACGCGNTTCACNATCACCCGCGTGAACAGCGNATTGTTCGTGTCCGTGAGCCAATGCGCCAANTGCCTGCGCCGCTCGTTGTCGGATGCGTCCGGGTTNATGCCAAAGTCGCTACTCAACATCCGCAGCGCAGCGACCGCACCCGGTCGAACGACCTCGCCCTCGTCCATCGCGTTGCCGCGCTTGAGCAACCGCACCGTGCCGGGATTACCCCGAGNGGCTACNGTGTAAACCTTCATCTGCGAGCCNTTGCCCAACTCCCGCTCGCNTGCGCTCAGGCCGGTCAATTGATCCTTGAGCGCCTTGCGCCGGACCTGCTNCNCTTGGCCAAGCACGGCAGCCAACTCCGCNTCGCCGACGAACGACGAGTCCACCCCGGCCGAGGCGGCGATTTCGTCCGGGGCAAGCGCCCGGTTGTACAGCTGGGCGCGGTGGATTTTTCCGNTGAGAAAATTGTTACCGCCACCCCGATGCCGCATCCCAAAAATNACCTGAGAGCTGCCGGCGGCAAATTCCTGAAAACCNGTCTTGTACGGTTTGCCGTACGGCGCGCCATTGCGNTAGCCGGTAATCGTGCCGTCNTCCTGATAAACAATCGCAACGTGAACCGCCTGCTGATGCGCNTCGTTTTCCTCCGGNGCACCGAACGACTTGGTCCGAACGAGTCCGTTNCTGCCCGGCATCCATCNACGNGACTCGCGCTCGGCGAACACGACGGAATCAAAAAACTGGCCGTCGTTTCGCTGCACGCCNATCACGCCGCCGCCTNTTTGGTTGAGGCTGCCCAGTTNCACCCANGCCTCGAGCGTCTTCGCGCGCAGNGGAGAACTNAGCGGTGCGGTCTCGACCCATGCGNCACNGCCGTCCANCACCAAGGCCCCGNCCTCAAGTCGAGCATCTCCCTTNGCCGTACCGTGCAACGTGCCGAGGCTGTCCTCAAAGCCGGTGTCAAATTCCCAGAGGGCAGACGGCGTGGGCGGCTCTGGTTTCTCNTTGGGATCGCGTTGTTTNCGTTTGGCNAGCGCGGTTTCGCGGGCNCGGNTTTCGATCCCGGCAAGTTCCTCGCTCAACGTCGCAATTTGTTTTCGAAGCACCTCACGTTGCCGGNCCANCTCNGGATCCGCGACGCTGCGTTCGCCGTGAAANACCCCGGCAATNGCCGAGGTCATTTGGTAATATTCCTTTTGCTGAATGGGATCGAACTTGTGGTTGTGGCAGCGCGCGCAGTTTACCGTGAGCCCGACAAATGTCTGCCCGACCGTGCCAATGATCTCCTCGAGCTCATCCTGACGCGCCGTTTTTTTCATGAACTCGCTGCCACCGACAACTGTGTTGTGCAGTCCGGCCACGAGAAAACCGACCGCCTTTTGGCCGGCCGGATTGCCCGGCTTGAGCACATCACCGGCAACCTGCATCCGCACAAATTCATCGTACGGCATGTCGTCGTTCAGCGCGCGGATCACCCAGTCGCGATACGGCCAAAGGTTGTTGCGGACGTTGTTGCGCTCGAAGCCGTCGCTCTCGCCAAACCTCGCGAGGTCAAGCCAGTGCCGTCCCCAGCGCTCNCCGTAGTGCGGTGAACTCANCAGGTCATCGACCGCCTTGCGATACGCCGCTTCGGTCGNGTTGTCAACGAACGCCGNNNCCTGCTCCGNCGTGGGNGGCAGGCCGGTCAGGTCAAAATACAAACGACGGATCAATGCACGGGCATCAGCCGGGGGGCTTGGTTTCAGTTTTGCCGCATCGAGTCCGGCAAGTATGAATGCATCAATCGGGTTGGCCACCCAGTCGGCCNGCGAAACCTCCGGCGGTTCGGGTTGCCCGATCGGCTGCAGCGACCACCAGTCGTAGCCGCCGCGCTTGGCTGTGGTGAATTGGAACGGATCAAGCTCGTCGTTCNCTCCCCANTTGGCCCCGGCNGCAATCCAGTCGNGGAGCAGCGTTTTCTCCGCTTGNNCAAGCGGCTTGTCCGGNGGCATGTCGCCTTCGGCAACCTTCTNCCACAGCAGACTCTCGCTCGGTTTGCCGGCCACGAACGCCNCCCTATGCTTGCCGCCTTTCAACGCGGCATCGCGCCGGGACAGGTCCAGCTTCCCCTTTAAATCAAACCCGTTGTGACACTCGAGACAGTGCCGAACCAGCAACGGAGCCACGTCGCGGTCGAAATCCACGGCGGCAACGGAAACACCGNTGGCCGAGCCAAACACACACAGCATCAACCCCGACAGAAAAGTGCGGAACCCNCTCAAACGCATAACAAAAAAGGTNCCCGGAAAAGCTGCCTGAAGATCGACCCCTCGCAAAGCGAAAACCACGCTTGNCCAAGCGCTTGGTCAACGGCGAAAACCGGAAGTGGAAAATTAATAACCGAAAAAGGAAGTGGCGGAGAGAGAGGGATTCGAACCCTCGATAGGCGTTAACCTATACTCCCTTAGCAGGGGAGCGCTTTCGACCACTCAGCCATCTCTCCGAGCGGGCCGCGCAGCTTGGCCAAGCGGCGGCCACAGGTCAAGCCGTCATTGCCCTGCGAAGAGATCGAGCTGCGGTGTGGGCTCAATTTTGCGCAGCGTCTCGCGCTCGGCCGATTGCCGGGAAACGTAGCGGGTGCCACCGTCGGGCGACAGCTCGGTGTCCTCGAGGTTGCGGAGGATGTCCTTGGCCCGGTCGATCACCGGCTTGGGCACACCGGCCAAGCGCGCCACGTGGATGCCGTAGCTTTTGTCCGCCCCGCCCTCGACAATTTTGTGGAGGAACACGATCTGGTCGTTCCACTCCCGCACAGCCACGTTGAAATTACGCAGGCGCGGCAGCCGGCCTGCCAGTTCAGTCAGCTCGTGGTAGTGCGTGGCAAACAGGGTCTTGGCGCCGACCTGATTGTGCAGATGCTCGACGATCGACCATGCGAGACTCAGGCCGTCGAACGTGCTGGTCCCTCGGCCGACTTCGTCCAACACCACGAGGCTGCGGTCGGTGGCGTTGTTCAAAATGTTTGAGGTCTCGCTCATCTCAACCATGAAAGTCGACTGGCCACGGGAGAGATCGTCGCTCGCACCGATGCGGGTGAAGATGCGATCGACGAGATCCACCCGCGCACGCTTGGCCGGGAGAAATGAGCCGGTGTGCGCCAACAACGTAAGCAGTGCCACTTGCCGAATGTAAGTGCTTTTGCCGGCCATGTTGGGGCCGGTAATGACGGCGACCTGTTGGCCGGTGCTCTCGAGCTGCGTATCGTTCGGCACAAACGGATCGCCCATCAGGGCCTGTTCCAAAACCGGATGCCGGCCCTCGTCGAGCTGAAGCACGCCCTCGTCGCGGATCTCCGGACAAACATAGCCGTACAA
>NZFR01000071.1 GCA_002689335.1 Verrucomicrobiales bacterium
TCGGCCCATGCAGCGTTGGGTTAGTCCTTTGCTTTTCGCGGCGGTCGTCTTTCTGCTTTGGCCGAACAGTTCGCCGGCGCCAGTCATCTATCGGCCGGGCGAAGGCTGGTCGTATGAAAGCTGGAGCACCATGGGTAAATGGCGCCGCGATCGCGCCAAGGCCCAACTCGAAGTCGCCAAGGAAGCCGCAACCAAGGAGGATTGGAAAACCGTCTACAAAGCAAGCCGGCGCACGATTCACGAATGGCCGCTTTCGGATTACGCCCCGGAAGCCCAGCGGTTGTTGGCTGAGTCGTTTGAAAAACGGGGCAATGACGAGCGCGCATTCAAGGAGTACCAAAATCTGCTGACGCTATACCCGCAAAACGTCGACTACGCGGAGATTCAACGCCGCCAGATCGCGATCGCCGACCGATTTCTCAACGGCCAAAAATTCAAGCTTTGGGGCAAGATTCCGCTATACCGCTCGCCGCGAAAGTCAGCCCTGATGTTTCAGGACGTTGTGAACGTCGGCCCGCACAGTGCAACCGCTCCCGCCGCGCAATTAAAAATTGGGGAAGCGTGGGAGAAAAATGCTCGCGGATTTCACATCTCCGAAAGGGAACGTCATAAGAACTACGAAAAGGCAGTGGAGGCCTACAAAAAAGCGTTTGAGGAATACAGGTCGAACGATGCGGTCGCCTCGACGGCGCTGCTCAAGGCTGGGGCCGCGTATGAGAATCAACGGAATGATGCTGAGTACGATCAGGACGTCACCGTAAAATCGATTCATGCTTACGAGGACATGATTACGCTTTTCCCGAATCATGAAAAAGTCGATGAGGCAAATAAGCAAATCGCCATGATGAAAAGGGAGCAGGCCGAGGGTAATTTCAAGATCGCGGAGTATTACGAAAAAANGANGAAGTGGGCCGGCGCGGAAATTTATTACAACGAAGCCGCCGATCTGGTTCCGGANACNGAGATTGGTACGAAGGCTTTGCAGCGACTCNACGAAGTTAAAAGAAAACGGGANGCGATNGANGCCGCGAAGGAAGCGGATAAATGATGTTCCAGCTCNCGGGACGGTTTTTACTTTTGGTGACAGCNGGCGTNTTGGCTGCTGGTTGTGCCAGTTACCGGGTAGGAGCGGTGAATCCTACCATCCCTGCGGATAATTCCATTCANGTTGGACTGTTTCAAAACNCGACCGCTCAGCCCGGCTTGTCCGANTCCGTTAACGCCTCGATCCGGCGCGAACTTCANNGCGATGGAACNTTTGAGTTGGCGACGGCTNGGGACGGGGACGTGTTGCTGACGGGGAACATTACCTCCTACCGCCGTTCAGCGGTCAGTTTTCAACCAAAGGATATTCTTAGCGTTCGGGACTTTGTCGTCGAACTTTCCACTCNGGTCAAAGCCACCGAACGAACCTCCGGNAAAGTGCTAGTGGATCGTATCGTTACCAGTCGGACCACTGTTCGCTTGGGTGATGATTTGGCCAGCNCCGAACGACAGNCGTTACCGCTGTTGNCCAACGACTTGGCCAAGCGCACCGTAGCTATGCTGGCCGAGGGCGAGTGGTAATCTCCGCTTGGCCAAGCGCAAATCTTCGCTCCCTCTCACATGTTTGAGTTGTCCAAAACCAGCCCTCGCAGCAAAGCACGCTTGGGCCGGTTAACCACGAAACGCGGCACGATCGACACTCCGGTGTTCATGCCGGTGGGCACACAGGCCAGCGTTAAAGCGCTTGATCTGCGCGAGCTCAACGAAATCGGTTCCGAGATTTTACTGGGCAACACCTACCACCTTTTTCTTCGGCCCGGCATGGACATTATTCGCAAGGCAGGCGGTCTGCATACATTCATGAACTGGGACAAACCGATTCTTACCGACAGCGGAGGNTTTCAGGTTTACAGCCTNGCTAAGATTCGCAGTGTTCGANACGACGGTGTGGAATTCCGGTCTCATCTGAGTGGNGAGACTTTGTTTCTTGGCCCGCGGGAGTCNATGGCCATCCAGCGTGAACTGGGCTCCGACATTGCCATGTTGTTCGACGAATGCCCACCTCATGGTTGCTCCGANAGCGAACTGGAGGNAGCTGTCAAACGTACACTAGACTGGGCCGNGATTTGCGNCGAGCAACCCCGNGCCGAGGGGCAGTTTTATTTTGGCATCGTACAGGGTGCGAANAGCCCGGAGCTACGCCGGCGTTGCGCCGAGGAATTGGTCGCNATGGATTTCGACGGCTACGCCGTGGGCGGGGTCAGCGTGGGAGAGCCGGAACCGGAGATGATGCACGCTGTCGAAATCTCTGAGCCGTACCTGCCGGAAAATAAGGCACGTTATGCAATGGGCTTAGGTACGCCAGCGCAGTTGGTGGAACTTGTGGCCCGGGGTATCGATATGTTCGACTGTGTCTTGCCGACTCGCGTCGCCCGCAATGGCACGGCTTACACCACGGGGGGAGCGATCAACCTTCGGGCAGGTCATCAAAAAGAGGATTTCGGCCCGATTGAAGAAGGGTGCGAATGTTTTGCTTGCACGCACCACACACGCGCCTACCTGCGGCATCTGCTTAAGGCCGGGGAGATTCTTGGGTTGCGAATGTTAAGCGTGCACAACTCGCATTTTTACCACGAAGTCATGCGACAGATTCGCCGACACTTGGCGGAGGGGACGTTTGACGATTTCCGCGAAGAATTNATCGCTCGGTATNAACCCACTTCCAAAGTCCTCGAAGGCCGAGCCAACTCAAAGCTCAAAGCACTTTGACCGGCTTGGCCAATTGAGGCTGGAGTGTTTTCAGGCTCGCAACGGCTTGAGTTGACTAGATTTTTCGTGACGCCCGGTTCGGGGTGCAACNTTACGGCGANTGCCCAGCCGAAATGCCTTCGCATTATTCAGNGCGGCGCTGATTTGCGNGGGCACATTTTTTTCTTTGGCCGANTCTTGTCGAANNGATCCAGTGTGAAGATGAACTATCGAAATTCACTCCGCTTGTCCAAGGGCGAGTAGCAGTCCCGNAATANCAATTTTTAACCGTCTGTANTTAATTGGCAATTTTTTTAACGACAATGTCGTCATAACGGATTGGTGTGCCGGAGTAAGGGCTTCCCCAGATAGAGGGTTTGCCTTTACGCGGTGCCTTGGTCTCCCTGTGGATTAGAGTAGGCTCGGTAGGTGCCTTTTTGCCATCTGGCCAAACCCGCCCACTGATGGTCCACTCGGTTTCGCTGGTTTGCTGGACTTCTAGTGCGAGCCTTAGCCACGAGTCGCCGCTCCAGCGAAAGGCGGTTTTTGCGATTACTTCTTTGCCCTTTAGCAACTCAACAGAGCGCTTAGCAGGGCTGACCTGCAACCTATATCCACTGACGCCGTTGAGTGCCACGCCGAACACGGGATAGCGTCGGCCTTTTTTGGTGCCGAACATTCGGGCGCTGATTTCGTTGCCGTGCTGAGCGGTGGGGCCGAACATGATGCCGAACGAGTCGAGCGGTGCGCCGGGGAGTTCGAGAAATTTATTTCCGTTTTCTACCCTCACCTCGAAGCTCCCGTCNAGCACAAGAAAATCGTCCGGGACTTCACCGATTTCTATTTTTTCAAAATCGACCTGATAAAGAGGATTGGCGGCATTTGATTCGGCGACAAAAAAAGCCGCAGTCACGAGCGGGATAAATGTTTTCCAAAGTTTCATTTGCATTGGGGTAGCCTAGTTAGCNACCTCGTTGGACCAATTCATAAATAAATTCATGATTTCTTCAAGTTTCCCCGAGGCTCAGTATGGTTAGATTGTTTGTTTTTGACGGAGTAGTGAAGCCATTGGTCGCTCACCGGATGGTCGTCGGCATCGAAGCCTTTAGAGATTTCTGTGAAGTCGGTCTCGGCGAGGACAGTCTTTTCCAAGTCGATAATGACCCACCAGTCGGGGTTGTTGATCGAATCGATTTTGACCCCATGATGATGTTCCCACTCGCCATCACATTGATTCCAGTACCATTCCTGCAACTCCAAAAGCCGGCTCATTGCCAGAGGATGGCGTGCGGCGATGGGACGGCATTCAATCCTGGCGAAGCCCGTCGAGGAGGCTACCGCGGAGGGAGAGGTTTGTTGCGATCCATGTCCAAGCCCCGGCAAGGATCAGCACCCCACCGAGCGTGCCGCCGAGCAATGCGTAGGGAACGTCTGCCGTGGGGGAGAGGATGGCCGGCAGCACGGCCAACGCGGCGGCAGCGGTGCCGATCAACAGGCCGCCGATGAGTAGGCTAAGGTATTCCGAGAGGACAAACCGCTTGATGGCGCTCTTTTCAAAACCGACCGCCCGAAGCAGTGCGAGTTCGCTTTTGCGCTCTTGCACATTTCGCATGACGACCACGCCGAGCCCGAGGCTGCCGATCAACAGGCCCAAGCCGCCGAGGACCTGGAAGGTTTGCAGGTAGGTGTTTTGCACGGCGTTGAGTTCGGCCAAACGCTGGGTGGTTTTGACCCACTCAAAGCCGTGGTCGGCCATGGCGACGTTGAGTTCGTCGCTGACTTCCTGAACGCGCTCGACCGGGGTGTCCACGAGGAAAACACGATAACCGCTTTCGCTGGGAAACCTTTTGATGAAATCGGACTCATGGATGATGAGGTTGCCCTGCAAAACACTGTCAGCGATCTGGCCGACGAACTGAACCTTGAACGGGTTGCCGTGTTCATCGGTGTAGTCAAGTTGGTCGCCAAGTTTTTTACTTTTCATCAAGTTAGAGCCACTCAAGGCGTACATCATGACGCTTTGATCCGCGATGGCTGGGACGACATCGGGCGGCAGGTTGAGTGCTTCGCGGGCGCTATCCAAAATATTCCACGGGTTGTCGCCCGGTTTGAGGCCGTCCATCGTTTTGGTGAACGTAAATTTACCGTCCAACGTTTCTGGGCGCACGCCGAGCAGGCGAGGTTCCTGAGCAAGGTTGAGGTTGAGACAGTTTGCCTGATCGCCGTCTCGCAGTCGAAACGGCACGAGGCGGGTGTTTTTNAAAATCTCTTCATCGATGCTGTAAAAGTCTTCGCGGTTGGTGGGGTTGTTCATGTCGTGAACGACCGCAATGCTGGCTTCGCCCATCAGTTCGAATCCGCCCGTGCCGGAGCCGGGTTGGTCGGCGTCGACTGTGGCGTCTTTTTGGAAAACACCGATGGAGGCGATCATGAAACTGCCGCAGGCGAGCATCCCAATGGTGGCCATGCTGCGGCGGGACCGGCGGGCGGCGTTGCGTTGGCCAAGGCTGCCGAGGCTGAGTGATTGCGCTTGGCCAAGCGCGCTGGAGTTGGCCAAGCGAGNAAGCCGTGCNTTGGCCAAGGCGAGGCCTGAGAGGAGCAGCATNGCTCCTGCNCCGTAAAAGGTTAGGGGTGCCATTTGTTCGCCGCCTGCCGTGTCGCTTCCGACCCAGCAAAGCGCAGCCAACAGTAATACAACTCCGATGATCGTGGCGCGTTTCGCCGTTTTGTTTGTGCCAACTTGTTCCTGTGACTCCCCGGCGAGTAGCTCGCGGGCGGTCTGTTTTTTGAGTTTTCGCAACGCCCACCAGATCGTACCCAACGCGACGAAGAAGCCCATCGACGCGCCGGTGCCCATCGCGGAGCCGGAGCTGTGATAGGTCAACGTGGCGGAGGCGACGGCGTCCTTCCAATTTGTGGAGAGGGCGTTGAGCATGGCTTGGGCGAAGAGTGTTCCGGCCCAGGCTCCGACGATGCATCCGGCGATCGCGATGAGGCCGCCTTCAACCAGCAGCATGCGGCGGACGCGTACGGCCGGGACGCCGACTGCGAGCAGTGTGCCAGTCTCACGAGTGCGTTTTTCCATCGAAAACTGGAACAGCAACGATATGAGCATCACGGCGGCGGCGATGAGGAAGAAGCTGAATGACATGAACAGTTGTCCGAAATCCATCGCATTATTGACGGAGGCGTTGGCCTTTGAGCGTGCGGGTTGAAACGTCAAACCAGCGTCGGTCGGCGTGAGGTTGCCTAGCAATTCTTTGCCGATCGATGTGAGTGCTTCAGGGCCGTTTTCCGCATAGCGGACGGCGGTGAGATTGCCAAACCGGTTACTCCAAATCTCTTTGCCGGTGGCGAGGCTGATGTAGGCCTTGGGTGTGCCTTTGTAGGTGTCCCAGTAATCTTCGTCCTTGTCGCGNATGGCGTCGAGATNCATCGGNAAACCNGTGTCCCAGTCTGCGCAGTTTTCCGAATCAGTCATNCCGGGGAAGTCCGGCATGANAGTGATGTCGGAGCGNGGNTCGGTCATNGNNATGATCCCNCCGACCTTGAATTTTNCGGAGCGCTCCTCGAGTTGGCGCATCGTGCCGACGCTGTAGTAACTCAGCTCGACTTCGTCGCCGACCTTNGCTTGAAGATCGTCTGCGGTCCATTGGTTGAGCCAGACGGNGCCGGGTTCAAAATCGGTGAGCGCCGTGGCCATCGAGTAGGGGGTGGTGCGTTCGCCGACTTGGATTTTGTTGACGAAATAAGTCAGCACCTCGGTGGCGTTGGGGTTGACCACAAGCGCGGCTTTGGCCAAGGGTTGATCGAGAAACACGCGTGGTGAACGCAATTCGATCCCCTTATCGCCGGGGAGCTGGAGGAGTTGCGCCTGCGCATCGGCGAGCTGCCAGTGCTTGGCCAAGGCGGTCTGCGCTTGGCCAAGCGGGTCGTCGCCTGGTTCCTGCGCTTGGCCAACGAGCATGAGGTTGGCCATGCCCGGTTTTTCGACGGCGNNCTGNAGTTGGCTGAGCGGGATGAACGCATTGTAGGGAGGNACNTGAGATGCCTGCAGGCTAAACCGGCCAAACTGCGCATCGCTGACGATGGCGAGAATTTCCATCTGCGCGAGAGAAGCGGTGGCGTCCTCGATCGGAGCCATTGGTGCATCGCGCGAAAGCTGTGAGGGGTTGTGAACACGAAGGTTGATGACGTTGCCTTCCTTGACGTTCAACTGCTTGGCCAAGCGTTCGTTGATGACGATGCCGTCCTCGGGAATCTCGGCGAACTCTGGTTGGCTTAGGGCGAGTTTCCAAAACGCGGCGTCGACGCCTATGACCACGACGTTGTTCGCGCGGTTTTCGCCGGAGGGACGCCTGGCCACACCGGGTAGTTGCAGCATGGCTGCGGTGGTTGTCCCGAGATCGGCTTGAAGCTGCCCGGCCAACTCGGCGCGGAAAAGTCGATCATTGGAGGGTAGGGCGAGCTCGACCTTGCCCAAGCGTGTCTCGGCCATNCCNCGTAAACTGCCGCGAACGGATTCGCCGACAAGNAGTGCACCGACCAACACCATCGCACCCACCGCAACGCCGAGCAGCGTGCCGATGTGGCTCTTGGCGTAAAAACGNAAGGAGTTGAGAACCAGTGACCAGCTTGTCATGGCTTAGTCGGAGCGGTTTGTGTTATCGGCGAATGTGCCATCCTGCAGGTGATGCGTGGCGCCCATTTTCGCGGCAAGTTCCGCCGAGTGAGTGACGACGATGAGTGTGGCCTGATCGTCACGGTTGAGTTCGACGAGTAGCTCTGCGAGTGATTCGGCGGTGGAACGGTCGAGTGCGCCGGTCGGTTCATCGGCAAGGATGAGGCTGGGCTGATTGATCAACGCGCGCACCACGGCGACCCGCTGGCATTCGCCCCCGGAGAGGTGCGCCGGTCGGTGGGTGAGGCGGTGGCCAAGTCCCACGCGCTCGAGTAATTGCTGAGCGCGCTCGACGGCGTCGACCGGAGCCTTGCCGTTTTCAGCAAGGGTTGGCACCAGCACATTCTCAAGAACGGAACATTGAGGTAGCAGGTGGTGCGACTGAAAAATGAAGCCGATTTTTTTGTTTCGAACGGCAGCCAATTCCTGCTCTGAGAGGTTGGCCAATTCCTGTCCATCGAGCTGGATGCTTCCGCTGGTCGGTGAGTCGAGCGAACCGAGAATGTTTAGTAGCGTGCTTTTGCCCGAACCGGATGGGCCGACGATGGCGATTGAGTCACCGCGATTCACCGTGAGTGAGATGCCCTTGAGCACCGGCACGGGATCTCGGTCTGAGCTTTGGTATTGCTTGTGGACGGCTTCGAGCCTGAGCACAACGGCGTTGTCGTCTGCCATGCGCCAAACGCTACGACACCGGCCAAGGTGCGGAAATAAAATTCCTACGGGCACAAAAAAACCACCCAAGCGCTTGGCTGGGTGGGTTGCAAATTGGCGTTTGGCCAAGCGCTATTCTTTTTCGTCCACTTTGGAGGCGGGCGCCTCTTTTTCGTTCTGCTTGGCTTTTTCGATTTCGGCTTCGAGATCCTCTTTTTTGATCACCTCAATCTTGGCACCTTTTTTCATTTCCTCGGCGGAGGGCACCTTAATGATGTCGCTGGTGACAACCTGCTTGGGCTCATCCGGAGCCGGGGCGACCAGATCGTTCGGTGTTGCCGGCTTTGCGGCGGCTTGTTCCTTCCCCTTGATCGAGAGCAGGTCTACGTCGAAAATCAGCGTAGAATTTGGCCCGATATTCGGTGGGCCAGAGGCGCCATACGCGAGATCGGAAGGAATGAAAAAACGTGTGGAGCCACCAACTTTCATTAACTGCAACCCTTCGGTCCAGCCTTTGATGACGCCGTTCAGCGGGAAACTGATTCCGTTACCGCTGTCGAATTCCTTACCGTCGATTAGTGTGCCTTTATAGTTCACCGTGACCGAGTCGGTCTCGGCAGGGGAGGTGCCGTCGCCTTCTTTAACCGTCTTGTATTGCAGACCGCTGTCGGTCGTGATCACACCTTCCTTGGATTTGTTTTCCGCAAGGAACGCTGCGCCGGCTTCCATGTTCTTTTGAGCGGCATTATCTCCAAGTGCTCCCGGAATAACCGTGGTGTCGGTGGTTTCCTCTTCCTTTTCTTCCTCCATCATTTCGGCGCGAGTTTTGTAAATCGCATCAAATGTGTTGCTGGAAACTATAAATGTCCACTCCTCTAGTTTTTTCAGCTTAGCCAAGTTGTCGGTGAACGTCTTGTCTCGATCGGCCTTGGTTTTCGCTTGGTTGTCCTTATGGGTTTTTTCTCGGTCGGCAACAAGCTTGGCTAAGTTGTCGGCGTGCTCCTTATCGAGCCGCTCCTTGTTCTCTGGCTTTTCTTCTTTGCCTGGTTCGCGAGGCCTGGTTTCGTCCGGTTGTGGGACGCGCGCCTTGGTCTCGTCGTCCTGAGGGACGCGCGAGCCACTTGCGGCGATGGTCATGTAGTGATCTTCACCGCTTTTAGACATCTTAACCTTGTACTGGTAGCCTTCGAACGTTTCGATTGTGCCGGTGACCGCCTTGTCCATTCCCAAGTCTTCCGGCTTGGCTGACTTTCTGGCAACGTCATCAAAGTTGGCAAAACCGAACACTCGACCCGCGCTGTTGCCTATCGAAGAGTCGAGTTTTTCGTCCTCCTTGGCATCGGCCAGTAACATATCGCCGTCTTCCTTTTCTCGGGTGAGTACCCACGAATCGTCGGCACTCGGCTGGGTGACAGCAATCGATTTAATCTTTTCGATTCTGATGAACTCGTCTTTTAGTAGCCATTCACTGGCGTCCGCTGCGATGTCGTTCAACGGGCTGGAGAAGTCGATCTCGATCACGTTGATTTTGCCATCGGCAAAAACGAATCGTTGATTCTCACTGGCGCCAAACGGTGAACCGGCATTGGCGCCAGATTGTCCTCCGGTTTTCTTGCCAAGCAGGATGGTTTTCAATTCGGCCCCGTCGGCCCCTTTGAATTCTATTTTGAGACCGGAGTTTTCTTTTTCATCTGAGGGATCCACCAACTCGAAGCGTTCATGTTGGCTTTTGCTGGCGCGAATTTTGCGCAGCGACTTCAGGGTGACAGAACTGGTAACGAGTTTTTTGATGTCCTCAAATTTTGCAGGAAATCCGTCGCGCTCGGCGACGATCCAATTCTCATCCTTTTGTTCCAAGTTGACCAATCCCTCTTTGTCGGTGATTACGACCGAGCTAACCTTGGAAGGATCCAGCTTTGTAACCACATCACTGCCGATGCCGCTCTGGCCGGAGGATTGGTTGTCCTTATTTCTACCGGAAGTAAATAACGCCAAAGCGCCCAATACCCCGAGTGCGATTACAGCGATAAGAAGTTGTTTTCCATTCATTGGTCTTAATGTGCAGCAGTTTTCTTTCGTTTGAGTATAAAAAACACTAAGCCAAAGAGGATCACGCCCAGAGGCATGGCCCCGATATTGGCCAGCTTAATCTTGAGTTCTATCCAATCGATTTCCGACTGAAGCGACTTTTTAATCTCTCGTCGTTGCCGATTGTTTTCGACTTCATTTTTTCGGATTTGTTTTAATGCCTCAGGGTCGATCGAGATGGTAAACTGGTTGCTGCCTTCACCTTGGCTTTCCAGTTTTGTTTTTTCCTG
>NZFR01000072.1 GCA_002689335.1 Verrucomicrobiales bacterium
CGAACGAAAGCATCGTAATCGATGGGAAAATTTATTTGGATATTCTCCGGTTTGAGGGGGACTCCGTGAAGGTGGGTGTTAAAGCTCCAAAAAATGTGACCGTGTATCGAAAAGAAATTTACGATGAAATCCTTGAAAGTAACAAAGCCGCAGCCGCTGGCCCAAACAAACAAGACATCCAATCAATCTTAACCAAGAAATAAGAACATTCAGAATTTAGAGTTATGATAATCAATACAAACATCCAAGCGCTTAAGACGTCCAATATTCTTAACGAGAGCAACAAAATGCTTTCGCGGTCACTGGCTCGTCTTAGCTCCGGTTCTAAAATCGTTGACCCAAAGGATGATGCCGCTGGCTTGGCAGTATCATCGCGCTTAAAAGGTCAAATCAGTAGAGTAGATTCAGCACTATCAAATATTGGAAATGGTATGTCCTGGACTCAAACTCAGGACGGATTTATGAAGACCCTCGAGGGTGCATTTCGTCGTATGGGTGAATTAGCCATGCTTTCCCTTGATAGAACTAAATCCGACAATGATCGAGCACTATACAGCACGGAGTTTCAGCAACTACAAAGTTTTGTAAGTGCAACGGCTACAAAAGATTTTAATGGTGTGAGCCTATTTTCAACTANTTCAACGCTAACTGTCACAATTGACTCTGAGGGCAATACTTTTGATGCAAATCCAATCGATATTTCAGGGGCAGCGTCTTATGCTAATGCCATAACTNCANCAGTTGGAATTGGAAACACAACGAGTGCGGCANCAGCTNTAACTGCTGTGAAAACTGCTATCACTCGAGTAGCCGTAGATCGTGCGNGCCTTGGCGCCGTCCAAGCTCGACTGAATTTCACTAGGGAACAATTAAGTGTAACTAAGGAGAATCTCAGTTCAGCAGTATCCAGAATTCGTGATTTAGACATGGCTGAGGAAGCAACTCAATATGCTAAGTATCAAATCTTGGTACAGTCGGGCACATCGATGTTGTCACAAGCCAACACGCTGCCTCAGGCNGCACTCCAGTTATTACGGTAATCNANTTTTACAGGCGCATAACT
Source organism: Verrucomicrobiales bacterium (assembly GCA_002689335.1). Lineage (GTDB taxonomy): Bacteria > Verrucomicrobiota > Verrucomicrobiia > Limisphaerales > UBA1096 > UBA1096. The sequence goes on from NZFR01000072.1 coordinate 1,064, forward strand.
GAAATGCGCCAAACCACGTTTATTTAACCATCAACACCAAAACATCGTGGTCATCAACTCGAACAACGTTGCCGANAAAACCGCCAGTAATCTGGNGATTAGTACNCGTCNGTTGTCGAGNTCACTATTCCGCCTNTCCTCCGGATCCAAGATCGTNAAACCNTCGGATGATGCGGCCGGCTTGGCGGTCAGCTCTCGNATCGATTCAAAGATAAAACGAATCAACGCATCTCTAAGCAACATTGGGAACGCGATATCATTCACCCAGACTCAGGATGGGTTCCTTAAAANNGCTAATAAAGCCGTNACCCGAATGGGCGAATTAAGTTTACGCGCCCTAGACTCAACAAAATCCGATCAAGACCGTGATTTGTACGATAAGGAATTTCAGCANTTAAAGGACTATATNNTTAATCTAGAAACAAAATCGTTTAATGAAGTTCCTCTATTCACGGATAAGGATATTAAGGTGACGATCGACTCAACNGGAACAGAGTTCACTCTACCTGCAATTAATCTTNANAGAGGACAACTATTNACTCCTGTTACCGTTCTNAAGAATGACGGAACCCAAGCAGGTGAAAATNCGACCAANTACTATGTTGACCAGACGGACACCGCTGCCNNCGTTGAACCCNATTTGGAGATAAGANACGACCAAACAGCAACCGNNTTGTCNGGNNTTCAAGACGCANATTTNAACTTAAAAACNATNCACGAGGCACGAGTAGCGATGGTCTCACTAAAAGCGGCNATCACGAAAATCGCTGAACACCGCGCAAAACTGGGTGCAGTTGAGAGTCGGCTTGGTTTTACAAACGCCCAATTAACATCAACTAAAGAGAATATGGGAGAGGCAAAAAGTCGCCTCACAGATGTAAACGTGGCAGAAGAAGCCACCAATTACGCCCGTTTTCAGATATTAGTGCAGAGCGGAACTTCGATGCTCTCTCAAGCAAACGCAATGCCCAAAACCGTTTTACAACTCCTCACCTAACTCCAATAAATTTAACCGTCTAAAAATCAAAATGAACGATTGTTTGGATCAAATATTAAAAGAAGCTGACACCTGTTACAGCAACAGTGATTATACTGCTGCTGCTCAACAAATTGAAAAAGCTATCGACCAACAACCCGATAACGCCGACTTTTGGGCAACGTGGGGCAATATTCAGTTTCAAGCCGGCAACTACTCGGAAGCCATCGATAAATACCGAGAAGCGACAAGACTTGCACCAGAGAAAACAGATTATTGGACTTATCTAGCATTGGCTTTCCTCCGTAACGATAACATCGATGAATTTGAATCATCCCTGCAATCCGCGTTGGCAATCGACCCCGAACATACCGAATCTCTGAAGCTGTTGGGCGATTTGTGCTTTCAGCATGGCTCCAAAGCCGATGCAGGCATGGCATATTTAAAAATTCTTCGTAATAAACCGGAAGATACCGATGTTTTAATGCGACTAGGAAGTTGTCTCTATGAAGGTATTGAATACGATTCGGCAAAGGAATGCTATGAAAANGTACTGGCAATCGACCCATCCAACGATATGGCTCTAAACAACTTACTAGCCTGCAAAAACAAAATTAACACAGAGCAAAACTCCCCTGATAATCCTCATTCAGTAGAGAATTTTCCCTCAACAGATTCAAACGAAAAACTGCATTCACTGCTTGAGGATGCAGATTTTTTCAATAACTCTGGAAATCCTGATTCTACAGCCGAAACCCTGGAAGAAGCGGTCAGTTTAGCACCCAATGAATCGGTCATTATTTCTGCGCTTGGTGGTGTTTATTTTAAACTAGGTAAATACCAAAAAGCTCGGGAGATGTTCCGTAAGGAGATCGAGTTGAATCCACGAAGCGCCGATGCGTATACACGTCTGGCGATGGCCGCCCTCTCCGCAGGTGAAGTGGACGAATTCGAATCTTCGATTGGCATTGCACTGGAGATTGATCCCAGTCATCAGGAGGCGCTGCGTTTCTTGGGTAAGATAAATCTGCAAACAGGGAGATATCACGATGCAGGCCGGATATTCGCAAATCTAATCGAANAAAATCCCGAATTCGCGGAATTTTATCTCGCGCTGGGTTATTGTTTTTATAAAGGAGGTGACACCGCCACTGCCGAGACCGTGTATAATCGTATTCTAGAAATCGATCCTGAAAACCGATGCGCCCAAAATAATTTGGATGTCATACTGAATCCCGATGGTACTGGAGAAATATCACATACGATTCCCGAAAAAGAGGAAGTTATCGAATGTAACGGACTAGAGGAAAACCTCATCGATTTTGAACTGGCGTACCTTGACAAANAAAGCAACAAGGTNAAATCCATCCTCAATAATATTTTCAANATCACACCTGAAAACTATGAAGTGCTACTCTCATTAAGCACAATGACGATACAATTGGGGGAGTTCGAGACTGCGAAGCACTTGATCAACAAAGCCATTAATCTCGATGAAACCGCTCCTGAAGCTTGGACGCAACTGTCACTAGCGGAGCTTAATCTTAATAATCTCGAGCTAGCGCTCGAAGCGATCNATGAATCTCTGAAACGTANCCAAAACCTAGATGCTAAAAGACTTCGCGGAAAAATCTTGTATCTAGCTCACAATCACAAGGAAGCGCTTGTCGAATTCCAGGATATTCTAGCCCATTTGCCGGAGGATGTGTATCTGCTCCAGTGCTCGGCTATCTGCCAATTCAAAACGGAAGATATAANTGGNGCAAAAGAAACTTACGAAAAGGTACTGTCGCTTGAACCGAATAACGAAGTCGCANAAAATAATTTNAATGCGATTATTGAGTCTGAGCAAACTCAAATTCAAGAGGAAGNCGATAGTTTTGAATCCTGCTTGGATCAGGCAACAGAGTTTTATCAAAAAGGTGACCTCAACTCCGCTATTCAAAAACTGCAGGAAGCGATTAATTTCAAACCGGAACTTGCCGCTACCTATGCCACTTTAGGCAGTTTGGAGTTTGAAGCGGGACGACCCAATGACGCGATCGTTAGCTTGGGCAAATCGATCGAACTGGAACCAAATTCAAGTGATTATCTGACGAGGTTAGCTCTAGTAGAGTTTCAGCTTGGTAACACAGATCGATTTCAGGCTCTCATCGACCAAGCACTTATCCATGATCCGGAATACGCTCCATCTCTCAAAGCTCGGGGCGACTACGAATTAAGAAACTTCAACTTCAAAAATGCCGGCACAGATTATATCGCAATTATCAAACAAGACGCTGGCAACATTGAAGCCCTCTTAGCCTTGGCGGTTTGCTTTTTCAAAAGCGAAGACTTCGAAACTGCACAAGCCACTTATCAACGCGTTTTGGAGTTTGATCCGGAAAACGAGTTNGCAAAGGAAAATCTGGTCGCAGTTGAGGAGAAACTTAGGGCGAGTTAAGCCTATTACCTTACTACCCTAGCCCCNCCGCCGGCGACGAGTTTTTCAACATCGGACTTTGTTGCCATTGAGGTATCACCCGGTGTTGTCATCGCCAAAGCTCCGTGCGCTGCTCCATATTGAACAGCAATCGCTGGATCGCCTTTTTCCATCAATCCGTAGATTAGACCGGAGGCAAAACTGTCCCCTCCTCCTACACGGTCAAAAATCTCCAGATCAGGCCGGTGTTCGGATTCGTAAAATTCGCCATCCGCCCAACAGATCGCGCCCCAATCGTTTACTGTCGCTGTCTTTACAGCNCGTAACGTCGTAGCGGTTACCTTGAAGTTGGGGAACTCACTAACCGCTGTATTNATCATTGCCTTAAATTTATCGACATCGATCGCGGAAATGTTTTCGTCCACACCCTCAACCTCGAAACCGAGACAGGCCGTGAAATCTTCCTCATTGCCGATCATNACATCGATATACTTGGCAATTTCCCGGTTAACCTCTTGAGCCTTCTCAAGTCCGCCAATGCTTTTCCAGAGAGACGNGCGGTAATTCAAATCGTACGANATTATGGTTCCATGTTTACGGGCTGTTTTAACAGCTTCGATGACTGTTTCAGCCGTCGTCTCGGAAAGCGCAGCGAAAATCCCTCCTGTGTGCAACCAACGNACGCCTTGGTTTCCAAAGATGTCCTCCCAATCGAAGTCGCTTGGCTTCATTTTGGAAGCAGCNGTAAGTCCTCGATCTGGTACTCCGACTGCGCCTCGGATCCCGAAACCTCGCTCGGTAAAGTTTAANCCGTTCCGCACTTCGCGGCCCAAGCCATCGAATGGCTCCCATTTGATCATCGAAGTATCGACTCCGCCTTGAAAAATAAAATCCTCAATAAGACGCCCAACTTCGTTGTCGGCAAACGCCGTAATGACTCCCGTTCGGAGACCAAAGCAGCGCTTCAATCCACGAGCGACATTGTACTCTCCGCCCCCTTCCCAGACGTCGAACTTTCTGGCCGTGCGCACCCTGCCGTCTCCGGGGTCGAGACGAAGCATAATTTCCCCCAACGAAACCTGATCGTACTTGCACGACGACTTATCTTTAACTTTTAGCACTGACATGATTATTCCCAAAAAGGGCGGGAAGATTCCCCAAATCCCCCTTCGGCGTCAATTCGCAATCGACCTAGCCCCTGAGAAGACCCGCTTTCCAGCAATGATCAAAGACCCAACTGGGCCGACGTGGTTCACGATTGACTCAGAAACTGACACCTGAGGGTTCTCATAAGGGATNACTGCTATATTGGCTTGAGCACCCTCACGCAATTGGCCAAGCGTCGCATCCAAACCAAGCGCTTCCGCTCCATTGGCTGTCGCCATCTCAATTACAATGTCCGCAGAAACGTTCGGATAGCGTTCACAAAACTCCCGCATTTCTCTGAACATATTTAATTCGGCGGCATCCCTTCCGGAACTAGCCAAGCTGTCGGTCCCCAAACAAACATTAACTCCCGCCTTGGCCAAGCGCTCATATTCAAACTTGGAGTGACCGAACCAAGCCGAACTTAATGGGCAATGCACCACACTCATTCCCGGCTTGGCCAAGGTGTCGATATCGCCATTCCCCAAATAATTCACATGAACCAACAACGTACGCTTGGCCAAGCCACCTGAACGTCGGATATGTTCGACCGGAGAATACTCCCCGCAATCCTCCAACGTTCGCCCAAGTTCTCCCATACTGTCGTGCAACGGGCCAACTCCTTCTGTGAACATCCGCCATTCGTCTTCGGATTCACCGGCATGAATGGTAACAGGAATCTCTCGCTCATCCGCGAAACAACTGAGCGCACTCAATGACGCTGGCGTCGTCGTATAAGGTGAATGAGGAGACAGACCCGCGACCAATGCGAAGGGGGAATTGTTCGTCATTTCCCGACGTGCTAAATCCAGCAAATCTCCCTCATCGCCCTCATGAAAACCAATCAGCTCAGTGAATGGACAAACCTGCAACGGNGTTTGACCTGNCAACCGAGCAAATAATTTCGGAACGGATTCNATGTTGGCAACCGTNCCACACCCTGACCTGAGNAGCATTTGTGNACCATCGANCCATGCTGNCTCATGATCTTCTTGCGTTAACTNTCGTTTAATCGAGACGATCTGCNGAACCCATTCCGCNAACGATTTTTCGGGAGTCAATTCACCGGCCAAACCGGTATAATCCAAATGGCAATGGGCATTGACGAACGCCGGAAAAAGAATCGAGTTCCCCAAATCAACAACCGGTTCATCAACATTCGGNTGAATCTCATTCACGCGCCCNACAGCGCAAATCGNATCNCCACACATCTNTAGCGCNGCATCCTCGAGCACGNACCCCTTTCGGGNCCAGATCGCCCTCGCACGCAGGATCATCNATTNTTGGGCACTCTGCTAAACACCCGCCATCTGTAACTCCTCTTTTGCCTTCGCGGCTCCNGAGTGATGGCGTGTAATGATTTTATTGTGACGTTTGCGAAGTTGCGCCTGGATTTTTTTTGTCACGAGATCGATCGAAGCGTAAAGATCGTTTTCAAAATCCTCCGCGAATAAATCCGCCCCTTTGAAATAAAGATGGATCGCACACTTGAATTTGTTGGTCGGCAACCCGACGTGATCCCGTTCGAGATGAACCCNAGCCTCCACGGNTCTCTGGTTCATGTGTTCAAGTTTCTCAATGCATGCTTGAACATGGTCTTTAATCGCGTCAGTGACTTCTACATTGTGGGAATCGAGAACTAATTTCATNGAGTNNAATAATGCTCCNATTNGCCCGAAATTGCGAGAAAAAGTTTATGCCGCNANCNNCATAAANCGTGCCANTTNAAAAGGAAAAACGGATTCNAAAACTTACTGTTTTTTCGGAGTATCCGGAACTGGCGTTACCTCGAGAACAATCGGCAGCGAGATCAACCGATAAGTTACATCCCTTTTTTTATCACTCTTTTTGCCGTTCAATGGCGGGTAGTGGTATTTCCCTTTCACCGTCGACTCAAGATGAAATTCATGGCGGCCCACCGGTACTTTGAGTTTGGCCAAGTCGATCTCCAACGCCGTTTCCTTTTGATCCTTCTTAACTTCAAGCTCACCCAGTTTATCCAGCTGTGAAACGCCGTAAGCCTTGAGTTTGAAGTTGGCGCTAAACTCACCGTGTCGCTTCACGCCAAGAGGGATTTTCACTTTACCATTGGCAGTACCCTTGTGTGGCGCTTGGTCAAGTGGCGTAACTCGCACCGGTTCTGGGTCACCTACATTTACAGAGAGCACACTCCCCTTGGCCAAGCGGGCAAAAATCGGTTCGTTGTTGTAGTCACCAACCCGATGCCGAGTGACTGTCGTAACGGCCGACACNCTGACCTGTTNCCCTNCAACTTCCGCTTCACCGACAAACCGAACATCACCGACAAACGGTTCCTCAGCAGATTCGTTCATCAAGTGAGCCACAATCGAGTTTTGACTNTGTTTAAATTCAGCACCCCTCAGTCTNACACCCTTTGGCAAGTTCTCGGCAGTAATCTTGATAGGCCCNNCGAAGTTGCCTCTGCGAACGGCTACCATGCGAAACGGCAAACTAGATCCTTTTCGCAGATGCGTCGCCATCAACTCGATATTCCGTTTATCTTTGGCAACNGGNACGGTGTGCGGATGAACCACCAACTTAAANCCGGGAGACTCCTCTCTTACCGCAACAANATAAGTCTTAAACGATTCGTCCGTTGCTTGATTAAAAAGATCCCGCAACTCAACACGCAGATAGCCATCGGCCTTGGCTTGAAAACGCCAAGTCACATCCCGGTTGGCCATGTTGAATTCTCGCCCGCCCGGGTTGTCTTTTAGTTCGTAAAACTCTTTTACCGCTTCAGCTGTTTCTTTNCCGTCGGCAGAAANGTTCACGATTTGCGCCGTCACATACGGATTCGTGTTGTGCCCCAAGCGCTGTGAGAAAACGTCCAACCAATACACGCCGTCCTTTTTCACAGGGAACTTGTAGTTATCAACATCGCGAACCGGGTAAAACGTCCCCGCAACGATCCCCGGTGCTGTTAACGATTGGGGTTCAGTGTTCGCTCCCTCTTTTTCGAGCGTGATCGTTTGGCTATTTGAGTGAGCCACGAAAAACGGGTTNCTCGTCACACCATCAGATACCAAACGATAAACACCACCGTCTAAAACAATCGACGCCGGCGGCAACACAACNCCACCTGGCAATTCTGCGCGAGCGAGTGCCCCTGCCTTGATGGTAACACGTTCNAGATTTCGACCGTCCCCACCCNGAAACATTGAAGGCTTCGAGTTTGGCAGATTCCGCCCGAACAAGGTGACTTCAGACTCCTTTAAATCGTTGAATACAGGCGGATAAACAAAATCCACGTGAGGCCCNTTGGTTAATTCCAAACGAAAGAAATACTCCTGCCCACCTGAAAACGCAGCATCGTGAACTTGNANATAAAAATCACCATCNGCAACAGGCGTGTGATCGATCAATCCGTTCGTCCCGGCACGCGCTNTGCGTTCACCGGCTTCATTTCGAAGATACACGACGGGGTCCAGTCTTGAGTCCAACGCTTCTGCCGAAAGTCGAAGCAGGAATCGTTGATTNTTTTTNGCACGGAACTTGAACCACACCGATTGGCGCGCGATCGCTNCTCCGTTCACGACCGATTGAAGAGCGACTTGAAACGCTGCNCCCTGACTCACATTACTGCCGGGGCTGCTCACTTCGTTATCCGAGCCGACCACAAATGGCCTTGGATTCGAAACCCCGAACGCCCCAATGTAGCGCACCTCGTAAACCCCGGNNGGAACGGAAGNGTTTGCCTTTATTTTGAATTTGTTCCCGGCAGCGTCAATGACCTCGGCACTAAGGCCGGATNGGGAAAAATACAGTCCGGTTGCCCCTTCCAAATCACCGCCGTAGGCGATCATCTCCGTTTCAGCACCCGCTCGGCACCCCATGGGGAACACCGCTGTAAGTCGCGAGGTGGGCAATTGGCCAAGCGCTTGGCCAAGCGCGCCAATCATCACAAGCGCAATNAGNGCATTTAGAAATAAAACTCGATTTGACATGCCTACTAAAACGCTTGGCTAAGCATAAAAATTCAATGAAACGAATGTCAGTGGTTGAAGAGGAATTCCTTGGTGTTTACCAATGCCCAGAGAATGTCTTCGTAACGCTCCTTGGTTTTATCAACAGGCTTTCCATCTTTGTCGACCGCCTCGCGGTTCAGGTAANCNACCGCCACATCGACCTCCTCCTTGCGCGGCAGTCTTGCAAACGCTCGGTAGTAGAGGCTGTTGATTTTTTCGGGGTGANCTNCNTTGGTATCCTCCGCCAATTTCGCTGCGCGTCCATCTTTTCGAGCGAGTTGTTCATGGATGTTCTTGGCGTTAAACAGATGCAAACTTTGCGCGAGACTCGCCTCCTGCGATCGTTCGCACTCACACGCACTCGATGAATCGGGTCGACCGAAAACACTCAGAAAATAATTCGAACTATTGTAGCTGTTGTCCGGCAGACAAACGGCTCTCGTCCCCACCGGGAGACCGCTAAAATCGCTCTTGGCCAAAATCAGATCGTTCAACGAATCGTAAAGCACCTCTGCTGTCAGGCGCTTGGGCTGAAAACGAGAGAAGTAATGTTTGTCTTTCGTATTGTGCTCGTTCGGGACAGAGCTGAATTGGTAAGTCGTCGANCTTGTGATNACCCTGACAAGATCCTTCAAGTCGTAGTTCGATTTTTCAAAATGATCCGCAAGAGCATCCAGCAACTTCGGATGTGTCGCTGGATTCGTGGAACGAAAATCATCCTCGGGATCAACCAAACCCCGTCCAAAGAAATGTTTCCAATACCGATTCACGAGCGTTTTGGAGAACAAACGGTTGTCGTCCACTTTCATCCAGTCCACCAACCGATGGCGCGGGTCCTCGAGCGATGCGATGGCCAACTCACCGGATCCAAGCCCGGCCGGCTTTACCGGTTTATTTGTCTTTTTGTTGGTCACCTGCGCCACTCCCGCNCGGTGAAAAATCATATCCTCGCCGGGCCGACCGGCGTTGGCTTTACCCACCCGCGAAAAGAAGGCCATAAAACTGTAGTAGTCGTTCTGTGACCATTTCTCAAACGGATGGTGGTGGCATTGGGCACACTGCAATCGAGTACCAAGAAATAGCTGCGAGGCATCCTCCATTTGCGCCTGTTGCGAATTCACCTGCTTGAACCAAGCGGTCGGCGGGCTTTGTTTTATGTCGCCCGAAGCCGCAAGAATTTCGCGGACAAAACGGTCGTAAGGTTTGTTTTTATAAAAGCTTTCCTTAATCCAATCGTAAAAGGCCATGGTNGTTTTTAGCTGCGCACCATTGGCCCGTTTGTTGCGAAGGAGTGACGACCATTTGTTCGCGAAAAACTCGGCGTATTCCTCGGTGCCCAATAAACGNCNNACCAAAGCACTTCGTTTTTCCGGTGANGAATCAGCGGCAAATGCCTTCGCCTCCTCGACCGTCGGTAAACGGCCGGCGATATCCAGAGTTACGCGGCGTANAAAAGTTGAATCATCCGCAACCGCAGATGGTGGCATGCCGACTTTCTCCAACTTTGCGAAGATAAATTGATCCACGAAATTTTTCTCAGCAGGCAGGCTTTCGACCGGGGCACCCAACGGTACCGACGCCCGAAAAACAGACGCCTTGTCCTGATAGCGAATCATCACCGCGATCTCGCTCGGATGGTTTCCGGCGATAACCAAGCCAGTGTTATCCGCTTCGGCGAACTCGCGGTCGTTCGCCTCGTAAACTGCAGAATGCGTNATGTCCTCCACCGAGCCATCGGTCATCCTTGCGAGCACCACGAGTTGCTGTTGAGCACCGGGTTTCATGACGCGTTCAGACGGATGCACCTCAATCGCCTCAAGTTTNGGATCGGTCGGTTTCCCGTAAGGCATGCCTTGGNGCATCCACTTCACGATCATTTTGTAGTCGAACGAATCTGCATCGATGCGCGAACCGCCGCCGTGCGGCAACTGGCCACTGGCCTTCAGCAAAAGCAGGCTTCGCTCGGGCGCAGCTGGGAAAATCCGTCGCCCCCTCGCTTCACGAAGCAAATACTCGTAATCCTCGGGGGGCTCGAAACCAAGCAGCGAAAGTTTGAATCCGTTTTGACCACCCGATTTGCCGTGGCACCCTCCCCCATTACAACCATGCTTGGTGAACAGCGGCACGATCGAGTTGGAAAAATTAACCTGTTTTTCCGCCGACGCATTTTTCACTTCGAATGGAATGGAGGCCGTTTCTCCGTCGCCCGTTTCGACCGTGATCGTTCCCGCACCGTTGGCAACTGGCTCGACCAATCCGTTGGTGATTCGCACCAGTCCATCTGGTTTGGCGACAAGTCTNGCGTTGCGTGTGCGATCGAATAGAAATCCGTCGGACTGGGTTTCGGTCACGAGCAATTGCTGCCGTGCATCCGAACCCTCCAGCACTACGCGATTAAGCGAGTCTCCGCCCCAGCCAGGTGCTGACACTTGTAGCGCCGCAGAAACCGTTGCAAGCCCCAGCATTCCGATGCCGAACAAACCTGCAATCCTCCTTGAAATTGCTGCTAATCCAACAGACATAGGTTTTGGAAATCATCCGCCAATTCCAGGCAGATGCAAGCGGAAAATGCGCTTGGCCAAACTCGATCAGTGAAGAATCGGAAGTTCGCTAGGCTGAACCACCAATTCGGCGTCGAGAGTCAAGTAGTAGTCGAGTCGCCGTTCGGCCTCGTTTTTATCGATCCGTTGGGCCATGAGCAGGTACACAGCGTAGTGATTCCCTTCCGAAACCACCAAGTCACCGTAAAACTTGGCCAATTGCGCATCCACCGGGCGCAATGCCTCGGAGAGAAGTTGGAATTTTTCGCAGCTCCGCCCTTCGATCATCGCCGCGCAGAGCAGGTGATCGATCACCTGTTCGTTGCGCCCTTTCCGAACCGAGTTCATCATACCGGAAATCCACGGGCTGGAGATCGCTTGGCCAAGCGCTATACCTCTGCAATCCAACAAGTTGAGAACTAAGTTGAAATGCTCCAACTCTTCGACGGCAATCTCTGTCAACTCCTTCAGAGAGCCGGAAAGTTGCTGATATCGCTGCAGTTTCAAAGCTGATTGAGCCGCTTTTCGCTCCAAATGGGCGTGATCCACCAGTACGGCATCCAAATTCGCCATCACTTTGGTAAGCCACGATTCCGGGGGCTTGGCTCTGAGCATTAACATTGCAATTTCGCCTTTGTCGGCGGGCAACAAACCGTACGGCAGAAAACGGCCCGATTGCAATCCACACGAAAAAAACATTTTTTTGGCCCATTATGGGCTTCTGATGCTTGACAGTCGGCTCGATACTGCTANTTTNNCNGCCCTTTTTCTGAGCGAAAGAGGNGGGNANAGGGGACGCGCNNANCGGANGNNCNGACGACTTTGAACCACATTCTTCCCAGTCACGGGAGGATTTTTTTAGATTCAGATGAAACAAACATTCCAGCCGTCGAACATCCGACGCAAACGCAGGCACGGTTTCCGCGCACGTATGGCCACCAAGGCAGGTCGCAAGATTTTAGCCGGTCGTCGCGCACGCGGCCGAGCACGACTCACTCCCGCCTAAGCCCTTCCGGCATCCATGACGGCCTCCGGCCTAACTGCGAGCTTTCCAAAGTCCAACCGTATCCAAGCCAGTGCGGATTTCCGGACCAACCGGGATAACGGTCAGCGCTTGGCCAAGGGCTGTCTTTTGGCCAACTGGCAAACACTGCCAACCGGTTCCCCCTCCCGCCTCGGAGTCGTCACCAGTCGCCGTATCGGCAAAGCCACCATCCGAAACCAAGCGCGCCGCATGATTCGGGAGTGCTTTCGGTTGCATAGACAGGCCTTGCTTAAACCGGTCAACTTGGTTTTGGTTGCCAGACAGTCGATCGCCAGTCGCGGTTTTCATTCTGTGGAACGTGACTTTTTGCGGTTACTGAAAAAGACCGACTTGCTGCCCGACTCTACAAGCGCCGTTTACCAAACAGAGACATCCAAGCGATGAACACGCTCCAGCATCTTTTTCTATTGGCGATTCGATTATACCGCTTGGTTTTGTCGCCCCTGAAAAATGCCCTGCTTGGCCAAGCGGGAGCCTGCCGCTTTTCCCCCTCCTGTTCCGCCTACGCGTTGGACGCCATTAAAACTCATGGAGCTCTCCGGGGAACATGGCTTGGCCTTCGCCGAATTTTTCGCTGCCACCCTTGGAGTGACTGCGGCCATGATCCCGTCCCGGAAAAATGGGCTGAGATCGACCAATCTAAATCCCCTCGTTAACCGAAAAGAATTTCATGGATCGTACCGGAATCATCGTCATCGCCATCTGCGTCATCCTGCTTGTGTTGACTTCGCCAAAAATTGAACCACCCCCACGCAACACACAGACCGGCACAACATCAACCAACACACCGAGCACCAATTTGGTGAATCAACCGACTCACCCCACCGCCGTGCCCGTGTTGCCTGCAGGCACAGGTTTCACTGCACCTGTGAGTGTTGAGTCTGAAGAGTTGGTCTCCATCAAAACAGAGGAATCAACCTACACGTTCACTTCCGCTGGCGGGTTAAAAACCATTGGCCTCAACCATCACGTTTCGAAACCCTGCAGCGAAACAAACAACACGGATGTCATTCAGTTAAACCACGGTCTGGATCTGCCGATCTTCTCGATGAAAGGCCTCGATGACTCGGCATTCAATTTGATTGCTGACGGCAACCAAGTAACCATGGTTTCCACCAACCAAGCGGGAGTCCGGATCACGAAACAATTCACTCCGGGGACAAACTATCTTCTCCACACTTCGATTAAACTGGAGAACACCAAGGACGAACCGATTACCCTTGCCCCGGGGACGTTGGTGCTCGGCACTGCGATGCCGCTTCAAGCCAAGAGCCAGTATCCTGTCTGGGGTACGCAGTGGCACAACGGCGAAGACCTGGAGGAGATTGACGAAGCGTGGTTTGCAAATCGCACGCTGGGTTGTTTTCCGGGAACACCTCGCCCCCACTTCGTATCGCCCCCGATGACACCTATCAATTGGGTGGGTATTCACAATCGTTTTTTTGCGATTACCACGATGCCCAGAACCCAGTTGTCCGGTGCCACCGTTTATTCTCAAAAAACAACGCACCGATTGCTGAACGACATCCCGACCGAGGGACAATACGTTCACCACACCGGCGTGTTGGCCTCCATCAAACTCCCGCAAAACATCCTCAACGCTGAGGATACTGTCCTGCATGAGTTCACCACCTACGCCGGGCCCAAAGAGTACCGCACGTTAGTCGCGCACGGTGTGGAGAATAAAAACTCACTGCAATCGGTGATGGGCTTTGACGGCTTCTTTGGCTTCTTCGCACGCATTCTTTTGAAATCGATGAACGGTCTTAACGGATTCGGGCTATCATACGCTTGGAGCATCATCGCGATTACAATCATCGTCAAATTACTTTTCTGGCCACTCACCAAGGCCAGCACCATCTCCATGAAACGCATGTCGGCCTATCAACCGCAGATGGCCGAAATTCGCGAAAAGTACAAAAGTGATCCGCAGAAGATGAACAAAAAGACTATGGAGTTCATGCGTGAACACAAAATCAACCCGATGGGCGGCTGCCTTCCGATCCTCATTCAACTACCGGTATTCTTTGGCTTTTTCACCATGCTCCGCAGCGCGGTCGAGTTGCGCGGCGCGGAATTCCTTTGGATTTGCGATCTGGCAGAGTCGGACACCGTCGCACACATCGCCTCTTTTCCAATCAACCCGATGCCCATCCTCATGGCCATCACCATGATCCTGCAATCCAGGATGACACCGGTCTCCCCCACGATGGATCCCATGCAACAAAAAATGATGAAATATATGCCACTCATTTTTGTTGTGTTCCTATACAACTTTTCTTCCGCGTTAACGCTTTATTGGACAGTGAACAACCTGCTTTCCATCCTGCAAACCAAGCTCACACGTAACATCGTCGTTGAAACCCCGGGGTCAACACAGTCCAACACCGCCTTGGCCAAGCCGGTAAAAGCCAAAAACAAAGTCAAACGCAAAAAATAATTTCCCATCAGACCATGAGCGATACTACTCAAGATCCAAAGGTTCTCCTCGAATCCATCCTGAATAATCTCGGTTTCGAGACGGCGATCGAGGAGAAAGACAAAGACGGCAGCAAAGTGCTGGATATCCAAGCGCCGGAAGATTCCGGGCGTTTAATCGGGCGCAAAGGCCAGACCCTTTTCGACCTCCAATACATCCTTAACCGAATCCTGTTTCAGCAGGACGAAAATGCGGAGAAGGTGTTGGTGGACGTTGCCGGTTACCGATTCAGCGAACAGGACAAACTCGTCGACAAAGCAATCAAGGCAGCCGACCAAGTTCGTCGCTGGGGCGACATCGTCGAGTTGGAGCCGATGAATTCATACGACCGCCGCATCATCCACAACGCTCTCAAAGACGATCCAGAGGTCGGGACTCACAGCGTCGAGGTCGATGGCACCCATGACAAGGCGATCATCCTTCGTCCGAAGAGCTAAATCCTTTTAAAGCTCTTTCTAAATCGATCACCGTTAAAAATGGAATCCGCCAAACACGATGTTCAGCGCAAGACCCTCGATGAACGTAACCAGATAAGCGACCTGGAGCGGCTCCGGCACTCCTGCGCCCACGTGCTCGCCACCGCCGTGCTTCGCCTCTGGCCCAATGCCAAGCTGGACATCGGCCCTCCCACCGCGGAGGGGTTCTATTACGACTTCGACCTCGACCACCGTTTTTCACCCGAGGATTTCAAGACAATCGAGGCCGAGATGAAGAAGGTGACAAAGGAAAACCAAACTTTTGAGCGCAGCACCAAGACGCGTGAAGAGGCCAAGTCCTACTACGCCGAGCGAGGGCAAAATTTCAAGGTCGAGCGCGTCGACGACATCCCCGAGGGCGAGGAGATTTCGTTTTACCAAAACGGTGACTTTGTCGACCTTTGCGCCGGCCCCCACATGATGCGTACCGGCAATATCAAGGCATTCAAGCTATTGAGGGTCGCCGCCGCGTACTATCGAGGCAACGAAAAGAATCCCCAACTGCAACGCATCTACGGCACTGCGTTCAAAAACAAAACCCAGCTCAGCGAATGGCTGGATGCTCAGGAGGAGGCCCGGAAGCGTGACCACCGAAAGATTGGTCGTGAAATGCAATTATTTACTTTTGCCGACGATGTTGGACCAGGCCTTCCTCTCTGGCTACCCAAAGGCACAGTCCTTATTGAAGAACTAGAAAAGCTGGCCAAGGAGACGGAATTTTTGGCCGGTTACGAGCGAGTTCGCACTCCAC
>NZFR01000073.1 GCA_002689335.1 Verrucomicrobiales bacterium
GTGCCGTTGTCGGTCGTGAAAATCACGATGGTGCGCTCGCGGATTTTCAACTCGTCCAGCGCGTTGACCAGTCGCCCGACGAGGGTATCGGTATAGTGCACCATGCCCATCAATTTGTCCCTGCTGCTGGAGGCGTTGCGCTCGTCCGGAGTCGGCACGAGCGGGCCGTGCGTGAGTGCCATCGGGAAGTAAAGCATCATCGGTTTGTCGCGATGTTGCTTCATGAAATCGATGAGAAAGTTGCAGTATATGTCCGGCCCGAATTCGCCCTTGTAGGTTTTGCTTCCGGCGCGGGTGTGGATGTAGGCGTCCCAGTAACGCTCGTTGCTCGGCGGGTTGCCGGTCTCGTAGCCGGTCCACACAGCCCAGTCATCGAAGCCGTGTTTTTTCAGTGCGTTGGGTTCGATGCGGAAGTCGTTAATCTGCCACTTGCCGGCGATGGCCGTGGCGTAGCCGGCGGTTTTCATGACCTTCGCAAACGAGGTGTACTTTACCCAGTCGAAGTAACCGACTCCCCAGCGCGGAACGTCCCAGTGGTTCACCCAACCGGTGCGCCAAGGGTACTGGCCGGTGAGCAGTGTGGCGCGAGTCGGGGTGCATTGCGGCATCGACCAAGCGTTGTGAAACTTGAGGCCACCCTTGGCCAAGCGGTCGATGTGCGGCGTCTCGATGTCGTCTGCGCCGTAGCAAGAAATCCAATCCTTGCCGAGGTCGTCCACCATGATGAACAGGATGTTCGGCTTGGTTTTCGCCTCGGCCGAGANCGTCAACAGGCCAAGGAGCAGCGTGCAAAAGAAAATGCGTTTCACGCNGTGAGGGTAATCAGTCCAACGCCCCAAGCCAAGCGCTTGGCTTATAGCTTGTCTTTGGAGCCGAAGAAAAAGGTGCGNACGTCCTCAAGGATGAGATACATCGACGGCACAAGAATCAGTGTNATGAAGGTGGCGAATATGACGCCNAAACCNAGCGAGACGCCCATCGGTANGAGGAACTTGGCCTGCAAACTTTTCTCGAGCAATAGCGGGGTGAGGCCGGCGAAGGTGGTCAGCGAGGTCAGNATGATCGGGCGGAACCGCGACATGCCGGCTTGGCGTGCCGACTCCATCTCGCTCAGACCGATGCCGCGTTTTCGGTTGACGTAGTCGACCATCACGAGGCTGTCGTTGACCACGACACCGGTCAGTGCCACGACGCCGAAACCGGAAAGGATTGTGACGTCCATGCCCATCACGACGTGTCCCCAGATCGCTCCGATGAGGCCAAACGGGATCGCCGCCATGACGATGATCGGCTGGATGTACGAGCTGAACGGAATGGCCAACAGGCCGTAGATGATAATCAAGGCGATGCCGTAAAGGTAGCTCATGCTGGCTATGGTTTCGGCCTGTTCGCTCTGTTCGCCTTCGAAGCCCCAGTACACGCCGGGGAACTCTGTGCGCAGCTCCGGTAGGATCTCCGATTTGAGCGCGGTGTTGAGCACGTGTGTGTTGCCTTTCGACAGGTCNNCATCGGNGGNGACGTTTACGGCGCGCCGCCGGTCNATGCGCCGGATCGATTCGTAGCCGCGCCCGAAGGTGACTTGTGCCACTTNGTTGAACGGGATCTCGGTGCCGCCCGGCATGCGGATGCGCATGTTTTCGAGATTGGCTAGACTACGACGNTCGTCGCGCGGATAACGCAGCATNACGCGAACGTCGTCGCGGCCACGCTGGATACGCTGTACTTCTTCCCCGTAAAAAGCGGAACGCACNTGTCGAGCGAGATCGACCTGAGTCAGGCCAAGTGCCTCGGCTTCCGGTTTGATCGCGAGTTGGATTTCCTCTTTGCCTTCGCGGAACGANTCNGCGATGTCGATGACTTCGTCGTAGTTGTTCAGCTTGGCNTTGAGCCACTCAGCAGCAGCCTGCAGTTCGTCAAAATTGGCTCCGGTGAGGACGACGTTTATGGCGTCGCCTGCCTGGAAAATGTCGGCTGTAAACTGCAGGTTCTCTGNCTCCGGCATGGCGCCGACTTTTTNGCGCCANCGGTTGGCCAACTCGTAGGCGTTAAACTTGCGTACCTCGGAAGGAGAGGCCTCGATGTGTACTTCGCCGGTATGCGCACCGGTGATGGAGGATCCCACGGATCCGCCTGATCGACTTTGATCCGTCATGAACGGCTGTCCGCCGACCGAACTTAACGTGTGCCGTACGATACTCGGATGTCCCTCGGGCGTCATGGCGTCGAGTTCATCGCGAACCTCGTCAGCGGCCTGCTTNAGTTTCTCCACNGCTCGGCGNGTTTCCTCGGTGGTGGTGCCCAGNGGCATGGTGACGGCGGCCGCGACATTGTCGCCCTCAACCGGCGGGAAAAATGTAAACCGTACGTGCCCGCCACCGACGAGTCCCATCGTGATCATGAAAACAGCCACCGCCATGGCCATGGTTAGGTAGCGCCACTCGAGGCACCAGCGGAGGGTCGGTTTGTAAATCCGGATGACAAACTGATCCATCTTGGTAACGAACCGATTCTGAAACCGACGCCAGGTACCGACGATGCCTTTGCCTTCCTCAAGGTTGTCCACCCTGCGCAGATGACTGAGATGCTTCGGTAAAATGAAAAGCGACTCGATAAGCGAAAAAAACAGGGTGGGGATCACGATCAATGGGATGAATTTCATGATCTTCCCTGTGTTTCCGGCGACAAAAATCAATGGCGCAAACGCCGCGATCGAGGTGGCCACGGCGAACGATACCGGCTTGGCCATTTCGATTGCCCCGGCGATGGAACCCTTCAACCCAGGCGTGCCGCGCTCGTGGTGGGCGTGGATGTTTTCTCCGATAAGGATGGCGTCGTCCACCACGATACCAAGCACCACGATGAAGGCGAACAGCGAGATCATGCTGATCGACACATCGAGCGATGGCATCAGCCAAAACGTACCGAGAAACGAAATCGGGATGCCTAGACTCACCCAAAAGGCCAAGCGGAAACGCAGAAACAACGCGAGCACCATGAACACGAGACAAAACCCGGTGACGCCGTTTCGTATCATCAAATCGCGTCGGCCGGCGAGGTACACTGAGTCATCCTGCCACGTCGTGAGGTGGATTCCTTCCGGGAAAAGATGGGCGGAATCCTTGATGTGCTGCTGTACGATTTCGGAAATCTCGATCGCGTTTTCGTCGCCCACGCGGAAAACTTTCACCAACGCACAGCGGTCTCCGTTAAAGTACGACTCTCGGTCGTTCTCCTCGAATCCGTCGATGACCGTGGCCACTTGGCCAAGTCGAATCCGTGTGCCGTCCGGCAGAGTGCGCAGGACGATCTGTTCAAAATCGAGCACCTCCTTCGCTTGGCCCTTCGTGCGGAGCAGCACTTCACCGCCTTCGTTCACCTTGATTGATCCGCCGGGCAGGTCGACCGACGATTTGCGGATCGCAATCGCCAACTCATCGAAGGTCATGCTGTATCGGCGCAGTGTGTCCTCCGAGACTTCGATCGAGAGTTCCATCTCACGGACGTTCGCCAGTTCCACCTGCGTGATGCCGTCCAATGCCATAAGCTGGTCGCGTACCTCGGAGGCGTAGTGCCGCAGGGTTTTCTCGGAGGCCTCACCGGAGACCGCGATGTTGATGACTTGCTTGCGCATGATGATCTCCTCGATCAACGGCTTCTCGGATTCCTCCGGAAACGTATCGATGGCGTCGATGCGCGTTTTGATTTCGTCAAGTGCCCGGGCGGCATCCGTCCCGGGATTCAACTCAACCATAACCGTGCCGGAGTTTTCCTGCGAAGTAGAGGTGACTTTTTTGACATCGGTCAGGCCGTGGATGGCTTCCTCGATTTTCTGGCTGATGCCCTCCTCAACCTCCTCAGGTGCTGCGCCAGGATAAATCACCCGTACATAAATCCTGTCCGACGAAAATTCCGGAAACACCTCTTGCCTCAGCGTGCCGATCGTCATGAAGCCAACGATCACGATGAAGATCGCCAGCAGATTTGCGGCGACTCCGTTCTTCGCGAACCATTCGATCAAGCTGTTCATGCGTTACGGTTTTACGGGTGAAACCGGTTGTACGTCGACACCCATCCCGTCGATCACTCCGCCAAGGAGAGAGGTAATGACCTGTTCGCCGACCTGAAGCCCTTCGGAAAGGATCGCCTCGTTTTTGTCAGTGTAGACAACATTTACTTCACGAAAAGTGAGCTTGCCGTCCTTGGCCACCCAGACCCGGTTTTTGCCACGCAATGCGGTGCGGGCGATGGTGACGACGTTCTCCTGAGTTCGGCCGGTGATGGTCGCCTTGACGAATGTNCCCCGCCGCAGCGGAGCGGCGTCGCGCTTGGCCAAGCGATATGGGTCATCCACTTTTGCCACGACGTAAACCATGCGATTCACCGGGTCAACCGTTTCCTCCGAGCGCACGATGTGGCCGGTCCACTCAAGTGCTTGGTCACCCGCTTGGCTGCTGAGCGTCACCTTCGGCGCTTGGCCAAGCGCGTTGGTTTCGCCCGGTGCCGGTAGGTTGATAAAATCCAAATCACCGGCGCTGAGCGGCAGGCGCACTTCCGCTACGTCCGTCGAAAAAATCTCNCCAAGCGGCGTGGCCAATGTGGCGAACTGCCCAGGGCGAACACTTGCCTTGGCCACCATGCCGTCAAACGGGGCGCGAATCTCGCAGCGCTCGAGGTTGCGCTGGGCGGCTTCCTCTGCAGCCTTGGCTGCGGCCAATGCAGCGCGCGCCTGAGCGAGTTGGGGCTCACGCGCCTGCAGGCCAGTCGGCTCGCCTTGATTGAGCAGCTTCCATTCACGACGCACGACGGCCGCCTCTTTTTCCTCCATTTGCAAACGCAGGTCCGCTTGGGCGACGCTGGCCTGAGCTTGGGCTAGAGCCAGTTCGTAATCNCTCGGATCAATTTTCAGCANGACATCNTCTTTTTGAAAAACCTGCCCGGCGTCAAATTTGTCCGTCACCGAGACCACTTTGCCGCTGACCTCGCTGACAAGCCGGATGGTGGTGCGGGGCAGGGCCGTGCCTTGAGAGGCGATCTGAAATGTGTGCGATTCCAGTTTTGCCATGACCACTTGAACCGTGGGCAGCTTGCGCTCGGAAGGTTTCGACTCGGCCTTGGTTTTGAATTTTATCGTCAGCAGCGTGCCCGCGACACCTACCGCGAGCGCGGCGATCGTGAGGCCGATTTTCAACAAAGTCCGATTGGGTTGGGCGCTAGATTCCATGTTTTTTGATCAGTTCAAAACCGCCCCCGAGGGCGAGGTGCAAATTGATTCGGTTGTCCAGCTGGAGCCGGAGCACCGACCACCAGCGGCTCTCAGCTTCGATCGCGCGCCGTCGGGCCTCAAGCAGGGTGATTATGTTTTCGAGCCCGCGATCGTAGCGTTCCTGCGCGATTTGTGCCGCGGCCTGCGATTGTTTGTGAGCCTCGGCGAGAGCCTCGTCCATCGCTGCGAGGTGCGTCTCGGCGTCGAGCGCGTTTTCCACTTCGCCAAGCGCGTTCAACAAGGCCGACCGGAAGCCTGATTCCGCAGCCTTGAAATTGGCGCGTTGCATTTTGATGTTCTGCCGCAAACGCCCACCTTGAAACACCGGCTGCATCAGGTTTGAGCCCAGCGTCCAGATCACCGAGTCGCCCGAGACCAACTCGGAGAGGTCGCTCGTTGAAGTGCCGGTGCTCGCCGTCAGACTGATTTGCGGATAAAGCGACGCCTTGGCTTGGTTGACGTTCGCACCCGCAGCGCGCAATCGATGCTCGGCGGCAACCAGATCCGGCCGCCGTGCGAGCAGTTTCGCCGGCACTCCGGCCGGGATCGTCGGCGGCATGGACGGTAACTCAGCCGGGAATGCCTGTTCGTTTTTCGGGAGTTGCCCGAGCAGAACTTCGAGTTGGCGAGTGGTCCGATTCGCAGCGACGACGCGTTCCGCTACGTTGGCCTTGGCTCCGGCGAGACTGGCCTCGGCCAAGCGGAGATCAAGAGAGGAACGTACGCCTTGCTCAAACCGGGCGCGGATCCGTTCCACCGTAGTCTCGTAAGTGGCGACGGTGAACTTGGCCAAGCGCACCTGCTGGCGGGATTCAATGGCGAGCATCCACGCCTTGGCCACCTGGCCGGCAAGCGAATGCCGCGCCCCGGCAAAGTCTGCCGCTTGGCCAAGAGCTCCGGCTCGAGCCGCACGGTTGCCGGATCGCACCCGCCCCCAAAGATCCAGTTCCCACTGCGCGCCCAGCGTGAGATTGTGCCGTTCGCTGCTGAACTTCGACGGCATGTTGGGGAGCGAAACGCCGAACTGTGCCATGTTCATTTGGCTCACCGAGAGGCCGCTCGAGAGCGAGATTTGTGGCAGTTGCTCCGCGCCGGCCATCCGCGCCTGAGCCCAGGCGGCATCAAGCCGTGCGCCGGTCGCGCGAAGGTTGGGATTATTTTCAAGCGCTTGGCCAATCGCATCACTCAGAGCTTCGTCCTGAAAATTGTGCCACCAAAACGCTGGCGCTTTGCCGCTGGCTTCGGAGGCGTTCGTCCACTTCGCCGGCAGGTCTGCGGTGATGTGTTTGGAAACCTCGCCCGGCGGGGAGGCGCAACCGGCGACCATCAGCATAGTCGCAAAAATGAACGTGATTCGACCCATTCTATTTTTTCTTTTTCGCTTTTGAAGTTGCAGTGACTTTGGCTCGAAAACCGGCGGCAGTGAAATCGATCAATCGTTGCACAGTCGCTTCGTACCCTTCCGCATCGGNATCGGTGCCNGTAAAACTGGCGAGCAGATCGGCGTTGCAAAGTGTGTGCGCCATCGCACCGGCCATGAAATGTGAACGCCAATCNATCTCCGTTTTGTCGAGCCNTGGCAACGACTCGTCGAACGCCTTGCTAAACTGAATGATTACTTTGGCCAATTCGCCCANCATGAATTTTTGCAAATCCTTGTTTCGGTCAAACACCACCCGGCCTATCAANCGAGTGAATGAACTGGNCGGTTTGTGACNGGCTTGCGCGCGGAACACCGGAACAAAGAGCGACTCGAGAACAGCCTCGAGTTTCAGTTTGCGCTTGCCGGCCTTGACCCGCGCCTCCGCCAGCATNGCCAGCCGTTCCTCATTGACCGGGCGCAGACGGCGCGAAACCACCGCGTGCAGCAGCGCTTGTTTNGAGCCAAAGTGATAGTGNACCGCCGCGAGGTTGACCTTGGCCGCCTCGACGATGTTACGAAGTGANACAGCATCGAACCCTTTTTGNGCAAAAAGCTGCTCTGCCGTATCGAGAATCTTCGTTTTGGTGTCTGTNNTCGNCATTNTTTCAAACGANTGTTTNAAACNNNCGTTTNATTAAGCCNANAATCATCACTCGTCAAGAGTTTCTGNAAATNGTTNCNNTCAAGAATTTCGAGATTTCCCAGTTTTTTCAATTTTGAAAGAGACGGGATGTAACACCAGACTNGTGTTCCGCTTNATCTTGNAATCAATCTGCCTTGGATTAANTCGGATTCCGCTTGGCCAAGTGCTTGGCCAGAGGCACTCTCCGCGCATCATGTGTTTCCACAACAAAAGGAGTTTCCTTCTTGGTTTGGCGNTGTTGCTGTCGTTTTTATCAGTGGACGGTGAGGAAGATGGGTTTCGGCCGTTATTTAACGGGAAGGATCTTTCCGGGTGGGTGCCGGTGAATACTGCGCCNTCAACTTGGTCGGTTCGAGATGGCATGCTGGTTTGTTCGGGAAAACCGATCGGNGAACTACGCACGGAGCGCATGTANCAAAATTTCATCATGGAGGTGGATTGGCGGCACATGAAACAACGTGGCAACGCCGGCATTTTTGTGTGGGCGGATGACATCACGGCGCGNGGCCAGCCGTTTCACCGNAGCGTCGAGGTGCAGGTGCTGGAGAACGCCTACGGCAACACGCGTGGTTACACAACGCATGGCGACATTTTTCCGATTCACGGTGCAAAGATGACGCCGATCAACGGCCGGGGAGGTAGTCGGGCGTTCCCCACTGAGAACCGATCCAAGCCTTCGCCCAACTGGAATCATTATCGCATCGTCTGCAACGACGGAAAGATCTCGCTGGCGGTCAATGGCAAGGTGGTTACTCGCGGCAAGGATGCCAGCCCGCGCAAGGGCTACATTTGCATCGAGTCCGAAGGAGGCGTGGTGCACTACCGCAACATGCGCATCAAGGAGCTGCCGGCGACGCCGATCAAGCCGGAGCAGATTGCGATCTCCAACCGCGGGTATCGCTGCCTTTACTCCGGCGTCGATTTTGCAGGGTGGAAAGCCGGGAAGGGCTGGCGGTCGCACGATTGGCAATTCCGTTTTCACGGTGAGTCTGGCGGGGCGGGCACGGCGATGGAGTTTGAGGAAGCATTCGGTGACTTTGGTTTTATTTTTGATGTTCGATTCACGGAGGAGACCAAGCCGTTGGTGTTTCAGTTGCGCGGCAACGACGCTTCGGCTGTCCGCGTGGCGACGGATTTGTACAAGGGCGACCTTGTTTTGAAGGGGCGAAACTGGAATCGGTTCGAAGGCGAGTTACGAGGGAACCGGCTCACGCTTTTGCTTAACGGCCGCATAGTCATCGACGACAAAAAACTGGGCGACCTTCCGGCCAAGGGGCCGATTCGTATTGTGCCAAGCGGGCCGGTATCGATGGCGAATGTTTACGTGCGGCCTTTGGCCAAACGCTGATCGTTTTTGAAGGCGCTGATTCGAATTGGGTTGGTCTTGTACGCGGCGTTGGCGCTTGGCCAAGCGCACGCGCAGGAGCGCCTCAATTGCTCGTCGAGCATCTCCCAAATGAAACTGGGTTGGAACTGCGCGCCATGTACGTCGCCTGGCAAAATCCGGCCGCTACTGATGTGAGCTTGGTTGCACAGCGATCCACCGATCTGCGGGTTTGGCGGCCGCTTGCTTCGGCGCAAACCATCACGCAATGGGACGGCCAAATCGAATGCCGCTGGACGCATCAAGCCACGGCCGCCGAGCAGCCGACGATGTTTTATCGATTGCGAATCGTCCGGCGTTAGCGCGTCGCTCGCGCGTTATGGCTGCCACGGTTTCGGGCCGTTTTCCTTGGCGCGGAGAAACTTGGCGTCCACCTGCTTGTACCAAGCGTGGAGTTTGGCGCGCATCAGTTTCACGCGTTTCGGGTAGCGTTGGGCGAGGTCGGATCGTTCGTGGGGGTCACTGTTCAGATCGAACAAATGAGTGCGGCCGTCTTCGTATCGCTCAATCAATTTCCAGTCGCCGGTGCGGATGACGCCTCCGGGAAAACCGCCCTGATTGCTGTAGTGCGGGTAGTGCCAGAAAAGATCCTTGCGCTGAATCCCGCCGCGATTGCGCAGCAGAGGGGAAAGGCTGACTCCGTCGAGGTGCTGTTTCGGTTTGGCCGGCAGGCCGGCGAGGTCGAGCAGTGTCGGATAAAAGTCGGTGCTGATCACCGGGGTGTCATCGACACCGCCGGGGCGTATCGTTCCGGGCCAGGAAATCAGAAACGGCTCGCGGATGCCGCCTTCGTACAACCAGCCCTTGCCGCCGCGTAACGGCAGGTTGGAGGTCGGCGACCCTTCGCTGGTGGAGAGCCCGCCGTTGTCGGAGGTGAAACAGATGATCGTGTCGCGGTCGAGGTTTAGCTCGCGCAATTTGTCGAGCACGCGGCCGACCTGATTGTCCACCGACTCAACCATGGCTGCGTAGGTGGCGTGTTTTTGCAAAATACGCACGCGACGGTCACGTCTACCGGGCTGAACCTGTTCCTCAAAGGCAAACTCCGGCTGACCGACGAGACCGAGCCGCTTGGCCTTGGCCTCGTATTTTTTCACCATCTCGGCCGGAGCCATCAGCGGGGTGTGGACTGAGTAAAACGAGAGGTAAGCGAGGAACGGTTTGTTCTGGTTGGCCGCGATGAAGTTCACTGTCTCGGTACCAAGCCGTANAGTCAGGTGCTCNCCTTTGGGGCCATCCTTGAGCCGGGGGTTGGCGTAGGGTGTGAAAAACTTCCCGGCCTTGAACGGAGCCCCGGCGCGCCAACCACCTTTATTCACGTCAAAGCCCTGGTTTTNCGGCCAATAGGCTTCATCCGGCCCGAGGTGCCATTTNCCCGCAAAGAAGGTCGAGTAACCG
The DNA here is from genome assembly GCA_002689335.1 of Verrucomicrobiales bacterium. Classification (GTDB taxonomy): domain Bacteria; phylum Verrucomicrobiota; class Verrucomicrobiia; order Limisphaerales; family UBA1096; genus UBA1096. Next base: position 10,112 of record NZFR01000073.1, read on the forward strand.
CCGGCCTTGAACGCTTCAGCAAGAGTGATTTCCTCGAGGTCCATTCGGTCGTAAAGCGGCGCGGGCAGAAACTTCGCAGAGCGCCGGCCGCTAAAAAAGTTGGTGGCATCCACCCGCGACGGATACTTGCCGGTCATGATGCTGTATCGAGTGGGACTGCAAACCGGGTTGGCGGCNTAGCCGTTNGTNAAGCGCATGCCGGAGCGGGCCAAGCGGTCGATGTGCGGCGTCTCGTAAAAGGAGTCTGGATTGTTCGCGCAGATGTCCATGTAACCCATGTCGTCGACGAGGAAGAACACGACGTTGGGTTTGCGTGCCTCGGCAGAGGAGAGTGTGGCCAAGAGGCCAAGCAGACAGATCGAAAAAATGTGACGCATCATAGGCGGGCCGCAGATTGGAACCGTAAACCCAACGCTTGGCCAAGCGCAAAAAACCGGGAGCAAGAGCCGGCGTGTCCGAAAAAAGGAGCGGGCCAGACTCTTATGCCGCATTTGGCCAAATCGGTTGACGGTGCTCTGGAACTGGGTTCTTCTCTTGCCCTTCAAATAACCGTGGCGCGAAAAAAACAACAACGGATTTCAACAGTCGGAGGTGGGAGTCTGACCCAGAATCCATTCGATGCGTTGGATGGATTGGAAGTAGCACCGGATCCCCCGGCGGATTCTTTGCTCAGAGAACCTTCCGTGGAGCAGGAAAAAACATCGACGCGCGGCAAGAAAAATAAGAATCGAGGGCGCGTGGATCTTATACGCCAAACCGCCCACCGTGGTGGAAAAACCGTCACGGTCGCATGTAATTTTCCTCCCATCGGCGAAGCTGAAAAAAAAGATCTCGCGAAAAAAATGCAAAAAGCCTGTTCCGTTGGCGGTACGGTCAAGGATGGCAATATTGAAATTCAGGGAGATAAGCGGACAGTGATGAAGCAAATTTTAATCGAAGCGGGCTTTCGTCCGGTATTCGCCGGCGGTTGAAATAGNACACCATCTCTCGCTTATAAATTTACCACTTACCGCTTTGGCTATTCCCGGGTTATTGCTTCGTCAAGGTTGAGCATCACGCGGGCGAGGGTGATGAGGGCGGCCTGTTGTGGGGTGGCTTTCTTGTTGCCGGTGATTTTTCCGGCGCTGTCAGGCGAGTCGGCAATCAATTGCTGCTGCACGGTGTAGAGTTTGGCCAAGCGCTCGATCTCCGCGTCGCTGGCGCGGCGCGAGACGCAACGCTCGAAGCCGTATCGAATCTGTGCATGGAGGTCGCCGCCTTGTTCGTTCATCCGTTGGCCAAGCGCTTGGGCGGCTTCGAAAAACACAGGGTCGTTAAGCAGGGTCAACGCCTGTAACGGAGTGTTGGAGCGTTCGCGGCGCATGCAGGCGACGGAGGTGTCGTTGGCATCGAAGGTGGTGAGCATGGGATACGGCACGGTGCGTTGGGCGTGGATGTACAGCCCGCGTCGGTATTTGTTTTCGCCGGTGTTGGCTTTCCACGAGACGGAGTTTGCGTAGCCGATCGCGGCAATGTCAGACGGCAGCGGGGGCTTGATGCTTGGGCCGAATTTTCGATGGCTCAGCAATCCGGCGGCGTAAAGTTGGGCATCGCGAACGCCTTCGGCTCCGAGCCGGAACCGGTTTTGGCGAGCCAGCCAACGGTTGTTCGGGTCGCGNGCTGTCAGGTCNTCGCGTGTGGCGGAGGATTGCTGGTAGGTGGCGGAGGAAACGATCGTGCGGATCAACTCCTTGCGACTCCAATCGAGTCGCGGCAATTCGGTGGCAAGCCAGTCGAGCAACTCGGGGTGGGAGGGGAGTTCGCCTCGCGTGCCAAAATCATTGACCGTTTTCACGAGGCCGTTGCCGAACAGGTTTTGCCAAATGTAGTTCGTAGAAACGCGGCCGGTGAGCGGGTTGTTTTTTTCAAAAAGCCATTTTGCAAAATCAAGNCGACTGGGTTGTTCCTTCGCTTCTTTNGCTTTCAGAGAGTGCATCACGGAGAGNGTGGCCGGCTTCACCTCGGCNCCTTTGCGGAGGAAATCGCCGCGCACGTGGATGTGTGTTTTGCGTTTGTTGGACTGCTCGGAAACCACCGCCGCATCGGTGCCTGGATATTTCGGGGCACGCTTAGCATGCTCGCCGATTTTCGAGCGAAGCNCCTTGGCCTGTTCGTCGAAGCGATCGCGAAACCAGTTTTGAACCGCCCCGCGCTGGGCTTCGTTTCGTTCGTTGGCGGCCACTCCCAGTGCGGCGATCACTTCGCTTGGGATGCTGTCAAACGTGGCGGGAGAGTCGGAATCGGTGACCTCGAGCCTGAGTCCGCCCAAGGTGTGTTTTTTGCCGTGAACCTGCACGACGGTGATCTTGAGTTGAGTTCCCGCAGGGAGATCGATCGGTTTGGCTGCCAGAAGTGCGACGTTGTCCTGATTGATCTTCGGCGCGACCGCCCAGCCGGATTCAGAACCGGCGTTGCCGTCAATGGCTTTGTCCACGCCAAACCGATTTTGCGAAAAAGTTGCGACGGCTTTCGTGAACTCGACCGGCTGTGTTTTGCCATCGGGCAGCAGTAACTCAGTCTGCAATTCGTTGACAACAAAGTTGCCATTGTCGGAGCGGCCGGCGCCTTTGTCGTTTACCTTGACGCTTGTGATCCGCACACCGGTGAGCCGTGTTAGATCCGCTGTTCCTATGAGGGTGTACGTGGCAGTATCCGGATTGTCGCCGCTGGCCCGGACGACTCCTTTTTCATCCTGCTCAAGATTCACTCCGTCTGATGCGTCGAGTTTCCCGATCGCGAACGGCGCCCAAATTGGCGCAGCGGGGCGATACGTTTTTTCCCACACGACCTGTTTTTTGAGTGACTCGTTTTCGAGGTAGGCAGCGAGGTAGGCAGCGAGGGCAGCCTTGGTTTTATCCCAATCGGCCTTGGCTAAATTATACCGGTTGATTTCGTCCGNGGAGGGCGCCTTCATCGTGCGATCATCCGACGTGTTGAAAAATGCCATCATCTCGTAAAACTCCCGCTGTGTGATCGGGTCGTACTTATGGGTGTGGCACTCCGCGCACCCGATGGTCAGCCCAAGCCAGATTGAGCCGGCGGTGTTTAGCCGGTCGACCACTGCCTTGAGCCGAAACTCCTCCTGATCCGTGCCGCCCTCGGTGTTGCGCAGCGTGTTGCGATGAAAACCGGTCGCCAGTTTTTCGGTGAGCCCGGCCCCGGGAAGCATGTCACCGGCGAGTTGCTGGATGGAAAACTGGTCGTAGGGGACATCGTGGTTGACGGCGCTGATCACCCAGTCGCGCCAGACCCACGCCGTCGGCCGCACGTTGTCCTTCTCGTAACCGTCGCTGTCGGCGTATCGCGCCTTATCGAGCCAGTAGCGTCCCCAATGTTCGCCAAACGCATCCGAGGCNAGCAAACGGTCCACGAGATGAGCGTAGGCCTCGGGTGAATCTTTCCGCAAAAAGTCGCGCACCTCTGCTGCACTCGGCGGAAACCCGCGCAGGTCAAAACTCAATCGGCGAATTAGCGTGGCTTTGGCTGCGCGTGGGGCTGGCGCAACNCCTTCCTGCTCAAGTTTGGCCAGCACGAAATGATCGATGGGATTGTTTGGCCAAGCGGAGTCTCTCACCGGCGGANGGCTGGTGCGTTTCGGCTGTTGAAACGACCAGTGGGTNGGGCGGACATCCGCAAGTCCATCGGCGAGTGCGCTTGGCCAAGCGGCCCCGGAGTCGATCCACTGTTTGATCGCAGCGACCGTATCAGCCGGGAGCAGCTTGCCCTTGGGCGGCATTTGTTTGCCTTCGTCGAGTGCGGCAACGAGTCGGTAAAGGGAGCTTTTGGCACTGTCTCNGGAGAGGATCACCGGGCCGGAGTCNCCACCCAGCATCGCTTCGCGTTGGCGGTCGAGCCGCAGGCCACCTTTGCGTTTGTCCGGGCCGTGGCAGTCGAAGCAATTCTCCCGCAGCACCGGATACACCTTCTCGCTGAAAAGGTCGCCCCGAGTCGGAACAGTCACCGCGAGTAGCGCTGCTGCGGCACACAAAAATGCGTTCGGTTTCGAGAAAAAGGCCACGCCGGGTTGATACCGGAACCGCGCTGTTTCCGCAATGATTTGTGACCTAACGATCGGAAGAAAACACTCCGCGCCCACGTGGATCGGCTGCTCCGACAAATGATCCGCCGCTTTGGCCAAGGCCGATCGCTTGTGCCGCGCCGATCGAGTCTGTCACCTTTACCGTGTNGCCCTTGGTGCGGAGGGCGTTGATGGCCGCTTGGCCAAGCGCCTTCTCGACCAGCAACCGATCCGGTTTCCATTGGTGATGAAATCGCGCTTGGCTAAGCGCTTGGCCCGGCGTCATGTCGTGATCCACAAAATGAATNATCGCCAGCACNGCCTGCGAAATGATGGTCGGGCCGCCGGCTGCACCAACNGTGAACACCGGTTTGCCGTCACGCAGCACGATCGTCGGGCTCATGCTGGAGAGCGGTCGCTTGCCGGGGGCGATCGCGTTGGCNTCCGCGCCGATCAAGCCGAAGGCGTTGGGCATACCGGGTTGTGCGGAGAANTCGTCCATCTGGTTGTTCATCACGATGCCGGTGCCGGGGAGAACGACGCCGGAGCCGAAGGTGGTATTGACGGTCGCGGTGCAGGCCACCCACCAGCCGTCCGAGTCGGTCGTCGAAAAGTGTGTCGTGTGTTTGCCAAACATATCGGAGTCGGCGTTCGGCGGTGTGGCGTGTCCGGGAATCGTCGCCGCTTTTTTTGGGTCAATTTTCTTCGCGAGTTCCCGGGCATATTGTTTG
>NZFR01000074.1 GCA_002689335.1 Verrucomicrobiales bacterium
GCTCATCTTGCTGTGGTAATGGTACACCTCGTCTCCGAGCAGTGCCTCCATGGCGTCAACGACACGTTCGCTGCGGGCAATGGAGCCCCAAAGATCTTCGCCGGCCTTGTTCCATAGGACGAGTTGGGCCTTGCCGCCTTCGCCGTCCTCGAGGTCGTGTGAGTGCTCGTCGAACGCCTTGTCGGCCTTGGCGGCGGCGTGGAGAATTTTGGCCTCTTCAGCGTCAAACAGACCGGGGACAATTAGGTAACCGTCGTCCTGAAACGCAGCAATTTGTTCAGCGGTTAAGTTGCTAGACATTGAGAATTCGGTGACGCCCAGTCTGGCGTCCGAACTCCCGGAAGTCAAAGAGGGAATCTCAGGTTAGCGTTTCGAGCTATCCGGTTTGGTGGTGATGGGAGCCTTGCCTTCCTGTCGATAGATCGAGGTGCTTCGCCTTGGTCGGGGAATTTTCGGGTCGTACCGCCAATCGGTTTTCCGGCCACTCTCTGAGCTAATCGTGGGCTGACTCTCTTCGGCTTTTTCCTCGGCTTTTTCGAGGAATTGTTCGATGTACGTATTGTAGTATTTGTCGGAGGCACGGCCCTCCTCCTTGGGGGCTACCGGCAAGTCCAGCGTTTGTCTGGTATACGGATACTCAATCGTTTTGGAAGCCCGGAAAGTTTCAAACTCCGGTTGTGGGTCGGCGGTAATCTGAATCGGAGGCAGCGGCTCGATGCGGGGCTTGAACGGCCGGATGATTCGAAAAGCAGTATTGCGGGAGCCTGCCAAGCGGCGAATGTACTTTGTGCGATCCGCGATTTCACTGCCAGTGACATACCCGGCAGCCTGATCCATCCGGATCACTGACTCACGTAGCTTGTTCAACGTCGCCGGTTTGCCGACCATCAAAACAATGTCCGCACCCTTTACCGGCTCAATCCGGACGTCGCTCTTGTCGTACAATAGCTGCAACTTTTTCGCGACTTTCGTCGCATCGGCGTGATTTACTCTCACACCAACTCGGCCGGGTAAACTACGAGAAGCACCGAACCACTTGGAGCGGTTTAAGCGTTGCTTCCAGCCGGGCTTGGACTGATCCAGATAAAGTTCCTCTGTGCTCCGCATCTTAGCAAGAATTTTGGGGTTGGATGCAAACGCCTCCAACTCCACTTCAGAAATACGCCCCTCTGAAAGTTCCGGCCCGAGTCGTTTTAAGAACTCCAAATCGCTGGGATCGGCCTGCCGGATGAGTGCACTGACCCCTTTAATTTTATCCTTTGGTGCGGTCACGATCACACCTTTTGCGGAACGACTCGGCTGCACCACCTCGATGCCGCTGGCCTCCCCGTAAGTAGCCTTCACCAACTGCCGTACCTCATCGGGGCTAAACGCATTCAGCGTCAGCACTGCCTGATCCATCGGCACGGCGTTGTCCTCATCCAGTTTCGCACGCAGCGCCGGACCCTGCTTTTGCATCCGATAGAGATAACCTCGCTTGCGGGCTATTGCAGAGGTGAAACTACCGTGCACGAACAGCAGCGTTAGCGCGGCTAAAGTTACTTTATGCCAATGAAACGGCTTCATTTCGTCGAAAAATCGTTAAAAGGGTACGTTGGACCGTTGAATTGTCAAACCGGCCAAGCGGCATTTTTATGCGGATTCCGCTAAAAATCCGGTGTTTTCTCAGCAAACAACATGCCAATCGCTTGGGCAAGCGGAGTGTGACAGCCTTACGGTTTTCTGGCAGATTTCGCCCGCACTCATGTTGTGTCAAATTTGCANATGGATCGGGTTACTTGGGCTACTCGTCGCGGTGGGCACTTGGCCAAGCGCGGCCGCGGCGGACACATTACGATTCAACCGTGATATCCGGCCGATTCTCTCCGACAAATGTTTCTCNTGCCANGGGCCAGACGCCAACCACCGCGAGGCNGATCTGCGGTTCGACACCCGGGAGGGCGCACTCGCCGACCTCGGCGGCTACGCAGCCGTTGTGCCCGGTTCACCGGAGAAAAGCGAACTGCTCGCCCGCATCCACACCGACGATGCCGACGACCTCATGCCCCCGCCGAAAACCGGGAAGCCCCTGACCGATGCCGAGAAACAATTGCTGCGCGACTGGATCGCCCAAGGCGCAGAGTACGAGCAACACTGGGCTTACCTCCCGGCCAAGCGCCCTGCCCTGCCCAAGGTCGGCAATCGCGCTTGGCCAAGCGGCGCGATCGACCACTTCATCCTCGCGCGGTTGGAAAATGAAAACAGCGCTCCCTCCGCCCAGGCGGATCACGCCACGCTGGCCCGCAGGCTACACTTCGACCTGACTGGCCTGCCTCCGTCGCCGCGCTTGGCCAAGCGCTTGGCCAAGGCCTCGGAAAACTATTTGACAATCGTCGACGAACTGCTCGCTGCCCCNCAATTTGGCGAACGCCTCGCCAGCTACTGGCTCGACCTCGTGCGCTACGCAGACACGGTCGGCTATCACGGTGACCAGGATCACGCCATCACACCGTACCGAGACTGGGTGATCAAAGCCTTCAACGACAACTTGCCGTTCGACCGTTTCACCGCCGCCCAACTCGCAGGCGACCTTCTGCCAGACTCAACCGTCAACGACAAGATCGCCAGCGGCTACAATCGCCTGTTGCAAACGTCCCACGAAGGCGGCGTTCAACAAAAAGAGTACCTCGCCAAGTACTCGGCGGATCGCGTCCGCAACCTCTCCAACGCTTGGCTGGGCGCAACGATGGGGTGCAGCGAGTGCCACGACCACAAATACGATCCGTTCACACAACGCGACTTTTACANNATGGCCGCCTACTTTGCGGACGTCGATGATCTGCAAACATTTCGCGGCAGCAACTCGCTGCCGACCACCCGCAACCCAGAGATGAAAGTGGTCTCCCCGCTCGACGTCACCGGGCAGGAAACACGCACCATGGTCACCGGCCGAGTGAAGCCCCGAACCATCCGCGTGCTCTCGCGCGGCAACTGGATGGATGACTCCGGCGAAGCGGTGCTGCCCNCCACGCCCCACTTTCTGCCAACGCTCGAAACAAAAGAACGTGCCACGCGGTTGGACTTGGCGAACTGGCTGACTCGGCCGGAAAACCCTCTGACTGCACGCGTGTTCGTCAACCGGCTTTGGTATCTGTTTTTCGGCAACGGCCTGTCGCGCACGCTGGACGACACCGGCTCGCAGGGAGANTGGCCAACGCACCCAGAGCTGCTCGACTGGTTGGCGGTCGAGTTCATCGAGAGCGGTTGGGACATCAAACATCTCGTCCGGCTCATCGTCACCTCAAGCGCCTATCGCCAGTCGTCCCTTGTCAACNCTGACGCTGTCGAGCGCGATCCAACCAACCGACTGCTCGCCCGGCAGGGACGGTTTCGTTTTCCTGCGGAGACGATCCGCGACAACGCGCTNGCGATCGGCGGATTGCTCAACGGCGAGATGGGCGGCGCCGTTTCGCGCCCATACCAGCCGGCNGGCTACTACGCACCGTTGAATTTTCCAAAGCGCACCTATCAGCCCGACGCCGATGCCAGCCAGCATCGGCGCGGCGTTTACATGCATTGGCAGCGCCAGTTTTTGCATCCCATGCTACGGGCGTTCGACGCACCGACCCGCGAGGAATGCACCGCGCAACGCCCGGTCAGCAACACCCCGCTTGCGGCGTTGACGCTGATGAATGACCCGACGTTCGTCGAAGCCGCAAAAGGTTTCGCCGTCCGCATCCTCACCGAAGGCGGCACCACACAAACCGAACGGCTCACTTGGGCTTGGCAAACTGCCGTGGGCCGAAACCCGACCGCCGAGGAACTGGCGGTCGCCAACGAATTTGTGCAACAGGCACTCGACCGCTATGCGAACAATGCCAAGGCCGCCGAGGAACTGATCAGCGTCGGCCTCTCAAGGCCACCGGGCCACCTCTCTCACAACGAACTTGCCGGCTGGGCCAACGTGGCTCTGGCCCTCCTGAACCTCAGCGAAGCCATCACCCGAAACTAACATGACGCCTCCTCCGCAACTGTTTTTGGACCAAATAAATCGCCGCTCCTTTCTCAACCGCACCTCGCTTGGCTTGGGAGCCACTGCGCTCGCGAGCTTGGCCAAGCCGGACGCACTCCGCGCCGCTCAGGCCAAGGGCGGATTGCCCGGACTGCCCAACTTCGCGCCCAAGGCCAAGCGCGTGATTTTTCTCTGCATGGCCGGCGGGCCNTCCCACTTGGAGACGTTCGACTACAAACCGCAGTTGGCCAANCTCGACGGCAAGCCGATGCCGGANTCGTTCACCAAGGGCCANCCCATTGCCCAGTTGCAGAACCAACAACTCAAGTGTCTCGGCCCAATTTTTAAATTTCGCAAACACGGCCAGTCCGGACAGGAAATCTCCGACATCCTCCCCGGNATCGCCGGNATNGCAGANGATATNGCNATCGTGCGGTCGATGCANACCGACCAGATCAACCACGACCCGGCCCACACCNTGATGAACACCGGCACGTCCATTTCCGGACGCCCCAGCATGGGCGCTTGGGTGACGTACGGACTCGGCTCGATGAGCGACGACCTGCCCGGGTTTGTGGTGTTGGCCAGCGAGGGCGGCCGCAACCCGCAGCCGATTTCCTCGCGCCAATGGGGAGCCGGGTTTTTGCCGAGCAAATTTCAGGGCGTCCAGTTTTACTCGAATGGCGACCCAGTCCACTACGTCCGCTCCGCGCCGGGTATCAACCGAGATCAACAGCGGAGCTTCGTCGACACAGTTGGCAAGCTGAACCGCCTCCGAGACCGGCAGGTGGCCAACCCGGAAATCGAGTCACGCATCGCGCAATACGAACTCGCATTCCGCATGCAGACCAGCGTGCCGGAGTTGATGAACTTCGACGACGAACCGCAGCACGTTCTCGACAGATATGGCGTCAAGGGCATGGACGGCTCATTCGCCGCGAACTGCCTGCTCGCTCGCCGATTAGCCGAACGCGGAACCCGCTTTATTCACCTTTACCATCGCGGTTGGGATCACCACGGCGACCTCGATCGATACATGAAAATCTGCTGCGGCTTGTGCGATCACCCAAGCGCAACTTTGGTNAAGGATCTCAAGGAGCGCGGCATGCTCGACGACACACTCGTCGTCTGGGGCGGNGAGTTNGGCCGCACACCGATGTTTCANGGAAAAGGCGCCACAGCGGGGCGCGACCACCACATGCGCGCCTTCTCCATGTGGCTGGCCGGCGGCGGCATTAAGGNAGGCGTCACACACGGNGAGACGGATGACTTGGGCTACCACGCCGCTGTCAATCGCACTCACGTGCGCGATCTCCACGCGACGATGCTTTATCTCTTAGGCATTGATTCTCAGTCATTCACGCATCGTTTTCAGGGTTTGGATGCGCGCTTGACCGGGGTAGAGGAAGCAGCNCANGTCATCAAACCGATTCTCGCATAATTGCCAAGCGCTTAGCCAAGCGTGAGTTAGCCCAACTAGTCGGTNATTTTTTTATAAAAAACGAGGTTGACTGATTGGTCNANTGGGAGTAAAGNTGTTCGCTAAGCAACAAACCGGCCATGAGCTCACCGACAGATGACAAACGTACCGTGACCAAGCGCGATTTAGCGTCAAGGGTGCGCATAGCCATTAAGCCCGANATCAGCCTGCACCAGACTCAGGTATCCGAAGTNATCACCGAGACATTGGATGCAATACGGGATTCGCTGGCCAACGGNNACACAGTGGAACTCAGAAACTTCGGGGTCTTCAAAATCGAAACCCGGAAACAGCGAATCGGCCGCAACCCAAAAAAACCCGGCGTGGATATTCAGATTCCGGAACGCTCGGTGGTCAAGTTTCGTGCCGGCAAAGAGTTAAAAGAATTATTGGCCTCCAAACCGTCTTCCGATCTGGAAACCTCGAAACCGACCAACGTCACACCCGACGTTTGATCCACCTACCCGGCGGCCTGCCGTACCGCCTCCAACTCCTCCCACCGGGCGTAAAGCAACGATGTCTTTTCTTTGGCCTGCTCNAATTCAGCCGTNAGCTCGTTGGTTTTATCGCCGTACTTCGTGTGAAATTCCGGATCCGCGAACATCCCCTCAATTTTCGCCACCGCCTCCTCTGCCTCGAGGATCTCCTCTTCCATCCCCTCGAGTTCGTTCTTTTCCTTCCAAGTCAGCTTGCGAGGCTTGGTTGCGCTTGGCTTAGCATCCTTGGCCTTCGGCTTGGCCGATTCGTTACGCTTGGNCAAGCGCACTTTTCGCTCNGCTAACTTCTCGCGGTAATACTCGTAGTCTCCCTCGTTGTACACCACTTCCCCGTCCCCCTCGAACGCGATGATGCCGGTGCAAACGCGGTTGAGAAAATACCGGTCGTGACTCACCACAAGCACGCATCCGGAAAACGCCAACAGCGCCTCCTCCAACAATCGCAACGTCGGCAAATCGAGATCGTTGGTCGGCTCATCGAGGATTAAAAAGTTGCCGCCGTGTTTTAGAATGCGCGCCAAAAGCAGCCGGCTTTTTTCGCCGCCGGACAAACTCTTGACCTTCATGTNGATACGCTTGGGGTTAAAACCAAACCGCTGCAGGTAGGCGCGNATTGCAAGCCGCCCGTTGCCGAAGTCGATCATATCCGACCCCTCGGCCACCTCCTCGAGCAGTGTCTTTTCCGGGTCCAACTGAACGCGCTCCTGATCGACGTAATTGAACTGAGTCAGCACTCCCAATTTTCGGCTGCCGCCGGTCGGTTTTAGTTGCCCCAACACCACCTTAAGCAGACTGGTTTTGCCGAGGCCGTTCCGGCCGCAAATGCCGATCCGCATGCCTGCCTCAAAGTTAAAATCAAACCGCTTGATCAGCTTCTGCTCGCCGAGTTCAAGTTCAACGTTGATCAGGTCGACCACGCGATTGGCCAATTGCCCCGGAGGCGGAATGATCATCTCCATCTCCAATCCCTTGTCCGGCCCCTCCGTGTTTTTGATCCCGTGAAATTTGTCGACGCGAAATTTGGCCTTGGTTGTGCGCGCCTTCGGACCGCGGCGAATCCAGTCCAACTCCCGGCGCAAAAACCGTTTTCGTTTCAACTCCAGCGCCTGCTCGTTTTCCATGCGGGCCAGATTAGACTCGAGGTAGTCAGAGTAGTTGCCCTTGTGCAAATAAAACCGCCCACCCTGCAACTCGACAATGTGGTTGCAAATCTCATCGAGAAAATAGCGGTCGTGCGTCGTCACTAAAAACGCCCCGCGAAATTTTTTCAAATACTCCGCCATCCACTCGATTGAGTCGGTGTCGAGATGGTTCGTCGGTTCGTCGAGGATCAGCAGGTCGGGGTTGGAGATGATTGCCCGACAAAGCGCGACGCGGCGCTTTTCTCCACCAGACAAAGTGCCCATCAACCGTTCCGCATCCGGCGCGTTGAGATGCGTCATCGCAGTCTTGATCCGCGTGTCGATGTCCCACGCGCCGGCCGCTGCAATCTGCTGTTCCAGTTCGGACTGCCGGTTGGAATCCGCCGCAAGCGACTCGTACTCCGCGAGTAGTTTCATCGCGCGAGCGGCACCTTCGCGAATCGTATCGAGCACCGTGGAGTCCGCCGGCACATCCAGATCCTGAGGCAGATAGCCGGTCACCAAACCGGAGCGCCGCGTGATGTCACCGGCATCCGGTTGCGCAATCTCAGCAAGGATTTTTAGAAACGTCGATTTGCCGCAACCGTTGCGCCCGACCATTCCCAAGTGGTCCCCATCGCGGATCGTTAACGACGCCGACGTGAGCACTTCGTTGTCGTTGAATCGCACTTTGACGTCGGCGGCGTCAAGCAGGGTGATGTAAGTGGGTTGAGACATGGACGCAGCCAAGCGCTTGGCCAAGCGCAGGCGTTACAATTCCTTTTGGTTCGGTGGCACTTTGGACAAACCCAACTCTGCACTGTTCTGCTCGAAGTAACTCGCCGCCCAGTCGCTGGGGAAAAGCAGCACCGGATTCTTGTCCGAGTCCCAACCAAAACGGGAGCCGGTTGGCGGCGACAGCTTATCCATCTCTTCCTCCGAAAAGCCTTCCGGCAACCAGCGAACCACCTGCCACGGAGCCGGTTCCAACCGGGTAACGGCATTGTACTCGCTCTCCAGTCGAAACTGTACCACGTCAAACTGGAGAGGCCCGACAGCCGCCAAAACCGGCACCGCCACGGCGCTGCCCTTCAGGCTTAGGCACTGAATCGCGCCCTCCTGCAACAACTGATCCAGTCCCTGTCGGAACTGCTTAAATTTGCCGGTATCGGCGTTGTGCAGGTACGAAAAACTCTCCGGCGTGAAGCGCGGAATCTCGTGAAACTCCACTCCCTTTTCGGTCGTCAGCGTGTCGCCGATTCCGAAGTCCGAGTGCCCCACCAGCCCGATGATATCCCCGGCGAACGCCTCGTCGACCGTCTCGCGTTCTTTGCCAAACAATCGATGCGAGCTGGCCAAGCGGACCTTCTTTCCCGTACTCGAATGAATCACCGTCATGTCACGCTCGAACTTCCCGGAGCAAATTCGTATGTACGCGATCCGATCCCGATGCTTCGGATCCATGTTCGCCTGAATTTTGAAAATGAACCCGGAAAAATTTTCGTTGTCCGGAGCGATCAGTACTTCGCCTGAAGTCCTCCCCTTGGGCGGCGGCGCGTGCTCCAAAAATCCCTGCAGGATCAGTTCAACACCAAAATTGTTCATNGCGCTGCCGAAGAAAACCGGCGTTGTTCGNCCNNCNAAAATCTCCTCGTCNTCAAACTCCGCNCCCGCCAGNTCGAGCATCTCCAACTCCTCNNTTACCTTGGCCAACAGNGTTTCCGGCACACGCTCCTTCACAAAGTCATCCGTGATATCGCCCACCTCCACCGGAGCCATGTACGCACCCCCGGTTGTCCGCTCGAACAGATGAACCTGCTTCGCCAACCGATCGTATACCCCTTTGAAATCGNTCCCATCACCGATCGGCCAATTCACAGGGAACGGTTTCAGGTTTAGCACACTCTCCACTTCGTCCAGCAGCTCGATTGCGCCTTTGCTCGGCCGGTCGCATTTGTTGATGAACGTAAAAATCGGCACTCCGCGTTGACGACAAACCTCGAACAGTTTTTTCGTCTGAGCCTCAATACCTTTCGCCGCGTCGAGCACCATCACCACGGCGTCCACTGCCGTCAGCACTCGGTACGTGTCCTCCGAGAAATCCTTATGGCCCGGGGTATCCAGCAGGTTGATCTGGTATCCGCGATAGTCGAACTGCAGCACGGTCGAGCTGACCGATATGCCGCGTTTGCGCTCCAACTCCATCCAGTCCGACGTGGTCGCGCGCTGATTCTTTCGAGAACGCACNGAGCCCGCCAACTGAATCGCGCCGCCGTACATCAGCATTTTTTCAGTCAACGTCGTCTTGCCCGCATCGGGATGCGAAATGATGGCAAACGTGCGCCGTCGGTTGATCTCTTTTTCCATGGCTTAACCCAAAAGGGNGCGGACTGTATCAAAAGCGGAAAAAGCGACAAGAACAATGCCCAATAGCTCAAATTCCTCTCGGATCAAAACAAGACTCAAATAAAAGTATTTCAATGTATTTTAATGTATTTCATTGACAATTAATGGATTAATATGGTTTTAACGGCTGCAGAACAATGATAGAAGTCGATGATTTTAAAGCGTTCGACGCGAACGAAGTGGCTGAAATGCTGGATTTAAAGTACCGCACTGTGACTCGTTACATCCAAGCGGGAAAAATTCGTGCCCGCAAGATCGGGAAAAAATATTTCGTGACTGAGAAGGACGTCAAAGCCTTCATCTTAGCCCAGGAAACCAATGTTGAATCAGGCGAAAAAAACGATGAATCATCTGATTCCGACTCATTTGAAGGACAGATTAGAGAGGATTAACTATAAAGTTTTGATTTTTAACCCGTGCTGTCCGAAAGCCAAGCGAAGTACTTTCGGCTTCCGCCGGTTAGCGGAATGGCAACGAATTCCGGGGTGTCGTAGGGGTGAATTTCTCGAACTGAGCGTTCCAACTCTGAGATGAGTTCCTGACGAGTCTTGAACACGATGAGCGATTCGTCGCTGCTCTCTAGCTTTCCCTCCCACCAGTAGTGGGACTCGACAGCGGGAATGATGTTGGCGCAGGCAACGAGCTTGGCTTCGAGCGCGGCCTTGGCCAAGCGCCGGGCCAAGTCGATATCGGGCGCAGTCACGAGGATCACCGCAAAGTTTTCCGGAGCAATCACGCCCCCAAATAAACCAGGCGCGCCGTCGGGGTCAATTTCCTTGACCGACCAAGCGATTGACCAAACGCTGCCCCAGCCATGTTCGATCTCAACCAAACACGTTTTTTTCTAACAACCACGACCGCGNTTGGCTTGGCGCTTGGCCAAGCGGCAGCCGCTGAAAATTGGCCGACCTTTCGCGGTGACGCCGCCCGAGGTGTCTCGGAAAACGCACACCTCCCTCTTGAATGGAACGCCAAAGAAAATAAGAACATCGAATGGAAAACGGCCGTGCCCGGTTTGGGTTGGTCGAATCCGGTCGTGCACAGCGGTCGAATTTATCTGACGTCTGCCGTAAGTGACGGCGAGATCGAACCCCGCAAACCCGGCCTTTATTTTGGTGGTGACCGCAAGGAGCCGATTAAGCACATGCACCATTTTATCGTACTTTGTCTCGACCTAAAGAGTGGCGAGTATCTTTGGCAAAAGGAAGTGCTGGCAACCAAACCCCTGACCCCGATCCACATCAAAAACAGTTACGCCGCCGAAACTCCAGTGACGGATGGTGAACGGGTCTACGCCTACTTCGGAAGCCACGGCCTGTACTGCCTCGACAAAACCGGCAAGGTACTTTGGAAAAAAATGTTCAAACCATATGAGATGCGTAACGGCTGGGGTACCGGGGCCTCACCGATCCTCGACGGCGATCAGTTGATCATCGTCAACGACAACATGGAGGAGAGTTGGCTGGCGGCGTTCGACAAGCGCACCGGCAAGCAACTTTGGAAAACAAAACGCGACGAACCGAGTAACTGGTCAACGCCCTATGTGTGGGAGCATGACGGCATAAAGGAACTCATATTGACCGGTCGCAATCGCACACGATCATACGACTTGAGNGGCAAGGAGCGCTGGAGCCTCAAGTGGAAGACCCGAACGTCCATCGTAATTCCGACGCCGTTCGAAGCGCATGGCCTGCTTTACATCGCCTCCGGCTATGTGGGAGATCGGGAGAAGCATGTCTACGCTATCCGCCCCGGGGCGAANGGCGATATTTCNCTGAAATCCGNGGAGACAAAAAACAAATACATCGCGTGGCACGACAGGCGGGCCGGNCCATACAACCCNTCGCCGCTGGTTTACGGGGATGAGTTTTACACGTTGTTTGATTTTGGCTTTCTCGGCTGCCGCGACGCCAAGACCGGCAAGGTTCATTTCGNCAAGGAACGCATCAATCCNGAAAAGGCAACNGGCTTCACCGCCTCGCCTTGGGCATATCNAGGGCATGTGTTTGCGCTTAGCGAAGCCGGCGANACGTTCGTTTTTGAAGCCGGCAAAGAATACAAACTCGTTCGCGTAAACNACANCGGNGGTATGAGCATGGCGAATCCGGCGCTCGTCGGAGACCGTTTAATTCTGAGAAACCAAACTCACCTTTTCAGCATCCGCGAAAAGCATTAACCGCACTCGCCGCNCTCAGAGATCCATCTCGTAAACCCGCCANCGCTTNGTNGTTGGGACACCGAGGNTGTCGAGCACCCGTTGAATTCCNATATTGGATTCGAGCATCCAAGAAAACTCGATTTTCTTGAAACGGCTTTCGCGCAAGTTGTCTAGCGTTTGAAAATTGAGTGCGGCCTCGACCCCTCTATTCCGGAACGGCTTGAGGACCCCACCCATAACAACCCGAATTAGGGTGAGTTGGCGCTTGGCAAACAGAAAACGGATCAAACCAAGCGGCCCGAACTTCCCACCGCAGCCTTTGATCGCGACGTTAATGTCCGGAATAGACACGGAGACGCCCACCGGCTCACTGTCGTATTCAGCAACCAAAGTATACTCCGGCAGTAGAAACGGTTTAAGGCCGTGAACGAGTTTTTCGAATTCCTCTCGGCTAATTGGTACGGCACCCCAGTTTTCTCTCCAAGCCTCGCCGTATACCTTTACTAGAATGTCGATCTCGTTCTCCATATTGGCCAAGTTTGCCTGCCGGACGGTGACCCGTTTATTTCGCCTCACAACCTTAGACAATCGCTGAAGGTAGTCGGGGTCGATGTTCGCGATGGGCATTGTGCGCGCGACCAAATCCTCGACCTTGGCCAAGCCAGCGGACTCAACCAAGCGCTGGTAGTAGGGCGGGTTCCACGTCGTGAGCAGCGTCGGCGGATCGTCAAAATTCTCGATCAACAATCCGATCTCTTCGTTGATGGTGAAACTGGTCGGGCCGCGCATCTTGGCCAAACCCTGCTCGCGGAGCCACCTCTTGGCCGCGTCAAACAATTGACCGGCGGCAGCTGAATCGTCGATGCACTCGAAGAAACCGAAAAAGCCGACTCCGTCATCGTACACCTCCAGATGGCGGTTGAACCGAATCGCGGCGATGCGGCCAACCGGCTCGCCGGTTTTGTTGCGAGCNAGAAATAATTGAGCGTCTGAATGTCGGTAAAAATCGCCGTACTCGGGGGCCAGACGCTTCATTTCCTCCTTCCAGACGGGTGGTACCCACGGCGAATCAATCGAGTAAATCCGCAGCGGGAANCTCACAAACTCACGCAACTGAGCAGAAGTTTCGACTTTCTCGATACGGAACACGGCCAAGCTCTTAGTTGAAAAACTGGCGGGTTGAAACTAAAACCAGCCGTGAAATGTTGGATCGAAACTTTATCGTAACCGGAGCCGCCGCTGCCGCGATGATGCTGGCTGCGTGGCCAAGCGCCACCGAGGCCAAGGGGCAGGAGGACTTCCTTTCTCGCGTGCGGCAGTTGACCTTCGAGGGGCGGCGCAGTGGCGAAGGCTACTANAGCGCGGACGGTTCCAAATTGATTTTCCAGAGCGAACGCGAAAAGGGCAATCCGTTCTACCAGATTTACACGATCGATTTCGAAACCGGCGACACCGCCCGCGTGACCCCCGGTCATGGCAAAACGACCTGTGCATTTTTTCACCCGAACGGCCAACACGTGCTTTTCGGTTCCACACATCACGACCCGCAGGCCAAGGCCAAGCAGGAGGCTGAACTTCATTTCCGTGCCTCCGGCAAACAGCGCCGTTACTCGTGGGACTACGACGAAAACATGGACATCTTCACTGCCAACACAGACGGCAGCAAGCTGCGCCAACTCACCTCTGCCCGGGGCTACGACGCCGAGGCCGGCTACTCGCCGGACGGCAAAAAAATCGTCTTCAGCTCCACTCGCAGCGCCTACGCCGACAACCTGACGGATGAGGAGAAAAAACTCCGCGAGATCGATCTCTCTTACTTCGGCGAAATTTACATCATGAACGCCGACGGCTCCGGGCAGACTCGGCTCACGGATTCGCCCGGGTACGACGGCGGACCGTTTTTCTCGCCGGACGGACAGCGCATCGTTTGGCGGAGGTTCAACAAGGCCGGTGCGGTCGCGGAAATTCACACGATGAAACTCGACGGCTCCGATGTGCGCAAAATTACCAGCTTCGATTCGATGTCGTGGGCACCCTATTTTCACCCCTCCGGGGAGTACATTATCTTTGCCAGCAACAAACTCGGCTTCACCAACTTCGAGTTGTACCTAGTCGATGCGCTTGGCCAACGCGAACCGGTACGGGTGACCGAACGCGCCGGCTTCGATGGGCTGCCGGTGTTTTCGCCGGACGGCGCTCAGTTATGCTGGACATCCAACGCCACGCCGGAAAAGCAGTCGCAACTTTTCCTCGCAAAATGGAATCACGACGGCGCGTTGGCTGCGCTTGGCCAAGCGCCCAAGCGGGCTGCGGCCAAACCAANTGGCGCGCCATCCGTAACCGCAAAAGACATCAAGCGGCATGTCGCCTTTTTAGCCTCTGACGAACTGGAGGGACGCCGTACCGGCAGCGAAGGCATCCGCAAGGCCGCGGACTACATTCGCGATGAGTTGTCCGGAGCCGGCCTAAAGCCGCTTGGCTCGGAAGCGGGGAGTTTTGATCACACGTTTGAATTCACCGGAGGTGTGGAACTGGTGAAAAAGGACAACCGCATGATCCTGCGCGGCCACACCGGTGAAGATCACACGTTCAAGTTGAACAAGGATTTCCGGCCACTGGCATTTTCGGCAAACGGTGAAATCGAGGGCGAANTGATCTTCGCGGGCTACGGCCTGAACAAGCCGGGAAAACTCGGTGTCGGCTACAACTCGTACGGCGACCTGAACGTGAAGGACAAAATCGTGATGGTTCTCCGCTACGTGCCGGAGGACATCTCGGTGGAACGCCGGCAGCAACTCAACCGCTACGCCGGGCTCCGATACAAGGCGCTCATCGCGCGGAACAATGGAGCGAAGGCGCTNCTTGTCGTTACCGGCNCAAACTCGCCCAACGCCGGCAAGCTGGCCAACCTGAGTTTCGACACCAGCATGGCCGGGGCCGGCATCCCGGTGATCTCGGTTAGCGGCGAAGTGGGCAACTCGCTGGTANAGTTTTACGGCAAGTCGCTGAAGGAACTGCAGTCGTCACTCGACAAGGAAAACCCACACGCAGTCCACGGACTGTCCCTGCCGGGAATCGTGTTGAACATCAAAACACACATCAAACGGATCCGAAAAAAGGACAGCAACATCATCGCTGTGCTCCCTCCGGCCGGACAGGTGCCGGCCAACTCGACGCCGGAATATGTCATGCTCGGCGCGCATTATGATCATCTCGGTCGCGGCGAAACTGGAGGATTCGGCATCAAAGGAGAGGAGGGGATGATCCACAACGGGGCAGACGACAATGCCTCCGGTGTCTCGACTCTGCTTGAACTGGCGGCGCATTTGGCCGAGCGGCGGCAGGCGCATCCGCAGGAATTTCAGCGCGGCGTGATTTTCAGTTTTTGGTCCGGCGAAGAGTTGGGGCTGATCGGCTCCGCGCGATACGCAGCCAAGCCAACGGTCGATCTCAAGCAAGTCGTGGCCTATCTGAATTTCGATATGGTCGGCAGGTTGCGGGAAAACAAACTGACCCTGCAGGGCATTGGTTCGTCTTCTGTTTGGAAAAAACTGATCGAGCGGCGAAATGTTCTTGCCGGGTTCGATCTCACGCTGCAGGAGGATCCGTATCTGCCGACCGACACGACCTCGTTTTATCCGAAAGGCATTCCGGTGCTGGCATTATTCACCGGCAGCCACGAGGAGTACCATCGGCCGGCCGATGATCCCGACACGCTGAACTACGAGGGAATCGAGCGCATCGCCCGGTTCGCCGGCAACATCGTTCGCGACCTCTCCAAGGGCGGCGAGCGGCCCGACTACGTGAAGGTCGAAAAATCTGATCAAGGCGGCAGCCGCGACGCAATCCGAGTCTATCTCGGGACGATCCCCGACTACGCCTCGGAGGATGTCAAAGGAGTGCTGCTCTCCGGCGTGCGCGGCGGCGGCCCGGCGGACAAAGCCGGACTGAAAGCCGGTGACATCATCGTTCACTTTGCCGGCAAAAAGATCACCAACATTTACGACTACACCTACGCGCTCGATGCCGTAAAAATCGGCAAGCCGGTCGACGTCGAGGTGCTTCGCAAGGGCAAGCGTGTGAAACTTTCAGTCACACCNGGCACACGGAAATAGGCTTAGGCCGCGCTCCAGTCACGAGCGAGCGAGCGACTCGGTGTATTCCGGGGGCAATCCAAAGTGCCGCGCTCCGCGCAGGATACTTTCCATGTAGTCTGGCTCGGGCTGGCCACGCTCGCAAACCGGATCGATGTACACCAGCGCCTCGACCTGCTTTTCTCCGTGAGCCACAGCAAGGTTCGTTTTGTAGTACATCCCCTCCTCGACTGCTTCGTAATGGTCCAACTCGGCGATGTGTTCCGGAGTGAGCATCCACAACACACCGTGAGTCGCCGCATCCCGCTTGGCCTCAATCGTGGCGTAAGTGCGAGTGTTGATCAGGAATTGCCAGTCGAGCAGAACCGCTTGGCCAAGCGCTNGGCCGCCGGGGCAACGCANCGCCATCTGCTCCGGGCACATATTCGACCCGTAAGCAAAATAAACGATGCCACTCCCGNCCATCGCGTTCGCTTGGCCAAGCGCTCAGGCTTCAACGACCACAAGATCGCTACCGCTGCTGCCGATGACTCTGACCGAAATACCGGAATCGATCATCTCGCCCTGAGTGATCACGCTGCAAAGATCGTCCCCAATCAACGCCTTACCCCCGGGGTTGAGCGGAGTGGTCGTGGTCCCGGTCTGGCCCTGTCGTGACTCGACCACCGCTGCAACTGCTGCAACGGATTCNGCGCCGCTGACCGTGACCGANGCGAGCTGGGAAAAGGTCTTCGAATGCGGCAGCCACTTGGTCAACCCCCAGAGCATCGGGATGGACAGGAAAAAAGCGATGGTGAGATCCCTCACCGGTTTGGAGAAATCCGGGATGGCAAAATCGATCCCCTCCACCAGAGGCGCCTCGCCCTCCGCCGGCGCGGTCGGGAACCACGGCATATTCGGGTACATATCCGTCATGCCCATGACAAGCGAGATGAGGATACAAACCGCGCCGCACATACCCGCGATCAGCGTGCCCGGCACGAGAAAAATCTCGACCGCCACCAGTGCGATCCCGAGAACGAAAATCCCCACCCACTCGATGCCGGCCAAACCGGAGACGTATCCACCAAAAAAGTAGACCACCAACGCAGCAATACCGATGGCCCCGAACACCCCAAAACCGGGTGTCTTGAATTCGATGTACAATCCGGCGATGCCGATCAACAAAAGCAGCGGACTGATCGTGGCGATCCACGTACCAAGTTCCTCCGCGCCAAGCGGTTTGACGTCGACGCGTTTGGCCCCGCCGTAACCGAGTTTTTCGATCAGCGCATCAATGCTCTCGACCGTCCCGGCGGATAGCAGCGGTTTTTGGTCTTCGCCGTATTTTGCAGCCGCCTCGATGTCAGTCAGCGTGAGAATTTCGCCCTCGGCACAGATCGTTTTGCCGTCGCGCTCAAGCGTTTTGGATTTATCGACCATGGCCTCGATGACGTCGATGGCGTACCCATTTTTCTCAGCCTGCGTTCGGATTTTGGCGCGAATGGCAGAGTTCATTTTGGCCTCCATGGTGGACGGCAACTCGGATGCGCCACCTCCCGGCGCCATCATGATCGGGGCCGCTGCGCCGATGACACTCTGNGGAGCCATGTAGATTTGATCGGTCGAAACCGCGATGAACGCCCCGGCGGAGTAGGCGTCCTTGTTGACGTAAGTCACCGTCTCGCCTTTGAACTTGTCGATGATACCGAAAATTTCCTCGGTGATATCCACCCGGCCGCCGTTGGTTTCCATGTCGATGATAAGGCAGTCGGCCTCGGCCTGCATCGCCTCCTTCACCCCGCGCCGGATGACGTAGAGGATCGGCGGCATGATGTCGTCTCGCACCGGGATGACGTACACGGTCTTTTGCGATTCCGCTTGGCCAAGCGCGGCTGTGTCGGCTGCGTTTGGCTCGAGNGCCTGCAACTTTTCAACCGTCTCAACGGCGTCATCCGCTCCGTCCTCCTGCGCTTGGCCAAGCGGCGGAGCAGCGAGGGCGAGTAGGAGCGCGACGAAAATTTTCCACCCAGTTTTCATGGGCTCGAAACTACCGGCGAAGACCCGCGGCGGCAAGCCTGCCTCGCGAGAGTGGCGTTGCCAAACGAGGCGCCAGTCAACTATGCTTTGTCTACTGCGTTCGCAGTCTCCGGATGTCCGATTTCAAAATCCAATTCAAGGTCTTTGAAGGCCCGATGGATCTGCTTCTGTTTCTCGTCAGGAAACAGGAGGTGGACATCTATGAGGTGAACATGACGGAATTGGCCACGCAGTTTCTCGCCTACGTGGAGATGATGAAGCGGCTCGACCTGGAGTTGGCCGGGGAATTCATCGTGATGGCCTCGACGCTGATGTACATCAAAAGCCGCGAATTGCTGCCAGTGGATCAACAGGTCGAAGCCGAGGATGAGGAGGAAATGGAGGATCCGCGTTGGGAGTTGATCCGCAAACTGGTCGAGTACAAGCGGTTCAAGGATATCACCGGTGACCTGCAAAAGCTGGAATTCGAACAGGAGAAAGTTTACACACGGCGCCCGGGGAGCATTCCGCTTGACCCGTTGCCGATGGAGAACCGCCTCGAGGCGAGCATCTTCGATCTCATCAGCGCGGTGGACGTGGTGCTCCAGCGATACAACCATCGCGAGTCTGCCCGGCGCGAAATCGTCGACGACCAGTGGAGTGTCAGCGAGAAAATCGTGGTCATCCGCCAGCGGTTGGTTGAGACCGGCCGACTGAGGTTTTCGGAATTATTTGAGGGCGTCGGGAGTCGTGGTGAAGTTGTGGCGACGTTTTTGGCGTTGCTTGAGTTAATTCGCCTCAAACATCTACTGGCGTCGCAAGGTGACGTGTTCGGCGAGATCGAGATCGTTGTCGCGCCGGTTGACATGCAGCGGATCGTACCCGGAGAACCGGCAACAGAAACAGTGGAATCGCAATAGAGTGGAGCTGAAGGAAATACTCGAGTCNATCGTCTTCTCGGCACAAAAGCCGATGAGNATCGGTGAACTGCGCNCTGTCCTCCGCGACACNCCGGAAAAACTTCCGAANGAAGAACACACTCNGGANTTNNCCAANGCCACNGCCCGCGCTGTGGAAAAGGCNTTGGAAGAACTCGTCTTCGAACACGATAACGCGAACCGCAGCTTCCGCCTGGCCTGCGTGGGCGGCAACTGGCAATTTGTGACCAAGCCGGATTTCGCGCCTTGGCTACAGGTACTCGTCGGAGCCAAGCCGCGCCCCCCCAAACTATCGCAACCGGCTCTCGAGACGTTGGCCATCGTGGCGTACCGGCAGCCAATCACCCGAGCCGAGATGGAGCACATTCGTGGCGTGGCCGTGGACGGTGTGGTAGCCACGTTAACGGAGCGTGAACTTATCGAGATCAAAGGTGANGCCGACGCACCGGGCCGCCCCAAGCTGTACGGCACCACCCAATTTTTCCTCGAACACTTTGGCTTGAAAGATCTCGAAGAACTTCCGGCAGCGGAAGAGCTCCGACGTATCCAGGTTGATTTAGCGACAACAGAGACTCCGGAAGACAGCGACCAAGCCCAACTCGATTTCAAAGCGGAACCTAAAAGTGAAGCTCNGNCCGNAGAAGAAGCGTCCGAAGAAAAGCCGGACGAAACCGACGACGAAAACGAGCCTGAAGAGGACGACGATGAGTTCGAGGANGAGGATGAATTTGAGGACGAGGACGACGACGATGAGGATGAATAACCCATGAGCCTCGAGGAACACCGCAAGGGCATCGATGCCATCGACAAAAAGCTGGTGGCACTACTGAACGAACGCACCGAACACGCGCTCGCCATCGGCGCGATCAAGCTTAAGGCCGGCGAAGAGATTTACGCACCACACCGTGAGCGATTGATTTTCGAGCGCTTGGCCAAGCTCAACAAAGGGCCGGTGCCGCACGAAGCTATGAAGGCGATCTACCGCGAGATCATGTCCTGCTCGTTGTCGCTCGAAAAATCACTCACCATCGCCTATCTAGGCCCGGAAGCCACCTACACACATCAGGCCGCGATTCGTAAGTTTGGGCACAGTCTCCGTTACTCACCTCAGAAAACCATCAAGGACGTTTTCTCAGAGGTGGAAAAAGACCGGGCCGACTACGGGGTGGTGCCGATTGAAAATTCAACCGAAGGCGTCGTCACGCATACGCTGGACTTGTTCGTGGAAAGCCCACTGAAAATCGTCGCGCAAATAGTGATGCCGATTCAGCATTGCCTCGTCCGAAACAATCGCCGTACTAAAGTTCGCAAACTTTACTCGCACCCCCAGGCGCTGGCGCAATGCCGTGTCTGGCTGCAGCAAAACCTGCCATCAGTGGAGATTATCGAAGCCTCCTCCACCACGCGTGCGGCAGAGATGGCTGCCGACGACAAGACCGCAGCCGCGATCGCCGGTTCGCTCGCGGCACAGCGGTACAGCCTGCAGATCGTCGATCACAACATTCAGGACAACGCTTCGAACGCCACCCGCTTTTTTGTTCTCGGCCGCAAATGCAGCCCCTCTACGAAGAACGACCGGACGAGCCTCGTGGTCGGTATCGAGGACAAGGTGGGCGCACTCCATCAGGTCATGGCACCGTTCCGCAAATACCGGTTGAACATGACCAAAATCGAGTCCCGCCCGAGCAAACGCAAGGCATGGGAGTATCTGTTTTTTATCGATTGCGACGGTCATTTTGAGGACAAAAAAGTGGCCAACGCCATTAACGAACTAGACCGCATGAGCCGGTTCGTCAAGGTCCTCGGATCGTATCCCAACTCGGAGTAAACCATGTCCCATCTCAAGCGGGCCAGAGAAGTTTTCGACGTCGAACTCGCTGCAGTGAATGCCGTGCGAGGCCGGCTCAACCGGTCGTTTGGCCAAGCGGTCGACCTAATCGTAGCCGCCTTGGCCAAGCGCCATAAACTGGTCGTCGTGGGCGTGGGCAAGTCCGGCAACATCGGCCGAAAAATTGCCGCCACGTTTACCAGCACCGGTGCACCGGCAGTGTTACTCGACAGCGTCGACGCATTGCACGGTGATCTCGGCATCCTTAACGACGACGACATCGTGCTCGTCTTGAGTTACTCCGGCGAAACGGACGAACTCATCAACCTTCTCCCNGCAATCAAACGGTTCACCGTGAAAATCATCGCCATCACCAGCGNGCCAAAGTCCACGCTTGGGCAACACGCCGAAACGGTGTTGAACGTGAAGGTGCCCAAGGAAGCTTGCCCGTTCAACATGGCACCGACGGCCAGCACCACCGCCTCACTCGTAATGGGCGACGCACTCGCCATGGCCGTGCTCGACGCTCGTGGGTTTAAAAAATCCGACTTCGCCCAGCGCCACCCAAGCGGAGCCATCGGCCGAGCATTGCTGCTCAGGGTGGCGGACATTATGCGCAGTGGCTCTCGAAACCCAGTGGCTCTGCAGACGTTGACCGTGCGCGATGCACTGCTCGTCATGGGCAANGCCAAATCCGGCAGCGTCAGTGTGGTCAACAAAAACGGAAAACTGGCAGGCGTCTTTACCGATGGCGATTTGCGACGCCTCTTGGCCAAGAGCGACTCGGTGCTGGATCAAAGCTTGGCCAAGGTGATGAATCGTAAGCCAACAAACATTCGTGAGGATGCTCTTGCCGCCGAGGCGATCCGAATCTTCAACGAGCGAAACATCGACGACATCGTCGTCGTCAACGCCAAGCGCNAACCGGTCGGCCTCGTGGATTCTCAGGATCTGCCCAAGCTAAAAGCGGTGTAGCTCCTCCCCTCGCCCCCACATCAAGCCAGCGCGTCTTTGATGACGTTGCCGTGGACGTCCGTGAGGCGGAAGTCGCGCCCCTGAAAACGGNACGTCAACCGTTTGTGATCCAGCCCCAGCAGATGCANCACAGTGGCGTGCAAATCGTGCACATGGCATTCCTGATCAATNGCGCCNAAACCAAACTCATCCGTTGTNCCGACGATGCCTCCCGGCTTAATGCCGCCGCCAGCCATCCAGATGGTGAAGGCGTCGATGTGGTGGTTGCGCCCTTTCGTTTGCCGAGCCTCACTCATCGGNGTACGGCCAAATTCGCCACCCCAGATGACGAGCGTGTCGTCCAACATACCGTGCGCCTTGAGGTCGCGGATCAGTGCAGCGCTGGCCTTGTCGACGTCGTTTGTCACCTTGTCGAAATCCTTGGNCAACGTTTCACCGGGGCCGCCGTGACTGTCCCAATTCGTGTGATAAAGCTGCACAAAACGCGTGCCGCGCTGCACCAATCGCCGGGCCAAAAGACAGTTGTTGGCAAAACTCGGCTTGCCCTGCTCGATGCCGTAAAGATCCAGCGTGGCCTTGCTTTCACCCCCGATATCCATCAACTCCGGCGCGCTCGACTGCATCCGGTACGCCATCTCGTACGACGCGATACGCGTGTTGATCTCCGGATCGCCGGTGGCCACAAGCCGTTTCAGGTTGAGTTGATTGATGACGTCGATGGACTTGCGTTGGCGGCTGCTGTTGATGCCGGGAGGGCTGGCGAGATTCAAAATCGGATCTCCCGAACCACGCAGCGGGACTCCCTGATACGTCGTCGGCAAAAAGCCACTGGCCCAGTTCGCAGCCCCACCTCGCGGCCCCCGCGGACCGGAATGCAGCACGACAAAACCGGGCAGACTCTGCGACTCACTGCCGATGCCGTAGGTTACCCATGAGCCCATGCTCGGCCGCCCAAAGATGCCGGTGCCGGTGTTCATGAACAACTTGGCGGGCGCATGGTTGAACAGGTTGGTCTTGCAGGTGCGAAACATCGTGATCTCGTCGGCGATGCTGGCGATGTTCGGGATATTTTCACTGAACCACATCCCCGACTGGCCGTGTTGACTGAATTTTTTTACCGGCCCGAGCAGTTTGTTGTTCTGCTTAAACGAGCTGTTCATGAACGCGAACCGTTTGCCTNTCACGAACTCGTCCGGGATGTCACCGCCGTGCCGCTTGGCAAGTTCCGGTTTCCAGTCGTACAGCTCTAGCTGCGACGGGCCACCCCCCATGAACAGGTAGATGACGTTTTTGGCCTTTGGCAAAAAATGAGGCTGGCCGGGCAGAAACGGATTCACGCCGTTGGCCCGCGCCGAGTCGCTGCCAATCAGTGAGCTAAGTGCGATCGAGCCAAGCCCCATCGAGCATTGGCTGAAAAAGTGTCGTCGTGTGGTTTGTTGCAGAATCATTATTCGCGGGTGATGGTTTCGTCGAGGTTGAGCATGACCCGGGCAGCCATCGTCCAGGCCGAGAACGCCGCATCCCCGGTGACCGGGCGGGTCGCTTGGCCAAGCGCCGCCGCGTGCACGACCATGGCCTTGGCCGAACTGACCTGTGCGGCAAATTCCTTGGTCTGCTGCGCGACCAAATCGGTCAGGAGTCGCAACTCCTCAGCATCCGGGTCGCGATTCAGGCAGAGTTGAAAACCGAGCCGGATTCGCTCCTCCGGCGTGGCAGCCCCGGTCAACAGCCGATTGGCCAAACCCATCGCCAGCTCAATGAACGCCGGATCGTTCATCAACGTCAGCGCCTGCAGTGGCGTGTTCGAACGGATGCGCCGGGTGCAGGCGGCCAGCCCGTCCGGCGCATCGAATACCTTCAACGCCGGGTGCGGCGTATTTCGCCAGCGATAAGTGTAGGCGGCGCGGCGGTAACGATCCTCCCCACTGCTCGCCTTCCACGTTTTGCGGTGCTGGCCGAGATCCATGCAGCCTTCCGGTTGCGGCGGGAATACCCCCGGGCCACCCATCCGCTCGCTGAGCAATCCGCTCGCTGCAAGCGCCACGTCGCGCACCAACTCCGCGTCGAGCCGGAAGCGCGACTGCCGCGCAAGCCACTTGTTCGCCGGGTCGACCTGATCTAAATCCTTCCGCCGGAGAGACGATTGCCGGTACGTTGCCGAGGTCACCAGCAACCGGTGCAGCTCCTTTTGGCTCCAGCCGTTTTCCATGAACTCCACCGACAACCAGTCGAGCAGCTTCGGGTGTGTGGGAGGGATGCCCTGCGATCCAAAATCGTTGTCCGTCTGCACGATGCCCTGCCCGAATAAGTGCTGCCACATCCGGTTCACCGCCACGCGCGCAAGTAGCGGGTTGCTTTTGTCGGCCACCCAGCGGGCAAAGCCAAGCCGGTCGCGGTCGCGCTTGGCCAAGCGGTGCAACACCGTCGGCGTGCCGGCCTGCACCTCCTCGGCGGGGCGCGTGAAATCCCCCTGAATGAACCGGTGCGTGGTCCGCGGTTCCCGGCGCTTGGCCATGACCATCGTGGTCGCCGCCTTTGGCCGGGTTTTCTTGAGCTTGGCCAAGCTCTCCTCGAACGCCTTGCGCTGGGCATNCTCCTTGGCCAAGCCGCTCAGNCTGGCTTCGACCCNTTTGATTTTCNCATCGACCGCCGCCCGTTGAAATTGAACCTCNCGCGTCNGNGCCTCGATNCGCGGCTCGTCGGCGTTGTTGAAAAACGCGAACAGCTGGTAGTACTCCACCTGAGAGATCGGATCGTACTTGTGGTCATGGCATTGCGCGCAGCCGAAAGTCAGCCCAAACATCACTTCGCCAGTCGTCGCGATTCGATCGTAGATCGAGTCGATGCGAAACTGCTCCCGGTCGACGCCGCCCTCGGTATTGATCTGCGTGTTACGATGAAACCCCGTGGCCACCCGCTGCGCCAGCGTGGCATCCGGCAGCATGTCACCGGCAAGTTGCTCCACCACAAACTGGTCAAACGGCAAATCACGATTAAACGCCTCGATCACCCAGTCGCGGTAAGGCCAGATCGACCGTGCGGCGTCGTGGCTGTAGCCGTCGGAATCGGCGTAACGTGCGGCGTCCAACCAATGCCGCCCCCAGCGTTCCCCGTAACGAGGCGACTGCAACAGCCGATCAACCGCGCGCTCGTAAGCCCGCGGTTCAGTGTCGGCCATGAACGTCGCAAGTTGCCCGGGAGTCGGCGGCAGACCGGTCAGGTCGAGACTCAACCGCCGCAGCAACGTGGCGCGCTCCGCCTCCGGTGACGGCGACAAACCGACCTCCGCCTGTCTCGCCGACACAAAGTAATCGACGGCATTCCG
>NZFR01000075.1 GCA_002689335.1 Verrucomicrobiales bacterium
GCTTGGTTCACGGCATCGCCCATCACCGTATACTGCATTTTTTGGGTGGAACCCATATTACCAGCAGACACATAGCCGGTGTTAATGCCCATCCGCACCCCAATCTCCACGTCATACTTTTCCTTTAACTCGACACTCAATGGGACCAGCTTTTCCTGCTGCTCAACCGCCGCCCAGCAACATTTCCATGCGTGAGAGTGAGAATCCTCGTCACCCCAGATTGGAACACCGAAATCCGCCATGATGGCATCCCCCTCATATTTGTCGATGTATCCACCGTAGTTAATGATTATGTCACTCATCGGTGTGAGGTACTCGTTAAGCACTGCTGCCAACTGCTCGGCGTTGAGTTTTTCGGAGATGGTGGTGAAGCCGGCCACATCGGAAAAGAACATCGTTGCCTCCTTGCGTTCACCAGCCAGTTTGAGCGAACCAGACTCTTCCTGGATATACTTAAGCACCTCGGGACTCACCATGGTGGAGAACATCCCGCTGATCGCCTTCTTTTGTCGGCCCTCAGTGAGGAACAGATAAAAAATCATCAGCACCGCTGAACCAAACATCGCCAGTACGGGAGGGATGACTGGGACCCAAAGTTGATGCGTAAAAAATTGCCACCAAGAAAATGCCAGCAAACCGAAGAGCAAAATCGGAGCGATGAGCAATAGGCGTATTCCCGGATTTTCCCTCACAGCAAATCCTATCAGCACTCCCATGAAACTCCAGAAAAGAACCCAGTAAGTCTCCCCACCACGCGTCCAGTAACGAGTTTGTTCGTCTCCGTTAAAATAGGATCTCAGTAACTGATCGGTCGCCAAGGCATGAGTAATTAACAGACGTTCCCGATCGTCGTGAGGCATCGTATAATAGTCCTTCAAACTGTCCGCCACAGCCCCAAAAAACACCAATTTCCCCTTCAGGTCTTCAGTTTGAACCAAGCAACGGCATTCGACACTTTTACAACAGGGCGACTCCGCTTGACTTTCACCTTCGGTGTTTTCTTCGCCCATTAAAGCTCGCACTGTGTATTGGGGAAATTGAGAAGCCTTCGCTCCGCGATAGTCCATACGAAATGTGAACCCNCCGGCGTCCGTTCCGGAGTAAGGACCNCGGTCGCCGTCAAAACTGGTAAACAACGCCTTGCCAATTTTGAGGCTCGATTGATCTTCCCGTACCGAACCGAATTGAAATGCGGGCATCAAGACGCTATTTGTTGCGCCCTCTTTCAACGCCGGATGATATGCGGTTCCCACTTCCCTCCCNTCACCNGAGTGAAANTCGATTTCAGCNATCACATCCGCACCCAANCCATCGATCCCGTTTACCTTCAACCCGGTTTCNGCGTTGTTGTCCACATCGAAGAACCACCTAAANTCGTATNCNNTATCCGCATTTTCCGGATACCAATCCAACGGAGGCATGGCCACCCCTGCGACGGTGGTATCGATCGTGAGTGCCCCATCTGCAGCCGTTATCTTCAACGACTTCACATCTCCATTAATATCCGCAATCCCACCCAAATCAGCCATCACCACAACATTTGTAGAATCAATTACATCTCCTAATTCGCTGTACTGGAGAGGGTTGTCCGATGCAGTAAATTTCAACACTCCGGTCGAGTCTGTCTCTGACTCACCTCCCCTTGTCACCTTGGAGACTAAAGCAACACTGACTTGCTGCGCATTGGTTATACCCAAATCAGCAATGGGCAATTGCATTTTGAGTATGGGGCCGGGGGCGTTTGAAAGCAGTTCCCACCAGTTTTTGTTTAAGTATCGTCCGGCCATTATCAATCCAAGCGACGGATGAATTCCCGCATCCGAATAAAAGTACAGCATCCCTCGACGAAGCATCCGGTCGGGGTCGTTGGCGAATGAGTTTTCCCCGACCCGCGTCGGTTGATCACGCAAAACCAACGGAGCCTTGATTGTCAAATCTGGTTCCTCCAAATCGATTTGCGAAATGCCAATGATGTTGAGGTGGTTGGTGAGGGTTTGGTTTAAATGATGAACGAGGTCGCCCCGCTTGGGCACCGGCATATCCCGATACAAATCCAACGCGATGCCGGCCGGTTGGTGTGAGGCGATTTTCTCCAAAATCTTGGACACCATGTCATCCTCCAGTGGCCAACCGAATCTCTGGATGTCCCGCTCGTCAGCACCAATAATAACGATGTTCGTATGAGTGACTTGGTTCGTCCCGTAATCGAACGGCTGTTTGAGGTGTAGGAAGTCGTGGTGCAACAACTC
Source organism: Verrucomicrobiales bacterium (assembly GCA_002689335.1). Taxonomy (GTDB): domain Bacteria; phylum Verrucomicrobiota; class Verrucomicrobiia; order Limisphaerales; family UBA1096; genus UBA1096. The sequence goes on from NZFR01000075.1 coordinate 2,250, forward strand.
CTGATTCATAAGAAGCCCTTGATCCCTCAACGCCTTGACGCCCCAGAAGGTCCCTCCCCCGACCAACACGGCAACCAATACCTCAAGCCAGAATGCCCCCTTCGACATTCGCTTGATGAGATTGTTGATCCAGTTTTTGACTAACGGCATCGAATCGGGAGACATTAAAAGGCCAAGNGCTGAGTTTTTCCCAGCAAAAATTCCGACCTTAAAGCCAGTTCCCAATCATGATGTAGGGGGCCCAGTAGCGGGGATGCCGAAAACGGGGATCGTTCCGCAACACGGTCTGGGCGTGTTTTAGCGCTTGGGCTTTGGAAGTGCCAGGCTTGGCCAAGGCGCGATAAAACTCATCCACCATCAGCGCCGAGGCTTGGTCACTAACAAACCAAAGGCTGGCCAATGCCGCGCGGGCACCTGCCTTGATCGCCACGCCAGCCAATCCAAGCGCAGCTTTGTCATCACCGGCCGCCGTCTGGCATGCACTCAGGGTCAATAACTCAACCGGCGCACCGCGATAGCTGCTCGGCCGGATAAGGTTTTCCAAATCGTCCAGCGTCAGGTAGTCGTCATAAGTCAAAACAAATGTACTGGCTGCATCGCCACTAAACTGACCGTGGGACGCGATGTGAACGTACCGAAAATCGTTCCGTAAAAAAGTGTTCTCCAAATCATCCTTGAGGAAGGTCTGGTCCATCAACTGCGTCGGCTCGAAACTTTTGGCGATCAACTCCGCCTCCTGAACCACCGCAGGCAACCCGGGGAACCCATGGCGTTCCGCAGCCAAGCCACTGAACAAAAAACGCGAGTTGGGCGAGGTCGCCTCCTGTGACTCAATCAAGCTCAAGCCCGGAGCTACCGCCACAGCGTATTGCTCGAGCACATAGTTTTTTCCGTCGTACAGTGCGGCGATCGGGACGCTGCGCAACGCTCCGTCCGGAACGAACACCAACGTGTCCACCTCGTCCTTTTTAAGCAGCGGCTTGATCGGTTCGATCAACCACGCGTAAAGCGCCTCGCCGTGGTCCTTGAAAAAGTAAGTCGTGCGCCGTTCGATATGATGGCGAAACAGTCGAGCCTGTTCCATCAACCGCTGACTGGTTACATCCACCGTCACTTTATTCAGTCCCGACTTGGTTTCGACTAACAGCTCAAGCCGGTCCTCNAGCGGGACGATGTACACGATGGCCGCCGTAGGGGACATTTGCCCGATGCTCCTCGCTCCGGCGTTTACCATGTTCACACAGTCATCCTGAAAATAGTTCGAAAGCTCAGCCCCCTTCAATGCTTCAACCGTTTCCCGTGCTTCAACCAACAACGCCGCACGGGCCTCGGCGTCCTTGGTGTCGTCGGCTTTTTTCAGGATCAAATCCGCCAGTTCATAGTAGATTGGCCCAACGGAATCTCTAAAACTAGTCGGGCTGTTCACATTGCCGTAAACAATCGCGAGGTCATTGCGTATGCTCTGCAAGTTCCCAATCGCTGTCTGATACGAATCGATCGCGCGGTCGCGGTCACCCAGCAAGTTGTGCNACCGCCCCACGAGCCATTGCCACTGGTAGACGGCATCNGGCAGATTGTTTTTCTGTGCCAAATCCAGCGCTGCGCGGCTCAATTGCAACGCCTCGTCGTAGCGCCCTTCCGTCTCGTATAGCCCGGCGAGAAAACCGAGCGAGTAAGCCTGACTGGCTTCATCACCCACCTTTCGAGCCTCAGTNATGGCTTTGNGATACTGNNNTGCACTTTTCACNAACAACGGNCCGCGCTGCTCGCGATCCGCCGCAGCATCCATCATGCGGCCGTACACGTCGCCCAGTTTAATGTGGAGCAGTGCCTTCTTTTTCCCGTCTTTCAGGGCGGTGATATTTTTGTCTGCCTTGGCTGCATAACCCGTGGCCAACTCAGTTGATCCGTGAAACGCCGCTGCTGTTGCCATGCCAATCCGGCACTGGGCCGCGCGTTCATCGTCGCCGGCTTCGTCGGCATGTTTAACCGCCTCATTATAATTCCAAACCGCATCCTCGTAGTTCCCCCAACCAACCAACAGATTGCCGAGGTTTACCCGGATGCTGGCTTCGAGCTTCTTGTCTTTCAACTCCTCCGCTGTCTTTAGCGCCTCCAGCAGATACACATCTGCCTCCTCTCCGGCGGAGCGGTATTTTTTACTGGCCAGAATCCACAGACATGCCAGGTTGTTTTTAACCAAAGCCACCGACCTCTTGTCTTCGGCGCGCTGCGCTTGGCCAAGCGCGCGTTTCAAAACTTTCTCCGCTTGGTTCACCTGCCCCTTGGCCTGATACGCCGCCGCTTGGTCAAGTAGCTGCGAAAGAGTTGGCTCCATCTTGGCCGCCTGGCCAAGCGTTGGGCCGAGCAACAGGCCAAGCGACAACATCAGACCCAGTGCAGCACGGGTAAAGAAAATGGAAGTGGTTGTATGCTTCATCGTTATTTCTCCGGAACAGCGTTAACAGTGGGATCCCAAAACGCGGTGCCCAGCCGAATCTGAAAGTGGATACCGTCGTCCTGTAGATCGTCGTCATTTTGAACCCCAAAATCCTCAAAGCCATGCCCCCAGTAAAGAGACATGCTGATGTGGTCGGTCGGGTTGTAGGTTACCCCCAAACCGGCGCTGTAAATCTCCTCTCGTTCGCGGGGCCCATTCGAGTTCCAGCCAACTCCGTAGTCGAAAAACGGGATCAAATAAACCTGCGCCTTACCGTAGCGATCTTTGTAAACCGGGAAACGCAACTCCGGTGAAATGATGAAGGCGTTGTCGCGGATGAGTTGGTTTTCCCGATAACCTCGAATCGTGTTCACGCCGCCCAGACTGAATTGCTCCATCGACACCACCTTGTCATCCGTATGTTGATGGAACAGCTTGACGACCAACAGCGTGTCGTTTTCAGAGACCGACTCGACCCACGACGCTTGTGTCATCCAGGTAAAATATTCCGGATCGAACTCGTTCGCCAAAATCGGGGCCAATTCATCCAAGCCGAGGGAAAAGGTCGTTCGTGCGGCGACCACCCTTTGCTGGGATCGATAAACGTACTCCGGGCTGAGCCGCAATGCGGAGATGCGAGTCTGACCGTTCACCGAACCCGGCGAGATCGAGAATGGCTCACCGGAAACCAGCACATCGCTTCGGCGGTGTTCCCCTTTCAGCGTCAGGTTGATCTCGTTTTGCAAATCACGATAAATCGGCTGGCGCAACGCCACCGTGTACATCCGAGTGTCACTCTCGATATCCAATGTGTTGAACGGTTCTTCGAGAATCACGTAATCACTCTGGTTATAACCCAGTTCGAGCGTGGTATCCCACGGCGTTAACGGCAGGCTGTAAAATAACGAATAGTTCCCGGAATCGCCAACATCCCACTCGTCCATCCCTTCCTGCGAAAGCGTGTAGTTACCCCGCAACGTGTCCCCGAGGCTAGTCAGGTTTTTCGTGCCAAAATAAATCTCGGCCTCTTCCGCACCTACGCTCGGCGGGCGCCGGTTGCTAATACCCAGCCCCACATCAAACACTTTGTTTTCAGCCACGATCATGTCCAAATGGCTTTGCCCCAACTCGTCGCCCGGAACCAATGCCGTGTTAATCTTGCGAATTTTTTCGTCACGCCGGATGAACTCCAATCCTTCTTTCAGATCGTTCAGGTTCAATGGTTGCTCCACTTCCCGGTGAATGCGACTCGTGACGTAACCGGAGCGTAACCAACCTTCGTTCAGCACTTTGATCTTATCGAGACGCCCCTCGACGATTCGTACCAAGAGCACTCCCCTGGACAAATCCTGTTCATCGATCACCGCGCCGGAATTCACATATTGTTGATCGAAATAATGTTGTGAGATCGTCTTGCGAATCCCCTCCAGTTCTTCCACGCTTACTTTTTCACCGATCCGCTGCTTAACCAACGCAGCCAACTCCTCATCAGTAAAAACGGTATTGCCATCAAACTCAATCGCCTTCAGCACAACCTCTTTTGGTGTGTCTACGATTCCCAAGTCCTTCAAGGGCGGCAAGACTCCTTTTTCGTCACCGGATGATTGCCCCATCGTTGCCACCCCAATAAAAACGGGAACAAACAGACAAAGTAATTTTATTTTCATACGTATTGGTTGGATGTGAGTCGCACGTATTGATTGTTTGCGGGTCGCACAATACCGATCATTATCATATCGATCAACATCTATTCTCCCTCAAGTAATGTTCAACTTTTACTAATATTACTGTTGTTCGGTTTCCAAAAGTGAGGGGGTGTAACTTTCTTTGGACCAGACAGGGAGGCCTCCCTGACCGTTGATGAAGAAACTGCTCACGTCTCCCTGCAACTGCAGTGCGCAGCGCTCCGCTAGGTTCACTCTCCTGTCCTTCAACTCATCCGGAAGGATTACCAATCCTCCCCCAATATCCGTCTCCACCGAGTCTATCTCCACCACACCCTGCGCCCCGTACTGCGACGACGCCGTGATCAGCGAGTCGATTGATGGCAAAAAGGTGTCCGCCACCACCGAGATGTAGCCTCCGTCTCCCTTCACGGCGTTCGCTGTCAACTGGCCTCGGTTCATGAACAACAGCCCCGGCTTGCTGATCGTGATGTTCCCTCCGTTCTGCCCTGCCTCTGCGCTTAACAGGCTCTCTCGGATGCTTCGGTTACCCGCTCCCAACAGCCGAATGCTGCCACCGTCCTTGGCCGCCGACGCCGTCAACTCGCTCTTGGCCAAGCTTACTTCTCCTGCGGTCTCTATCTCGATGTCGCCTCCGTCCGCTTGGCTTGAACTCACCGACACACTCGCCCCTTGGCCAAGCGACAGCCCCTCGGCCAAGCGCAACCCCACGCTCCCCGCTGCGCCCGTTCCCGAGCTCGCGCTGCCGATCAGTCCCTGCTGCATCTCGAGATGGTCGGCGTTGAGTTCGATCGTTCCGGCGTTGCCGCTGCCCACCGTGCTGGTCAGCAAACCACTCGCAACCTCTTCGCCTGTCTCGCCTCCCTCGATGTCTTTCGGGTCAAACCCTTCTCCTATGCCTCGGATGGTCACCGTGCCGGATCGCACATCCAACGCCCCTGCCGCTCCTGCCGCACTCGCTGCGCTCTCGATCCTCGCTCCGTTTTGCAGGGCAACGCTCTCGGCTTCCACCGAGATGCTGCTGCCTGCTCCCGCTCCGGAGGTGCTGCCGTATATCAGCGATTCATCCATCTCGAGCGAAGTCGCCTTGACGGTCACTTCGCCTCCGTTGCCGCTGTCGCGCACGTCGGCCACCACAGCGGATTTGCCGGAGAGGTTCAGTGCGGTGGTGTCGATGGCGATGCGGCCGCCTTGCCCTTGGCCAAGCGCACCTGCGTAGATGGCCGAGCGGTTGGCCAAGCCAAGCCCTGTCGTGGCGGTGATGTTCACGTCCCCGCCATCGCCGCTGGTGAAGCTGTCGCTTGAGATTTTGCTTTGGTCAGAGAGTTGCACGGTGTGGCTGTTGATGGCCAAGCGGCCGGCGTTTCCGTAGTCCAGCCCGGTCAAACCAAGCTCGGTCTCAAACTTGTTCGGCTCGGTGTTGCTTAGCAGCGAACTGCGGCCGGTGAGCGACACGCTGTCAGCCTCAACGGTGATATCGCCGGCGTTGCGCTTGGGGATCACAGTAGTGGTTTTGATGTAGCTCGAGTCGCTCAGGGCCAACGAACCGGTTTTGATGTTCACCGAACCGTTTTGATCGACCTCCGTCCGGTTGCTGAAGTCCGACTGATACAACGGAACTGACTCCGTCGCGATAAACGACCCGCCCGCCAACGAAACCTCTTCTGAAGTGATCGAAACATCACCGGGCAGCGAAGTGTCTATCTGAGCATTACGGATGAAGCTGCCGTTTTCCAAACGTAGACTGTCCGAGGTGATACTGATATCCCCTGCGTCACCGGGAGCGAACGGATCCCATCCCCAATCTAATAAGGCCTTGTTCAAGCCGTTTGCGATAAATGATTTGTCAGCCAAAACAATATGCCCAATTTTGATAGTCACATCACCGGCATTTGCCTTTGTTAAGTTGACACTACCGATTACCGAATCCCGTAAGGATATGCCATCTGCCTCAATTTCGACATCCCCAGCCTTGGATTGGTTAAGGGTGAACGATCCGACTTGAGCCTCGTCTAACGAAATGAGACCGGATTGAATTTTTAAGTTTGCGATGGGCTTGTTATCCGAACTCTTTCCCGCTGCGTTTATGGTCCAGATTTCCGATTTTGCTTCGAGCGTTAATTTCCCACTGGTGATGTTGAGCGTTTTTGCGCCTCCCTCTTTGCTGGTTTTTAAACCCGTGGGGCTGAGTGAGTGGATGGTACTCGCACCCCTAAGTGTCATTTCATCGCGAACCTTAAAACCTGATTCATAAGCCCCGTTCAACGTGATCTTCGAATCGTTGATGTCCAAACTCCCTGCCTCCAACGTCAACTCTGGAGCGTAAAGGTTTATCCCGGACACAAAGCGCACGTCGCCCTCGCCTTGTATTGACACCCTTTGCACAGCGGTGCGATCCCCGTGATAAACTATACCTACATTCTCCCCCCCCGCCGCATCATCCCCGAGATCCATTCCCAAGCTGATGTTGTTACCCTTGAACTGAGTGAGCAGGTCACGACTCGGCGCAGTGTTGATTCCCTCCAATTTCATCCTCCCCAATTCGAGGTTTTCTTCAGCCAAAAAACTGAGCGAACCGGTACTGGTAATCGAGGGGTAGTCCGTTGGGTCGACCTTTTCAGGGTCCATTCCGTTTAGGATGTTTTTGGCTGACAAAGTGATATCCCCTCCCATGCCCCGAGCCGTACTGTTGTAATTTACAATCTTCAACTTTTTAAGAATCAGATCGTTTTCCACATCGATGGTGATATCCCCAAGTGTGGAATTCTTTTCAGTTCTCTTGGTTCCGGTATGGATTTCTGCCGTATGCACATTCATCTCGTTGGCATTGATCGTAACATCACCGTACACCTCCATTTCGGCCGGGGTTATTTTCCCCCGATCCTCCATAGCCGCGTTAATGAACCGAACCAGCCTTGCATCGATCGAGTCGGCATTAATCTCCAAATTCCCGGTGTTGCCTCGATACGCCATGACCCAAATTTCCGTAGCGAAAAGCCCCAATCCATCCAATGTCAAGCTGCCGACGTTGGCGCTAAGGTTACCGGTACCCCCGGTGGTGTTGGATCTGAGTGCCACCAACGG
>NZFR01000076.1 GCA_002689335.1 Verrucomicrobiales bacterium
GACGGCGGCAGTCCGGTAAGGTCAAAACTCAACCGGCGAATCAACGTCCGTCGATCCGCCTCCTTGGCCGGCGAAAGATTTTGCGTCTCCAATTTGCGAGCCAAAAAATGGTCCAACTCATTGAGCGCCCAACCGGTGCCCACAGTCGGCACAGCCAGTTTGGTCACCGGTAGGAAAGCCCACCACTCGCGGTCCGCTTGGCTGAACTCCTTCGCGAAAACGGAGCCACCAAGCATCACCCACAATATGGCCAAACGCGGAAGCATCGCCGGAAAAACTACCACCCGCTTGGCCAAGCGCTTGGTTTGCGATTGATTCGCCGGGCGTTCTCTGGCATTGAGGTTCGCCCATGAAGCGAGTATTGACGATTTTTTTTGCGGCAACATTCCTGTCGACCGGCTTGGCCAAGGCGACGGCTCAGCCAGCGCTGGAGCTGCACTTTGCCGGGGTCGACAACCTGATCCAGCGTGAGGATGCCAAGACGCTCAAAACGATCTGGATGCAAAAGGAAACGCGAGAGTTCCGCACCGAGACTCTGGGCAAGTTGGCCAAGCACCTCGCGACTCAATGCGGAAAAAGCGCCACACCGTTCAAGTCGATCCTGTCGGACCTCGGCCTTGGTGAAACGGCGCTTTCGGTGACGCCCGGAGACAATAGCCCGTCCATCACGCTCGTCGCGGCAATGAGCAAAACCCGCGGCAACGAGTGGATCAAACAACTCAAAAAACTCACCACACAAGACGGCTCAAAGATTGAGGAAAAAACGCAAGAAGGCTACACCGGTTGGCGCGAGGACTTCGCGGGCGGCCGCAGCATCGGCTTCGGCTATGCAGATGGCTGGATGATGCTCGGCATCGGCGAGTCGACGTTTAAGCAACTCAAGCAAGCTGCCGTTCGGATATCAGAAAAGGGCCGGCCGTTTCCGGCAAACACGGATCAGGATCTGACGGTCAAAGTGAAGGCTTCCGCCCTACCATCGGCGTTGCAAAATCAGCTACCCAAAAAAGCCCGCAGCGTTTCCATTACATCGCGTTTGCGGAAGGACAATTTTTTCACCAAGGCAGTCGTGACGTTTGACGAGGCGCTGCCGCCTAAGGCGGCAAAGTGGGAGATTCCGACCCGCACGATCACCGATCCTCTGGCCAGTTTTACCGCCGCGCGCGGGGTCGGCCTTTCGCAAGCGAAACGCGTTTTGGATGCGGCGCAGCTCAAGCCAAGCAACGGGCAATTCTTCGCGTGGTCGCAGGCGCGCACCAAGTTCCAGTCGTTTTTTGCGGTCAAAGTCGATGACCCCGCAGAGGAGATCGCCGAACTCGCCAAACGCATCGGCGACTTCAAAAAACCGGGCGCCAAAGGAGAGANTTTCATCGGAAAAGTGGTTCANGATCNGAAAAAGCCGGTGGTNACCTGGGGCAACGTCCCGCTGTTCGCGCCGTACCTCACCAAAGCCAACTCGGNNGACAAAGGCTANGTCGTGGGTGGTGTATTCCCNCCGGANCCCATCAAAAAACCGATCCCGCAGGAGCTNCTCAACGAATTCGTAAACAAGGAGGACCTTGTTTATTACAACTGGGAAATCACCGGCCAACGCCTCGAAAAATGGAATCTGCTGATCCAGTTCGCCGCCATCCTCTCCGACCGNCGCGNGCAGTTGGTCAACAAAACCAANGGCATCGCCTTCATCACNTCGCTCTTNCAAAAGCTCGGCAACACGATCACCGACGCTNCGNTCAGNGGCAACGAATTGACCATCACGCGCAAGTCGCACCTCGGCCTCTCCGCGCTGGAGATCGCGCTGCTCACCCGCTGGCTCGACAATCCGCAATTNCCNAAGCTNACGCTCGAGTGGCCCAAGACGNCTGANGCNCCNCGCACCAANCCNAAGCGCGTCATCCGCAAGAAAAAGCCNGCAGCCAAAAAGTAACTNCGGCGATGCTNAAACTCGGCGTTAACATCGACCATGTTGCCACGGTNCGGGAGGCCCGTTATCGCGGCCAAGCGCNCGGCGANCCCTGCCCCATCGAGGCAGTGCGCATGGCCGAGGACGCCGGCGCGCTCGGCATNACCGCGCACCTCCGAGAGGATCGTCGCCACATGCAGGANCGNGANATCTGGGCCATCCGNGANGCNGTCCAAACCCGACTGAATTTCGAGATGGCCAACACGGCCGAGATGGTCGACATCGCCATCCGACTCAAGCCAGAAGCCGTTTGCCTCGTACCGGAGAATCGCGCCGAAGTCACCACCGAGGGAGGNCTCGACGTGGTCAGCCAACGCGACGCCATCACCACTNCCGCCCAAGCGCTTGGCNAAGNNGGCATCGAAGTCAGCCTGTTCATCGACCCCGACCCGGAACAAATNAAGGCCACGGCAAAAACCGGCAGCCCGTTCATCGAACTTCACACCGGCGCGTTCGCAGAAGCCTATGCCGACGAAATTAAGCGCGCGGCCGAAATCGAGCGCTTGGCCAAGGCGGCCGAACAAGCCCAAGTGCTTGGCCTATGCGTCAACGCCGGGCACGGCATCAACTACGAAAATGTCCGTGCACTGTTCACGGTGCCGCACCTCAACGAACTCAACATCGGCCACAGCATCGTCAGCCGTGCCATCGCCGTCGGCCTTGGCCAAGCGACCCGCGAGATGCTCGAGCAGATGGCCGGTTACGACGCAGGATGATCGTCGGCATCGGCACAGACATCGTCGAAGTCGATCGCATCCGCGAGTCCCACGAAAAGTTTGGAGTAAAATTTCTCGACCGTATCCTCCTCCCCCCCGAGCGCGAATACTGCCTAAGCCACACCGACCCCGCCCCCCACATCGCCGCCCGCTTCGCCGCCAAGGAAGCTATCGCCAAAGCGCTCGGCACCGGTATCGGTGAGTCGCTTGGCTGGCGCGACATGGAGATTGTGCGGGAAGACAGTGGAAAACCGACTGCCAAAATTCATGGCCAAGCGCAGTCCCTCCTCCAACAAACCGGCGCGACACAACTCCACATCAGCCTCAGCCACACCCACCAACACGCCACCGCCACCGCCGTGCTGGAGCGTTAAAAAACCGGCAACTCGCTCGGAGTCACCGGTTTNAAAATCACCCTGATACTAATCGGTTAAATCTTCGTGCTGCCGTAGACGATGCTCGCGTCGAGGGTTTTCTTGATTAGCTCACCGGCCTCAGCGAGGTGTGCCGCTGTGTAAGGATCCAGCTTCACGCCTTCGACTTTTTGTGCCCCCTCGATGCGCTTGGCCAAGCTGCGGAGTTGCTGCGTGGCGAGATTGGCCAACGGCCGCGAACTGGAGCCGCGCAGGTTCCCCGGCATGCTGAGACTGACAAGCCGCTCGAGATATTCGCGTTGCAGGTTACGGCGCAGGCTCGAGATCAGCGGCTTGCGGGCCGAATACTCGCCCTTGGCCGGCGCTTTGATTTCAGACCAGATCGCGTTGTCGAGTTTACCCAAAATCTCCGGCAACGTGATGGCGTCCTTATCCGCTTCGACGAGAAATTCGTTGTCATAAACCCGGCTTAGAGTGGTCGGGTTGAGGATCATCGTCAGCGTCGAAGCCTGAATCCCCATCACCTTGTCATGCACCGGCCAAGTGGCACTGTCCATGGAGCGGGACAGGTTATCGATCCAGCGATCGCTGCCCATGCGTCTCAGTAACTCGGTGTTCAACCCAAACGCCTTGTCCTGAAATGTATTTTCCAAAATGAAGTCAAGGGCTTCACGTTGGGTTTTTGCTCGAACAGGGGTCACGGGATAACGATTACCCGGGTCGCCCTTTTTGTCGCGATTCACATGCGAACCCCCGATCCAGTTCGCCATCATACTCACCGAACGAGATTGTAATGATAGGGTAAGTTGATAGCCGTAGCGCGCCTTGGCCCAGCTTTGTCCGTCCTTAACAAATTTATCGATCAACTTTTCTCGATGATGCCGAACGATGTTCATTTGGTTTTTGGCATATTGCAGAGGGTTGGCCGCGAAGTCGTAGCGACGGGCAAACGGGTCAGGGCCGATCGTGTCCTCGTCGGTTGCGAATTGTAGTTTCGGATCCGAAACACGGCTCAAAATCTTTTTAAGTTCATCCTCCGATTTCAAAATCGAGTAACCGTATTCGATCGCCCAATAATCGTACGGACCAATTCCGATCATGGTGTAGTCACCCTGTTTTTTGCCGATGCCCTTGAACATGTTGATCGGCAGGTAATCCATCACGGATCCNGCCAACGTTTCTTTACCCTTGATATCGTCGCTGTTAATTTTTTCTAGCGTATGGATGCTGGACGCCTTGAAGTTGTGGCGCAGGCCAATTGTGTGCCCTACTTCGTGAGCTACCAACTCAGCAATCAACGGTCCCACGAACTGCTCTGGCACACCGTCTATCATGACGTCCTGCTTTTTGTCTTCACTTTGTCCGCTGTTGATTTCTTCCCGGGCAAGTTCGAGTTCCAAACGCATCGCAGCTAAATCGAGTGATTTGCAATCAGCTGCTCGGCAGAAACCATTCACTTGGCTGATACGGCCATGTAACCCATCAAATTCATGGTCACCGATTAACTCGGAATCAGCCATGGCCAACGCATGGCCACCATAGGCCTCTGCCCCCAACGCCGCCAATTGGGCNCGAATCGAACCACGCTGNGCTGGATGCGCCATCCGCACACGAGGATCCCAATTNGGGTGATTCTTGAGCCAAGCCAGTGTTTCCGGGGCAAATCCTTCCATCGCGATCTCCGGCAACACTTCATTAAACTGCTTCCAATAGTGACGAATCCAGCCGTCCGTCAAAATAATATCCGCATCGAGAATTTGCCCGGTTAACGGGTTCACGCGGCTCGGGCCGATCGCGGTGCCCACATCATTGTTCAACCAACGAACAAAATTGTATCGGGCGTCTTCTGGATCTTTCTCCATGTGCGCGCCAGTCGCTGCATCCTGATAGTACACCTCGATCGCGTTGGCCAAGCCGATCTTCTCATAGGCTTTGTTCCACATCAGAATTCCTTCCCTCACCCAACGGCGGTAGCGCACAGGTGTCGTATGTTCGATGTAAAAAATAATCGGGTTTTTGACTGGGCTGACTTTCAACTTCGGATCGGCCTTCTCAAGATGCCACCGATTGATGTACCTGATTTTTTTCTGCTCATCCGTGTACTTACCAAGGTCGGTGTAACTGGTGGTAAAGTAACCCACTCGCTGGTCTGCCACGCGAGGTTTGTACGTTTTGCTTGGGACGATCGAGCTGATCGAATAATGCAACGTCTTCAACACTCCGTTGCCAGTCGGTGCTGTGAATGCCAGTTCAACATTCGCCGGAAACGCCTTTGCAGTTTTGATTTGTGCCAGTCGGTGATTGAAGCCAGCACCCTTGCTGCCGAAGAATTTAGAGGCTCCTCCGACCAGCAATGCGTCCATATCGATCACCGGCCGGTTCTTTGACATCACAGTTAATATCGGCACCGAGGTTAACACTCGATCGGTGAACAGGCGTTTCACTGAGGCTCGGGATTCTNGGTCNCCTGTCGAACGGACCNCCANATTAGGCTCTATTATCAACAACTGTTTGTTNAGTCGCTTGAAATAAACGTAGCGCTCTCCAGCCTGNAGCCCAGCATACGTTTCTCCGCTAGCCACGGTGGTGGCGATGAAGAAACGTTTGGATTCGAATCCGACCGGTAGGGCNGCCAACATTTGTTGATCTTTTTTNNGNACNAAGATGGANANNAGGCTGTCTTTTTTCTCCATGCTGGAGATGACCTGCTCGTAGCCCTTAAGAACCGTGGTGTACGACGGAAAATCCGGCTTCACGGTGGGCATAGTGGGCTTGGACGGAGTCGGTGCGGTTTGNGCCACAGCGAGNGTCACTGCGGNAATACCAANCGCGGCGNCCANTAAGGAATGTTTGAGTNTTCATAACAATTTCNAAATATACNTANGNGANACTGCGCCTNTCGNTTGACCAAGCGCAAGTNCCAATCCGGCTATNNAACTAAAAAAAACGCCTCAANTCTCGACCNNTTGGCCNAGCGAGGGTATCACTTGCCCGGCGGTANAGGTGTGATGGCTGCAAAGAAGACTTCAACNCAGTTTAACTCAATNGAATCGGTGCTNCGCGATNTGGCGNGCGGTAGAATGGTCGTCGTCGTCGACGATGCTGACCGAGAAAACGAGGGAGATCTGATCATGGCCGGCGAAAAAGCCACNGCCAAGGCGATCAATTTTATGGCCAAGTTTGGCCGCGGCCTCATNTGNGTGCCGACCGTGCAGGAACGCCTGCAGCAACTCGGCATCGAGCGCATGGTNCTGGACAATCGCGAGAGCCATAGGACTGATTTCCAGATTAGCGTCGACGCCGCCGANGGTATCACNACCGGNATCAGCGCCGCCGANNGGGCNAAAACGATCAAGGTGCTAGCCAACCCGACCTCNATCGCGGATGACCTTGTCCAGCCNGGACATATTTTTCCGCTCCGCGCAAAAAACGGGGGNGTCCTCCAGCGAGCCGGCCACACGGAGGCNGCGGTGGATCTAGNCCGATTGGCCGNCTGCCGGCCGATGGGGGTGATCTGCGAGATCATGAGCGACGACGGCTCGATGGCNCGACTGCCGGAACTGCGNNGGTTCNCCAAAAAACACAAGCTCAAGATCTGCTCCATCGCACAGTTGATCGAGTTTCGCCGCAAANGCGAAAAGCTCATCGCCTTCGAGGAAGTCATCAAAATGCCAACGGACTTCGGNGATTTTGANCTGCACTTGTACCGATCAGAATTGGATGNCCAACACCACCTCGCNCTCGTGAAAGGNAAAATGAGCNCCCGCCGCCGNACGCTTGTTCGCGTGCACAGNGAGTGCNTGACCGGCGATGTTTTCGGCTCACGCCGCTGCGACTGCGGACCGCAATTGCAACAGGCCATGAANCAGGTCAGCGAAGTCGGGCACGGTGTGATTTTGTACATGCGGCAGGAAGGTCGCGGTATCGGGCTTGCACCAAAAATCAAGGCTTACAAGCTGCAGCAAAACGGCTACGACACAGTCGAGGCCAATGAAAAACTGGGCTTCCCGATGGATCTCCGCGAGTACGGCATCGGCGCACAAATNCTNGCCGATCTTGGTATCAAAAAAATTAGACTCCTCACCAATAANCCGAAAAAAGTGGTTGGACTAGAGGGGTATGGGCTCGAGATCNTCGANCAGGTNCCGATCCGCGTAAAGCCCAACAAGCACAACAAAAACTATCTGCGCACCAAGCGCGAAAAACTGGGTCACCTCCTTTAANCCTCGCTCTCTTTTTAAAATGGAAACCACCGTCATCNTTCTNTGGGTTTACATCGTGCTGCTGATCGCCGGTGGGCTGATGGGCTACATCAAAGCCAAAAGCAAAGCCTCAATTATCGCCTCCTCCGTCTTTGCCATCCCGCTCATCCTTGCAGCGATGGACGTTATCCCGGCCTCGGCGGCGGACATTTTGCTTGCCGGGCTGGCGATCATGTTTGGCGCCAAATTCATTCGCAGCGGCAAGTTCATGCCGGGCGGGATGATGGGCATCGCCTCACTGATCGCGTTCGCACTTCGGCTGATTCTTCACTCACCAACACCGTGGCCAAGCGCACAGCCGATGAACCAAGCACTCCCCATCTGGGACATCNACGGGGAAATCNCCGACANCTTGGCGNGGCAAAACTNCCTCGTGCTNGGCGCGCCCACCGGTTCCGGNAAGTCGACCCAAGTCCCGCAAATGATCCTCGACGACGTGCTGTGCGGTGAGAGCCGCGTCGTCCTGCTGCAGCCGCGCCGCGTCGCCGCCCGATCGCTCGCCCGGCGAGTCGCCTGGGAACGCAACACCAAACTTGGCCAGGGGGTGGGCTATCAGGTGCGGTTCGAAAACCACACCGGCCCCGAAACCAAAATCGAATTTATCACCGAGGGCGTGCTGCTGCGCCGGCTGCAGGATGATCCCAAACTCGCCGGGGTTGGCGCCGTGTTGTTCGACGAATTCCATGAGCGCAACCTGATGAGTGACCTCGCGCTTGGCCTCGTCAAACAACTCCAGCGCACAAAACGCGACGACCTGAAAATCGTCGTCATGTCGGCCACCATCCAAACCGGTTCCATTTCGAAGTACCTCGGCCAAGAGGCAGACGCGCCNTGCCCCGTGCTGGCCTCTGAGGGGCGCACGTTTCCGGTCGAGATCCGCTTCGGCCAATACCGCAACCGCGACCCGATCACCGAACAGGCAGCCGAAGCGGTGGANCTCATTTTGCGCAACNAAGCACCGGGGGACATCCTGATTTTTATGCCCGGCATGGGAGAAATCCGCGGCACAATTGGCGCCCTCAGCCGGCGGCGACTGCCGGAACCGGTCGAACTGATNCCGCTGCACGGCGAGCTTCCGCCGGCGGATCAGGACCGNGCATTTGCCGAAAGCCAACGCCGCAAAGTTGTCGTTGCCACCAACGTCGCCGAGACGTCCGTGACCATCGACGGCATCCGGCACGTCATCGACAGCGGACTCGCCCGGGTCGCACGCTTTGACAGCGAGCGCGGATTCGGCACGCTTCTCATCGAGGAAATCAGCCGCGCCTCCGCCGACCAACGCGCCGGCCGCGCCGGCCGTACCGCGCCCGGAACCTGTCATCGGCTTTGGACCGANAGCGGCCACCTCAACCGCCCGGAACACCACACGCCGGAGATTCACCGCACCGACCTTGCCGAGGCCGTCCTCATGCTCCACTCCGCCGGTATCGACGAGGCGACGGCGTTCGATTGGCTGGACAAACCGGAACCGGCGGCAGTGGCCACGGCGGAAGAGTTGCTGCGTTCGCTCGGCGCCTTGGCCAAGCGCTTGGCCAAGGGCAACAGCGGATTAACTGAGGTTGGCCAAGCGATGCTCCGCCTGCCAATGCACCCGCGTTTCGCTCGAATGATGATCGAGGGCGGCCGCCGCGACTGCATCAACGAGGCCGCGCTGTGCGCTGCGTTCCTTAGCGGCCGCGATATCCTTGTGCGCTCCGCGCGTGAGGACAAAAAAGTGCAGGCTGCGCAGGAGCCGTTCCGGGACGGAGCCGGTTCCGATTTCGAGGTGCTGATCCGAGCCTGGCAGTTTGCCCGCGCGCGCCGCTACAACATCGACGATTGCCGAGGGCACGGCATCCACGCCGGCGCCTGCCGAGAGGCCGAGGCGACCTTTCGCCAACTGCTCCACTTGGCCAAGCGCCACGGCATGGTGTCAGACGAAAACGTGGAGCCGGACCACTCCAAGGCCACTGCGCTGCGACTCTGCATCCTCTCGGCGTTNGCGGATCACATCTGCNTNCGGCGCGACTCCGGCACCCTCCACTGCTCGCTGCCGNACGGGCGAAGCGGCACGCTGGTGCGNGAGAGCGTCGTCCAGCAATCGCCACTGCTCGTCGTCGCGGAAATCCGGCAAATCTNCGCACGGGGCAACCGAGCACAGACGCTGCTCAGTCTGGCCTCCGCCATCGAATTGGACTGGGTTCGCGAGCTTTTTCCCGATGAACTAACCACCCGGCCGGAGTGCGAATTTGACCCCGCACCAAAGCGGGTCGAGGCNTTCGAGATNACACGCTTTCGCGATCTCGAACTGGGTCGCGAACGCGCCCGTGAGCCGGACGCAAAAGCCGCCGGCCAAGCNCTGGCCAAGGCCTGCCTGCGCGAGTGGTTCAAGCCAAAGTCGTTCGACCACTCGATCNGACTGTTGATCACCCGGCTGAATTGGCTCTGCGCTGCGAGGNCGGATCTGGAGTTCCCGCCCCTCGACGAACCGGCGATTTTGAATTGCCTCGCCACAGCGTTTGAGGGCATGACCTTGGCCAAGCAGGCGGTGGCCGCCAATGTGAAACCGGCCTTTCGCAAACACATGCAGGAGGCCCAGTGGGAATGGCTCGACGAATTTGCGCCGGCAACCATCGATTGGCCGGACGATCAGCCCAANCGACTCCAATACCCGGAAATCCCCACCGACAAACACGGCAACGTGCACCCNGTGGAACTGCACGTAAAACTGCACGAGTGTTTTCGGCTGACCGAGCATCCCNCCATATGCGAGGGCAAACATACCGTGCGGTTTAAGCTGTTGANCCCGAAAAACAAAAAACTCGAATTTTGCGACGACTGGCCAACGTTCAAACAGCGAGAGTACCCGAAGCTCCGCAAAAACCTCATGGCCAAATTCCCCGGCGTAGGCTGGGTTTAATTTTGAAATGACGATCAACGACATCCGACGTATCGCGGGCGAAGCCGGCGACGCCATCATGAAAACCTACGACGGCCCGNCCCAAGTGGAAACCAAAGAGGACGACTCACCGCTCACGCAGGCCGACCGTGCCGCNCACGAATGCATCGTCGCCGCCCTCACGGCACTCACGCCGNANATACCGGTTTTGTCAGAGGAATCCGAAGGCATCAGCACCGAGGAACGCTTGAGNTGGATCCGCTTCTGGCTCGTCGACCCGCTCGACGGCACCAAGGAGTTCATCAAAAAAACCGGGCAATTCACCGTCAACATCGCGCTGATCGAAAACGGGGAAGCTACCCTCGGNATCGTGCTCGCCCCGGCTTCCGACCTCGAATACTTCGCCAGTCGAGATCACGGCGCATTCAAGCGGGACGGCCAAACGGCCCCGGAGAAAATTCACGTTAGCGAAGTCGACAAAGANAAACTCCGCATCGTCGCCAGCCGCGACCACGCCGGNCCNAAGGTCGCCACCATGCTNGAAAAACTGCCCAACGCCGAACTCGTCAGCATGGGCAGTTCGCTCAAGTTTTGCCTCGTCGCCGANGGCGCAGCAGATTTGTATCCGCGCTTCGTCCCCACAATGGAATGGGATACCGGGGCGGCACAGTGCATCCTTGAAGAAGCTGGAGGCGCCGTCTGTACCCTCGACGGCTACCGCTTGGCCTACGGAAAAGAAGACCCGCGCAACCCCTCCATCATCGCCGCCGGCCACCCCACANTCGACTGGAAATCGTTGATATCCAAAGACTAAGCGCCATCACAGCTGGGCCAAGCGCTTGGTTTTTCTATTTAGAATTATTCCAAGTATTGACAGGGCGCTCAGCCAATGGCAGGCTGNGGNTATGGCGACGGACCATCTTCTTGCGTCCGGTGACTCACTCAATCAACGACTTGCCGAGAAGGGCCTTCGATTCACTTCTCAACGGCAGCATGTCTATGAGGTTATGCTCAGTCGACGAGATCACCCCTCCGCCGAGGAGGTGTTCNTACGGGCTAAGCAGTCGAAACCGGAGATCTCCATGGCGACCGTTTACAACAGCCTCGACGCGCTCGTGAGATGCGGCGTCGTGCGGCAGGTAAACGTCGACCGTGGTGCCACGCTGTATTGTTCCAACATGAAAGAGCACGCTCACTTTTGCTGCGACGATTGCGGTAAAGTNTTTGATGTGAATTTGAAAAACTTGCCGCGTGTGCCGGAGTTAGAAGTGTCAGGGGAATTTGAAGTGCGCTCAATCGACATCGCACTGCACGGTCGCTGCACCGGCACGTGCGCCAACTGCGGCCGAAAGGAGATTCACACATGAGCGCTCACACTGACACCATCGATGAATTCGTCGCAAGCGACTACAAGTACGGCTTTGTCACCGATATCGAAAGCGAATCGCTTGACCCGGGCCTGAATGAGGACGTCGTCCGATTCATCTCCGCCAAGAAAAACGAGCCGGAGTGGTTGCTTGAGTGGCGACTAAAGGCGCTGCGGCATTTTGAAAAAATGGAGAGTCCGACTTGGCCTCACGTGAAATATCCACCGGTCAATTTTCAGGACATCTCCTACTACAGTGCCCCAAAGAAAAAAGGCGACGGCCCGAAGAGTCTCGACGAGGTGGATCCCAAGCTGCTTGAGACCTATGAAAAACTTGGCGTGCCGCTACACGAACGAGCGCGTCTAGCAGGCGTCGCCGTGGATGCCGTGTTCGACAGCGAGTCGATCGGCACCACGTTCAAGGAGGATCTAGCCAAGGCCGGTGTGATTTTCTGCTCCATTTCCGAGGCGGTGCAGGAGCATCCGGAGTTAGTAAAAAAATATCTCGGCACCGTTGTGCCGTACACGGACAATTTTTATGCCGCACTGAACTCCGCCGTCTTCAGCGATGGCTCGTTTGTTTACATTCCGAAAGGCACACGCTGCCCAATGGAGTTGAGCACCTACTTCCGCATTAATGCTGCAAACACCGGACAGTTCGAGCGCACGCTCATCGTCGCCGAGGAGAGCAGCCACGTCAGCTACCTCGAAGGTTGCACTGCTCCGATGCGCGATGAGAACCAACTGCACGCCGCCGTGGTCGAACTGGTCGCGTTGGACAACGCCGAAATTAAATATTCCACTGTGCAAAACTGGTATCCCGGCGACGAGGAAGGCCGTGGGGGTATCTACAATTTCGTTACCAAGCGAGGCATCTGCAAGACCAACGCCAAGATTTCGTGGACTCAGGTTGAAACCGGTTCGGCGATCACGTGGAAATATCCCAGCGTGATTTTGAAGGGCGACAATTCGATCGGCGAGTTTTACTCCGTCGCACTGACGAATAAGGCGCAACAAGCCGACACCGGCACCAAAATGGTGCACATCGGCAAAAACACCCGCAGTACGATCGTATCCAAAGGCATCTCCGCCGGCAGGGGGCAGAACAGTTATCGCGGGCTGGTGCAGGTCGGTAAAAACGCGACCAACGCTCGGAATTTTTCGCAGTGCGACTCGCTACTAATTGGCGACCAATGCGGGGCACACACCTTCCCGTACATCGAGGCAAAGAACCCCAGCGCCAGCATCGAGCACGAGGCAACCACCTCCAAGATCGGTGAAGACCAAATTTTTTACTGCAATCAACGTGGCCTCGAACCACAGGACGCCGTCAACATGATCGTCAACGGTTTCTGCAAGGAAGTCTTCCGCGAGCTACCGATGGAGTTCGCCGTGGAGGCCCAAAAACTCCTCGACGTCAGCCTCGAAGGCAGCGTCGGATAACCCATTTTTTCTGCATGCTCGAAATTAAAAACTTACAGGCTGGAATTGAAGACAAGCCGATTCTCAAGGGGATCGAACTCTCGGTAAACGCCGGCGAAGTCCACGCCATCATGGGCCCGAACGGCAGCGGCAAAAGCACCCTCGCATCCGTGCTCGCGGGGCGAGACGGCTACGATGTCACCGGGGGCGAAGTCCTGCTTCAGGGCGACGACCTCCTCGACCTTGCCCCCGAGGAACGCGCACGCGAAGGAGTTTTCCTCGCATTCCAATATCCGGTGGAGATTCCCGGCGTAAACAGCGCCTACTTCTTGCGCTCCGCTGTCAACGAGGTACGCAAACATCGGGGCGATGAGGAACTCGACGCGATGAATTTCCTCAAGGCGGTGAAAGCGAAAATGAAAGAGCTTGGCCTGAGTGAGGATTTCCTCAAGCGCCCGGTCAACGCCGGCTTTTCCGGTGGCGAAAAAAAACGCAACGAGATTCTGCAAATGACGATGCTCAACCCTAAATTGTCTGTACTCGACGAGACCGACTCGGGGCTCGACATCGACGCGCTTCGCATTGTTGCCGAAGGTGTCAATCGCCTCAAAGGGCCGGACAACGCGCAGGTGGTCATTACGCATTATCAACGACTACTCGACTACATCGTGCCGGACTACGTGCATGTGCTTTACGACGGACGCATTATCAAGTCGGGCGACAAAACGCTCGCGCATGAGCTCGAGGAAAAGGGCTACGATTGGCTGATCAAGGACACCGCATGAGCAGCGCAACAGCCACCGAACTGGCCAAGACGCCAACCGAGGCATTCTCCCAAGTCGAGCAGGAGGGGGGCGAACTACTGCCGCTTCGCAAGGCTGGCCTTGCCCGCTTCGCTGAGCACGGATATCCGACAACGCGTGATGAGGACTGGCGATTCACCAGTCTCAAGCCGCTCACGGAACTCCCCTTTCAACCGCTGCTTGAGCCGCTTGGCCAAGCGCTTGGTCAAGATGCGATCGATAGCATCACTTTTGCCCAACACGACACGGACCGCCTGATTTTTGTCGATGGCCATTTTGCGGAGGAGCTTTCGCGGGTCTCGGAGCAACCGGACGGCATCACTGTTTCGAATCTCGCCGGCCGACTGTCCNGTTTGGAAAACGAAATCGGCTCCCTCTCCGGCAGCGATGAAAACCCGTTGATAGCACTGAACGATGCCTTTTTCACGGATGGCGCATTGATTCGGATTCCGGCCAACCAGCGCTTGGCCAAGCCGGTTCACCTCTTGTACCTCTCAACCGCGAGCGAGGACGGCCAAGCGGCTCACGCCCGAAACTGGATAGATGCCGGTGCAAACGCGCAGGGGACGATCATCGAGTCGCACTTGTCGCTCGGTCAATCAACCGCCAGCACGAATGTCGTCACCGAGACACGGGTGGGCAACGGCGCAAACCTCGAGCACATCAAATTTCAGGATCAATCAGATAGCACGATTCATCTGGCCTCGCTGCACTCCGAGCTGAGCAATGACGCCCGTTACGCGTTCCACTCGTTTGCATTTGGCGCTCGGCTGTCGCGGAATAACCTCCGCATGCGCTTGGCCAAGCCGGGTATCGAGTGCGTGCTCAACGGGTTGTACATGACGCGCGGCCAGCAGCTTGCCGATCATCATATGATCGTCGACCACGCCGCACCGCACTGCGACAGTCACGAATATTTTAACGGCATCCTTGACGGCCAGTCGCGCGGCGTGTTCCACGGGCGGATTCTCGTGCAACAGGAAGCACAAAAAACCGATGCCAAACAGACGAACAAAAACCTGATCCTCAGCGACAACGCCACTGCCAACACCAAGCCGCAGCTCGAGATTTATGCGGACGACGTGAAGTGCACCCACGGCGCGACTATTGGCGAGTTGGATGACGACGCAATTTTTTACCTGCGCGCCCGAGGACTCGACACCAAAACCGCCCGGCGGGTGCTGATGCACGGTTTTGCCGGCGAGATCGTCGACCGCATCCAACACGANGCAATCCGGGAAGAACTTGACCAACTAGTCTGGAATCGGCTGGAGGGGGAACATCATCTCGACTGAAGTGACGAGGTTCTTGGACACAACGCTCGACGAGCTGATCGAGAATTTTGAATATCTCGGTGATTGGGAGGAACGCTTTGCCTATCTCATCGAGCTGGGCAAAAAACTGCCTTCACTCGCCGAAACGGAGATGACCGACGAGCATCGCGTCCATGGTTGCCAAGCCAGTGTTTGGCTGCGAATGCTGCCACAAGCCGATGGCAGGTTTGACATTCACGCCGACTCGGACGCCTTCATCGTCAAAGGCTTAATCGCCGTGTTACTACTCATTTACTGCGGCAAAACCGCCGGGGAAATTTTGGACATCGACAGCACGGCAGCATTCGCCCGGCTTGGCCTCGACAAACACCTCAGCCCAACTCGCCGTAACGGCCTNCACTCCATGGTCAGCCGCGTGAAGGCACTCGCTGGCGACGCAATCGCACAGATTTCCTGAAAATGTATNCAGCCGAACTCATCGATCTGAGCCGAGACGTGGAAGCTTCCATCGTCCCATCCGGCGACAAGGTAACCCTGCAAAAAGGAGAGAAGGCGCAAATCACCCAAACCCTTGGCGGCACCTACACGGTGATCATCAACGGCAACATGTTCCGAATCGAGGGTTCCGACGCCGACGCCCTCGGGCTTGAACCGGTGAAGACTCCCGCCGAGGAATCCAACCGTCCGAAAAACCTCGACGAGTTGAACGAGCAAATGCAAAAGCAACTCAAGACCGTTTACGATCCTGAGATCCCGGTGAACATTGTCGACTTAGGGCTGGTCTATTCCTGCGAGCCGACTCCGATCGACGACGGCTGGAAGGTTGAAGTAAAAATGACCCTCACCGCGCCCGGCTGCGGCATGGGACCAGTGCTACAACAGGATGCACAAAACCGACTGCTCTGCATCGACGGTGTGGACGAAGTCGACGTCGAAATCATTTGGGATCCACCCTGGAACCGCGACATGATGACCGAGGAAGCACAACTCCAACTGGGTATGATGTGATGAGCCAAAGCGCGGAGACAGCTCAGGCAACGATCGACTGGGAAACCCTCCGCGGTGACTTCCCCATCCTCAACCAGTCCATCAACGGTCACCCTCTCGTTTATCTCGACAACGCAGCCAGCAGCCAAAAACCGCAGATCGTAATCGACGCGATCCGAACCCACTACGANTGCGACAACGCGAACGTTCATCGCGGCATTCACGAACTCAGCAACCGGGCAACGGAAGTCTACGAAGGGGCACGGCAACAGATCACCGAATACCTAAACGCCGTCAGCCGCGACGAAATCATTTTCACCCGGGGCACCACCGAGAGCCTGAACCTCGTCGCCCAAACCTGGGGGCTGGAGAATCTCTGGGAAGGCGACACGATCTTGCTGACCGAGATGGAGCATCATAGCAACATCGTGCCGTGGCAGCTCTTAGCCAAGCGTACCGGTGCCAAACTTGACTTCATTCCGGTCGCTGGTGACGACGGAACACTTGATCTCTCCAAGCTCGACGAGCAACTCGACNGGGCCAAGCTGCTGTCGTTCACACACATCTCCAACACACTCGGCTCGATCAACCCGGCGAGTGATCTTTGCCAACGCGCTCGCGAGGCCGAAGTCGTGACCGTAGTCGATGCCGCCCAAAGCGCCGGGCACGCGCCGGTCGATGTCCAAACAATTGGCTGCGATTTTCTAGCCTTCTCCGGTCACAAAATCTGCGGCCCAACCGGCATCGGAGTTTTGTACGGCCGCAGCGAATTGCTGGAAGCCATGCCGCCTTATCAGGGAGGCGGCGAGATGATTTCCAAAGTCGAGTTCCACGATTCGACCTTCAACGTTCCGCCGCACAAGTTCGAAGCAGGCACCCCAAACGTCGCCGGTGCGGCGGGGCTTCGGGCCGCGATTGACTTCGTTGACGCCATCGGTCGGGAGGCTATTTTCGAGCACGATCAGCGCTTGGCCAAGCGGGCCTGCAAACAACTTGAAGAAATAAACGGCATCCGACTTTTCGGGCCAAGCGACACGAGATCCGCCGTGGTGAGTTTCGTTTTGCCAGACGCCCACGCGCTCGACCTCGCCACGATGGCTGACCAAAAAGGGGTTGCTCTCCGCGCTGGCCACCACTGCAACCAACCGCTCTTGGCCAAGCTCGGCGTCCCCGCTACCGCCCGCGCCAGTTTCTATTTTTACAACACCGAAGCCGAAGTCGACCGCTTCATCGAAGTCATCCACCAAGTCCGAAAACTGTTTAATTAATGAATGAAAACATCACAGGTGAATCTTTGATGCAGGAAGTGCTGCAGGTTTATCCGGGGGCGCAGCGGGCTTTGTTTCGCAAGTACCACATTGGAGGGTGCAGCAGTTGTGGCTTTCGGCCGGATGAAACATTGGCCGGGGTTTGTGGACGTAACGGNGAATTACCGGTTGCCGATGTNCTGGAACAGATCAAGCAAAGCCACGCGGAAGATGCTTTTGTTTTGATGGAACCGACCGACTTGGCCAAACGCCTCAAGGATGGTGAAAATATCCGGCTAGTCGACATCCGCGCGAGAGAGGAATTTGAAGCCGTTCACATCGACGGCTCCGTGCTGCTCACCCAGCCGTTGATGCAGGAAATTCTCGGCAGTTGGGACAATGACCAGCGGTTTGTGATGATCGATCATCAGGGCAAAAAAGGCCTCGACGCCGCCGCGTATTATCTTGGGCACGGCATGCCGAATGTCCACGCNCTCCGAGGCGGNATTGATGCTTGGTCNCTTGAGGTCAACCCCTCCATCCGCCGATACACGCTCAGTTAAATGAACGACGAACTTCAGAAGAAAGTGGCCGAGGCCATTCGCGATCCCCAGAATATTGGCGAGATGCCGGACGCCGATTCCGTCGGCACCGTCGGTAATTCCGAGTGCGGCGAAATGCTTCGCATGTGGGTGAAGTACAAGGAGCAGGACGGCGAGAAGATCATCGACAAGGCTAGCTTCCAGAGTTTCGGTTGCGAGACCGCAATAGCCGTAGCCAGCCTCGCCACCGAGTTGATCAAGGGCAAAACCGCCGACGAGGCAATGGAGTTAAAACCGGAGGAACTTTCCGGCGAACTTGGCCCGCTGCCCCCGATGAAAATTCACTGTGCCGAGCTCGTGCAAGGCGCGCTGCGATCCGCGCTGAGCCCTGAAGACCAAGCGCTTGGCCAAGCGGAGGAACCGCCAAGCCAGCCCAGCAACGCCCTTTCCCCGACCCTACAGGACAGTCTGAACGATGGCCAAGCGCAGTCTGGCTCCGGCCTAAAAATCAACTTTCTCGACGAAGAAAAGTAGCCGGCCGATCAGACCTGCTTCACCACACCCCAGTGTACATCCAGTTGCTTGGTCAGATATAGCCGAATGCCGTTCACCAACGCCTTGGCCTCTAGCGGTTGGCCGGTGGCCACGATCTGCTTTAGGGAAATCCCCGGTTTGATGCGAAAACTTTCCTGCGCGATGATCGGCCCCTCGTCCAGATGCATGCTGACAAAGTGCGCCGTGACACCGGCAATCTTTACGCCGTGCTCGTACGCCTGCCGATACGGTTGCGGGCCGGGAAAACTCGGAAGCAGCGACGGATGAATGTTGATGATCTTGTTTTTGAAACGCCAAACAAAATTCGGCGACAGGATTTTCATGAAGCGAGCGAGCACGACAAAATCCACTTCGCACAGCTCAAGAATCTTCAGCACTTTCTCCTCGGCCTTGGCCCGATTCGACCACGACACATAATGAAACGGCAACCCGGCCTTATCCGTCTTCGCCTGCAGGTCGCGGTGATTTCCGATGACACAGCCGATGTCCACTTTTAGTTTGCGGGATTTTACGGCTGCAAGAATAGCGTCGAGACAGTGTGTTTCCTTGGTCACCATCAACGCCATACGCTGCGGGCGTTTTGGATCGGTGAACCACCACTTGATCTCCATCCCCAATTCGCGACCAAGCGCACGCAGCCCTTGGCCAAGCGCCTTTTCATCAAACGAAGATGCCTTCCAACTGGCCTGAATGGTCATGCTGAACTGCCCACGTGTGACCTGTTCCTCGAGCGCCTCGATGTTGGCGCGCGTGTCGAACAGCAGGTTGGTGACTCGTGCCACCACGCCGGTCTTGTCCTGACCGATGACGGTTATCGTCGCGTAACGACTCATTGCGGCGGGCAATTAAGCCNGTTTGGCCCAAGGTGAAAAGCGAAAACCACCCAGCGCTTGGCCAAGCGGTCAGTCCTTTTGGCTTTGGTTCCGAAGCAGCGCGACCAGATCGCGCGCCTCCCGTAGGCGAATGGCCGTGGTGATTCCCCAGTAAACCAAGGCCGCCACGATGGCNGGCCCGAATACCTCACCAATCTTCAGCCAGAGCGTTTCGTTCCCCCATCGGGCTATCCATTCCCCGTGCAAAAACCAGGCAACCGCTCCGGCGATTCCGGCTGCGAGCAGCATGCCAATCAACGGTTTCACCAACGGCGCAAATTGCCACTTGGGCATCTTTCGTTTCAACGCGTACGACAGCAGCCACACGTTGACGAGCGAGCTCGCCACGTTGGCTACTCCCAATGCACCTGCCTGACTGCCCTTCGGAAACATGAAAATCAGCGGAACCAAAATGATCAAATTCAACCCGAGACAAACGGCGCTGATCTGCATTGGCACCTTTGTGTCGCCCATCGCATAAAACGCACGCGCCATCACGTTCACCGCCGAATACGTCAGCAGGCCCGGAGCGAGGCACATCAACGCGAAGCTGGCCCGCTCAGTTGACTCCGCGCTGAACGCGCCACGCTCGAACAGCAATCGCACCATCGGCTCAGCCAACACGATCAACATCGCGGCGGCGATGGCGTTCACAAAAAATAGATAGCCCATTCCTCGTTGGAGGTTTTCGCGAAACTCAGGATATTTTTTCTCTGCAGCCAAGCCGGCCAACGTCGGTAAAAGAAAGGTCGCCAACGACACGCCAAACACGCCCTGCGGCAATTCCATCAGGCGCACCGCGTACTCAAACGACGCCACAATTTTCGAGCCGGTTGCGCGCTCGATCCAAAATGCCAGCGTCTGCGTGATGATGATGTTAAATTGAAACGCGGCCACGCCAATGGTCGCCGGGATCATCTTGCACACCACTTCGCGAACAGAGTCGTTGCGCCAAGGTGCCACCCACTTTAGTCGATAGCCATTTTTGAAAAGGAACGGCATTTGAAAACCAGCCTGTGCCACTCCCGCAACCAGCACCCCGAACGCCAAAGCAAAAATTTGTTCCCCTAAATCTTCCCCCCAAATCGGAGCCACAAAAAACACGGTGGCGATCATTACCACGTTGAGCAGCGTCGCTCCCATCGCTGGGATAAAAAAGAACCCACGCGAATTAAGCATCCCCATGAACACCGCCGCTAAGCAGACCAAAAGCATGTACGGAAACACCACCCTCAGCAGCTCCAGCATCAGCCGCGTGTGCTCGTCAAAATCCCCCCACGTCAGCGTCAGGGAAATAACAAGCATCACCACACTCACCACCAGCGCAGAGACGACCACCAGCGCAGAGACGACCGCATTGGCCGTGTTCCACATTGCCTTTTCGCCATCGGTTTTCTCCTTGTGCTTGAACAGCGGGATGAACGCTGCCGTGAGGGCCCCTTCGCCGAGCAATCGCCGGAATAGATTGGGCACCTGAAACGCATACACAAACGCACTCGCAATCGGGCCGTCCCCCATGAACCGCGCGTACACCATCACCCGCAGCATGCCGAGCAACCGGCTGAGCAAAGTAGCCCCAGCCATCGCACCGGAGGATTTAAGCATCTCAGACAACGCGGCGCAGGCTAGGCACAAACCGCCATTGAGTCGAGGTGGGAAGAGTTTAGGCAGCGCCTAACTGTCGATTTTTGACCGAACTGCAAAAAACTCCTCAATAGAACCAATAAAAAGAAACACAACTGAACCATTCTTTAACCTTTGGATAAACGTAAACCACTCAATAAAAACATCTTAAGCAAAATTACTAAGCCGCTTGGCACAGGACTTGCAATCATAAGTAGAAGCATAGGCTAAGTGTCGCTCATCTAAGGCTCATATAAGGTCTTGAGGCGGCACACTGCTTGCAACTTAGAATTAGCATGAAGAAAATAGAAGCAGTCATAAAACCGTTCAAACTGGATGAAGTGCGCGATGCTCTGGCAGAAGTCGGCGTGGAAGGCATGACCGTATCCGAAGTCAAAGGCTTTGGCAGACAGAAGGGTCACACCGAAATCTATCGCGGCAGCGAATACACCGTCGACTTTTTGCCCAAGATAAAACTTGAGGTCGTGGTCTCGGACGAAAACGCCGATACCAGCATCGGCGCGATCACCAAGGCGGCTAACACCGGCAAGATTGGGGACGGCAAAATATTTGTCAGCGACGTCGAGGGCGCCATCCGGATTCGCACCGAGGAAAAAGGAGACGAAGCACTTTAGTGGTACTGGGGCAGGAGGAACACTTCCTAATGGTAAGTGGAAGGGAGCCTGAAACGGCTCCCTTTTTTTCCGCGCTTGGCCAATCGCTTGGGGTTACTCGTAAGAGAGAACAACGTCGCCGCCGACCAAGCGAATATCGGTGATCCTCGCCGTTACTCCACGTAATAGATAGAACTGCGTCGTACCCGCTTGGCTAAGCGTGATCGTCTTGGCAACCTCATCAACCTTGGCCCCGGAATCCGTCTCATACGGCCCCTGCTCTGAGTCGCTAACCTGCAGTTCAACAGAGAACCGTTCGCTTCGTTGTGATCAAGCAACTACACAAACTTGACTGCACGGTCGATGAAACTGGTAGATGGTTTGTCCTTGCCGATACTGAGGTCATCCTCCTCGGGTGTGTCCGTAACAGTTTTTTCACACAAAATCGCTAGGTCATCGTCCAGATAAAAAATTCTGGACTTGATATCCACCGACTTACCCGAGCCGGTCATAGACATTTCCAATCGGACGTTTGTT
>NZFR01000077.1:0-8394 GCA_002689335.1 Verrucomicrobiales bacterium
TGACGTGTGCGCGGATTGGCTGCCTGAAACTGGCACGCTTGGCCTTACCGCCGGTACGTCTACCCCCGACCGACTTATCGATGCTGTGGAAACCAAGGTGCAGGATTTGTGTGGTGAGACGGTTCGATCAAGCGGAGCCAAATCGCTGGCGTTGGCTTGATTCCTTAAATAACTTCAAAACCGATCGGCTGCTTGGCAAGGTTCGGGCATGGTTTCAGAGATGCACTTGGCCAAGCGCTTGGCCGTTTTTTGGGTGGCGTGTGCGGCGCTTGATTTGGTTGGGGAGGGAGGGGTTGCGGCTAATCGCTCGGTGCCAAAGGTGGCTGGTGAAACGCCTCGAAACATTATTTTCATTTTAGCGGATGACCATCGCTACGACGCGATGGGGTTTGTTGGTCACCCTTTTTTGGAAACACCCAACTTGGACCGCATGGCCAAGGACGGCGCTTGGTTTCCGAATGCGTTCGTGACGACGTCGCTCTGTTCGCCGAGCCGCGCGAGCATCGTTACCGGTCAATACGCACACAATCATAATGTCGTCGATAACTACAACCCGCTACCGAAAGGCCTGATTTTCTTCCCAGAATATATGCAAGAAGCCGGCTACGACACGGCGTTTGTTGGCAAATGGCACATGGGGGGAAACATCGACCACGCTCAGCCGGGTTACGAGCATTGGGTGAGTTTTAAGGGGCAGGGAACTTATTGGCCGGATGGCCGAGGCACAAGCCGCAAGGTACCGCAAAACAGTTATGATGGGTTTAACGTCAACGGGAAACGCGTCCCGCAGAAGGGTTACATCACGGATGAGTTGACGGATTATGCACTGGATTGGTTGCGGACTCGTGAGGGGGATCAGCCGTTTTTTTTGACCTTGTCGCACAAGGCGGTGCATGCGGATTTTGTCCCGGCTGACCGACACAAAGGGCGCTATAAAAATAAAAAGCTGCCACTGCCGAATACTTTTGCGAAGTCCGAAAAAAATTTTCGTAATAAACCCCGCTGGCTGCGGGATCAGCGCAACAGTCGTCACGGCGTGGATTTTGCCTATAACCTGCCGGACTTCGATCTGAACGCTTATTACATCCGTTACTGCGAAGCGTTACTTGCGGTGGACGAAAATCTCGGCCGCGTTTTTGATCTGCTCCGGGAGCGTGACCTGCTGGACTCGACTCTGGTGATGTACATGGGCGACAACGGGTTTCAATTCGGCGAGCAGGGGCTGATCGACAAGCGGACGGCTTATGAGGCGTCGATGCGCGTGCCGTTTTTGATGCATTGCCCGGAGGTGATCAAGGGTGGTTCCGTGATCAAAAAAGTTGTGGCGAACATTGACGTCGGACCGACGTTGCTCGAGTCGGCTGGGCTGTCCACGCCGAAGCAGATGGACGGACGCAGTTTTTGGCAGTTGGCCAAGGGGCGGGACATCCCGTGGCGGGACTTTGTGTTGTACGAGTATTTTTGGGAGCGCAACTATCCACACACGCCGACGACCCATGCGGTTCGAGGGGAGCGTTATAAATACATTCGCTACCATGGCCTTTGGGACACGGATGAGTTGTACGACCTGCAAAACGACCCGCATGAGACGACAAACCTGATTTTCGAGACCGGGCACAAGGAGACGGTGGCCAAGCTGAACAAGCGACTGTTTGAGTTGCTTGCCGAGAGAGGGGGCACGAGTTTACGATTGACTCCGGATCGTGGCCCGACGGTTCCCAAGCGGCATCCGCAGCGGTCGGAGGCAGCCGATTTTCCCGGCCAATTCTACGGGACGAGCGAATAATGTATGCGCTTGGCCAAGCGNGCTTGACGCTTGNCCAAGCGCCCATAACCATCGNCGCCGATTTTTTACCATGTCAGAAGAACTGAATTTTTTACCGAGTTTGACCGGCTCCTTCGCCAAGCCGGCTGCAGAGAACCCCACTGTGGAAATGGTCGAGGCCGCTTACCGGCACCACGGCCTGCACTGGCGCTACATCAACACCGAGGTGGGGCCGGAGGANTTGGGTGCGGCGGTAGNCGGCGCTCGGGCGATGAACTGGTCAGGCTTTAACTGTTCGTTGCCGAACAAGGTGGAGGTGATCCAGTACATCGATGGCTTGGGCGAATCTGCCAAGGTGATCGGGGCGGTGAATTGTGTCGTGCGCCGAGGTGATCAACTTATCGGTGAAAATACCGACGGNAAAGGCTTCCTGAAATCGCTTGGGGAAATCGTTNATCCAACAGGAAAGCGTATTGTGATGTTCGGGGCCGGGGGTGCAGCCCGGGCTATCGGGGTCGAGGTGGCGCTGGCCGGCGCGAAACACATTACGATTGTGAATCGCTCGGAGAACCGCGGGCANGAGTTGACTNCTTTNCTGAATGACAAAACGCCGGCTGANGCAATTTTTGAAAACTGGGAGGGCGANTACTCGGTGGCGGTNGGTGTGGACGTGGTGATCAACGCGACGTCGATCGGTCTTTTCCCGGACGTGGAGGGGCGGTTGGCGCTCGATCTGGATTCGTTGACATCTNGGATGGTGGTGGCNGATGTGATCCCGAATCCGCCCNGAACCAANCTGATCAAGGACGCCGAGTCACGCGGCTGCAAGGTGCTCGACGGGCTGGGCATGCTCGTGAATCAGGGGATCACCGGCATCGAATATTGGNCTGGGGTGACGGTCGACGGTGTCGTGATGCGGGCCCGNCTGGAGGAGTTGTTCGGTGCCTGAAAACTTTCGCCTTTCACCGGAGNGACCGGCTNCGTACCGTTTGGCAACCACTTTAGCAAAATGAAACTGGGAATGATTAATTCGGCTTGGGAACAACACGGGGTTGGTCTCGTGGATGGGC
The DNA here is from genome assembly GCA_002689335.1 of Verrucomicrobiales bacterium. Classification (GTDB taxonomy): domain Bacteria; phylum Verrucomicrobiota; class Verrucomicrobiia; order Limisphaerales; family UBA1096; genus UBA1096. The sequence continues at coordinate 2,836 of NZFR01000077.1, forward strand.
TCAAGAAAACCAAGGAGTTGGGCTTCGATTGCGTTGATATTTTCGAGGATCCGATGGAGCCAAACGCTGATGAGCGTGTGGCGGCCATCAAGCAAACTTGCGATGAACTCGAACTACCGATCATCAGCGTGGTCGGTGTGAGTGTTGGNTTGGTGGATTTCAACCCAACCGTGCAACGGTTTCACGTGGAGCGCTGCAAACGCTACCTCGACATGGCTGCGACGTTCGGCGCGAAAAACTATCTCCTCGTGATCGGCGAATATATTTGGCAGAAGGAAGTGATTCCACCGGAGGAACAGTGGAAGTTTGCTTTGGANAACTGCAAAATTCTCGGTGACTACGCTGGCGAGCGCGGCCTCGATATTGTGATCGAGTTGGAGCCATTCCACATGTCGCTCGTCAACACCATCGGCGAGATGGATCGTTTTTTGACCGACGTGGACAATCCAGCGGTCAAGGCNAACATCGACATCAGCCACATGGTGTTGAGCGATAGCCCGCCAGAGAGCCTTAANTCGCTGCGGGGCCGGGCCGGTCACGTGCATATTTCTGACTGCGACGGCAANGTACACGGAGACCTGCCGCCGGGGCGNGGCGTGGTGCCGTTCGAGGGCTACATGCAGGCGATTAAGGATTTGGAGTTTGACGGAGCGATTAGTCTGGAACTGGAGTACGCGCCGGACCCTTCAAAGATTGTTGAGTGGGTGACCGAGGCTTACTCGGCAACAGACCGCTTGATGTCTGCAATTGATTTGCGAAATTAATCACAATATGTCTGAAGACTGGAAACAAAAATTTCACGAACTCTACCTTGCCGCTCAGCAGCGGTATCGCGACGGAAGAATGACTCCCAGCGCCATTTTTGAATCAGACGAGATCGACTTTCTCGCCTCGCTAGGCTGCAATGCTCAGGAGTTGTTCGACTTTGTTGAAGACAGTATCAACTGGGGCGACGTGGAGTATGATCAGGTCGTGGGCGTGACAGCTTTGCGACGGGATTATTTTATCAATACNCTCGATAGCCAACCGGCTTCGTCTGTGATCGATCCAGCCACCATCCCGGCCAAAAATGACGAAGTCGACGGCATTGCCTGGTTACCGCGTTTGATCGTCAAGGCACGAGCCAAGCTTGCTGGTGCACTTCACCCCGATTTGATGTATGGATGNGGCGGAGATCGTCCGTTTTTGCGCAAACGCAATTCCAACCTCGTCGACTTTTTGNNGGTCACACTNGAGGCGGGNGACGACGACCGGGCNATCATCGNNTACNTCAAGGACTGCATGGCCANGGGCTGAGCGCCGANGNNGANGCGCATGCCNCGNAAGGCAANCAGNGANGTGATTCGGATTCGTGGCGTACGCCACAACAACCTCAAGAATCTAGACCTCGACCTGCCCAAAGGTANGTTGATNGTTTTTACCGGCCTNAGTGGTTCCGGCAAAAGTTCGCTCGCGTTCGACACACTTTTTGCGGAGGGACAGCGCAGATACGTTGAGACATTCTCGCCNTATGTCCGGCAGTTTTTTGACCGNATGGACAAGCCGCAGGTNGATCGCATCGACGGTATTCCACCTGCGGTTGCGCTTGGCCAACGCAACACTGTTCGGACTACCCGTTCNACCATCGGNACGATGACCGAGATTTGCGACCACATGAAANATCTNTGGACGCACCTCGCNCAGTGCCATTGCGATNGTTGCGGCGAACGAGTGACTCGCGANGAACCGCTCAACATTTGGGAGACAGCCAAGGAGNGCCAAGNGGAGGAGGTGCTCGTGACGTTCGACGTCCCGCTCTCNGAGAAAATTTCCCTCGAGGAATCGTTGCAGTTCATCGGTAAACAGGGTTACCGGCGGATCATTGATCCCAAGGCCAAGGCCAAGGCCAAGCCGGANGGTCTTCCCGAGGTGCTGCGAGTCGAGGATGCGGCCAAGCGCTTGGCCAAGCGCAAGCTTGTTANCCTGTCGGTTGTTCAGGATCGGGTGCGCTTGGCCAAGGGGAACCGTGCTCGTTTTTTGGAAGCGGTCGAGCAGGCGTACCAATTTGGCAAGGGCCACCTCGCGATTCATTNTTGCCNGNTGGGTTCGCAGCGGTTCAGTCGGCACTTTCACTGTGCCAAGTGCGATGTNGAGTATNGCGATCCGTCTCCGTCCCTTTTCAGTTTCAACAACCCGATAGGGGCCTGTCCGGAATGCAGGGGATTCGGCCGGATTATCTCGATCGACTACCGGTTGGCGCTGCCGGATTTATCACTTTCCATCGCGGACGGTGTGGTCAAACCTTGGCAAACGAAGACCGGTGCCGAGTGCCAGCGCGACATGATGCGTGCGGCAAGGCGGGAAGGTATTCCGACTGATGTGCCATTCCGAGAACTGCCGAAGAAAATTCAAAACTGGGTGATACACGGCGAACCGGATTATGGAAAACCGGGCCGATCCTGGCCCAGCGCGTGGTACGGCGTTGCCGGGTATTTTCGCTGGCTCGAAAGCAAGGCTTATAAAATGCATGTGCGCGTGCTGCTTTCACGATATCGGGCCTACACGGAGTGTCCGGCTTGTCAGGGACACCGGTTCAAGTCGGAGTCTCTGCGTTTTCGCCTCGATTACACCGGGGCTGAAGATTGGCTGACGCTTTCAGATTTTTATCGATTACCCATCCGGGACGCCGCTGGCGTTATCGACGAATTGGCCGAGCGCTTGAACCTGAATCAAAACGACGCGCTCCAGCCGGTACTTGATGAGGTGCAAAACCGTCTCACCACGATGGTGGAAATCGGTCTCGGCTATCTCACTCTCGACCGACCAACGCGCACGCTTTCCGGCGGCGAGACGCAGCGGGTCAATCTCACTTCCTGCCTCGGTTCGAAACTGGTTAACATGCTGTACGTGCTTGATGAGCCGAGCGTGGGGCTGCACCCCCGGGATACCGAGCGTCTCGTGGTGTTGCTCGAAAAACTGCGTGACCTAGGCAACACACTTGTGGTGGTTGAGCACGAAACCGGGGTGATTCGGCGTGCGGATCATGTCGTCGACCTTGGCCCCGGTCGGGGCGAGAGCGGAGGGAGGATCGTGTTTGATGATTCCGGCAAGTCCTTGGCCAAGGCGAAGGGTTCGCTGACGGCTGACTATCTATCGGGCCGAAAAACGCTTGAACCGCCGCCCAGGCGCAAGGTGACTGAAAAAACGAAGCGATTGAGCTTGGCCAAGTTCACGCGAAATAACCTAAGTGACTTTGAGGTAGCCATTCCGCTTGGCAGGCTTGTGTGCGTCACTGGCGTCAGCGGTTCCGGAAAAACGACGCTGATCCGGGACGGTCTCCTGCCGGCGTTGAAGGACAAACTGGGTGCCGAAGAGGCTGGAATCGATTCGACCAATGAAGTCGGGGAGGTCGACGATGAATCGCGCTTGGCCAAGCTCACCGGTTGGCGCGCACTCAAGTCCGCCATGATGGTTGACCAGTCGTCGCTTGGTCGGACGCCAAGATCAAATCCCGCAGTGTACATCGGTGCTTTTGACGACATCCGCAAACTGTTTTCCGACAGCTCGGAGGCCAAGGCGCGTGAGTTGCCGGCCGGAGCGTTCAGCTTCAACTCCGCTCAGGGCCAATGCGGGTATTGCCGAGGCACCGGATTCGAGAAAATCGAAATGCAGTTCCTGAGCGATGTGTTCATCAAATGCCCGGAGTGCAATGGCCGNCGCTACCGCGAGCATGTGCTCAAGGTCAAACTCGCGGGCGGGCCTGACGGTGCTGATTCTTGGAGTATCGCGGATTTACTGGAGGCCACGGCCGATGACGTAATCGCGTTTCTCGATGGCTTCCCGGAGTCCAGTTCGGCGTCCAAGGCGCTTACCAAGCTGCAGTTACTCAGCGATGTTGGGTTGGGCTATCTAAGGCTGGGGCAACCGGTAAATACGCTTTCCGGCGGCGAGAGCCAGCGGCTTAAGCTGATTCGCAGTCTTGCAGAGGCTCAGGGCAAGCGAGCGGTGACCGGACCAACCCTTTTTTTGTTCGACGAACCCACGACCGGGTTGCACTTCGACGACGTGCGGCTGTTTGCCAAGGTGCTGCACCGATTGGTGGAGGACGGACACAGCGTGATTGTTGTTGAGCATAACCTCGACTTGATTCGACAGGCTGATTGGGTCGTTGACCTTGGGCCGGATGCGGGCGACGAGGGTGGCCAGCTTGTGGCTGAAGGCCCTCCGGAGGAGATCGAAAAAAACGAACAGTCCAAGACCGGACAGGCGTTGCGCGGATAAGTCAAAAGCGCAATACCGTATCGGTGTCAGCTTCAAGCTTGGCCAAGCTGGCTTCTTCGATCTGCCTCAGCCAGTCCAACTCGCTCCTGGCCANTGTGAACATGCCGCCGGAGGTCTCGCGCAACAAATTNAGGTAAAGGCCGATCTCGGGATCATCCGCTTGGTCAAGGCTGTGAGTGAAACAGATTGTCGGGCGAACTTTGCCCCAAGGGCTGATCCCCGCTGCNATNCGCAACGCCTCCTTGGCTCGTGGATCCTCCGCCGGGCAACCGTCGATCACAAAAAGGGCGTTCATGCTAAAGGTTACCCGGTTTCGCGAGCGGTTAATTTTTGGGAGACCANGGGAGACTGGGGATGGTTTGTTCCCCGGGCATTCGCCAGTAGCCCCACCAAGGCCACGGTGTTTGAATGATGGCACCGGTGTAGGGGTTGAGAGTCCATTTCATGGAGTCCCAACCTTCGTAGGGGCGGGTGGCGCGCTCCTGCATCCAAGCGATGTCCGGGTTGCCAGGACTGAGTTTGATGCCTTCGCCCTCGTGCGGATTGAAGCCTACGCGCAGCGTGTCATCGTGCCGCCAACGTTTGCGCTCAGCGTGGCCGTCGGCGAAGGAGATGGTAGAACCATTGTTGTGCCAGGAGGCTGGCCAATCCTGCCGAAATTGATAGGCTTTAGCATTATTTGGCCAGCCGGCCATGTCTACTCGGTAGTTGCCGGCGTTGATGCTTTCGTCGTCCATATCCATTAGAACAAACCGGTTGGCTGGATCTCGAAAATCGGATTGCTGTCGGTAGATCTTCCACATTTGGTCTCCACGAAGAGGCCAACCGGACCAACCTCCAGCGTAAATNTTGATACTGTANGANCGGACNCGTTCCGGCCAACCCTTCTCCTTGGCTTCACCGAAATGCTTGTCCTCAGGGCAGCGGAAAACGTCCATGTTTTTGCTTACGAAGGGGTAAAGGGCCGAAACCTCTACCCAGTCCTTAGGAGGTTTGTTCGGGCCAACNTATTGAGATGCACACCAAGAGGCATCTACCGTGGGCTCATATTTCAAATTTTCTCCCCCACCGTAGAGATATCCCGGGTGGTACCAAGAGCTNGCATANACNATNTGATCATCTGCGTCGCTGGAGAAATTATTCCANGCTATNAGTAGTTGGCGATTGTTATTGAGACAGGCTGCAGNGGTGCCAGAAGCTTTGGCTCTAGCCAGTGCTGGAAGAAGNAGAGCCGCCAANATTGCAATGATGGCTATAACCACCAGCAANTCGATTAGCGTAAATGCTCTTTTCAAATAC
>NZFR01000077.1:8400-26193 GCA_002689335.1 Verrucomicrobiales bacterium
AATTTAGCGTCAAGTTCANNAATGGTCAAATACTGAGCTTAGCCGAGTGGGTGNTGGTTATTCGCTCTNGGATTTCCAAAAGCCCCAGTATGGATGNNCGGCTAGTTTGGCCGTGTAGGCAAATCTCGGTCCNACGTAGCGNTGCNGCGGGTTTTCCAGTCGAGTGGTGCGTTGCTGCATCCACTGAATATCGNGGTTNTTCGGGGTTTTNATCTCCCGGTTGGGGATGTTGCCGTTGGCGTCTTCGGGCGGGTTTTTCGTGCGATNATCGAGCCAGCGNTTCTTTTCGCAATGCCCGTCAGCGAACGAAAACATNGTGGCATCGTTATGATACACGCCGGGGTAATCCTGCCAAAACCGNTGTAGCTGCGGCCGATCGGGCCAGCCGGCCATATCNACTCGATAGTTTCCGGCGTTGATGCTNTTACCNCGCATATCGAGCAAAACGAACCGCTCAGAGGGANCTTCGAACTCGCTGAGTTTGCGGTANACCTTCCACTTCTGGTCGCCCCAAAAAGCCCAACCAGACCAACCACCCGCAAAGATGTTCATGCTGTAACTGCGTTTGCGCCGCACTTGTGATCCTTTGGAATCCTTGGTCATCGATTTATCCGACGGGCAGATAAAAACGTCCTCCGACTTACCGGCATATTTAAAGATCACGCCTTTGGTGATGTAATCTTCCTTGGAGTTGAGGATNGGCGCGTTCACCGTGCCGACTGCCCATGAAAAGTCCACGGTGGGCTCGTTGTAATAGGCGCTGGCGTAGCAGATTCTGTCGTCGTGATCGGTGGCGAACATATTCCACGCAAGCATCAGTTGCTTGTTGTTGTTTAAGCAGGCAGCACCGGTGGCAGTCGCCTTGGCCTTGGCCAGTNCTGGAAGAAGCAGGCCGGCGAGTATTGCGATAATNGCGATCACCACAAGCAGTTCTATCAAGGTGAAACCGCNTTTGNTTTGGATNCGAGGCAAGAGTTTTCATCGGGCCTTTCGCTTTNGCACCAGANGCTGGCATTCTCTGGAATTTCCGGCAAGTGAAATACGGTTTAATTCACNGTAAACTGNAGNATCCTTGCGGCTTGGNNTTTNGGTTTTGTTTGNGNNANNNGNGCCAANCGGATGCGGAGGGTGTGGTTTCCCGGNTNGAGATCCGTGGCGAACATCACNGTGCGCGGGTAATGCAGGCCGCGGCTGTGNCGGTGGTACAGGTTNGTGGGNCGAAATCCANCGCCATCGATGCTCACTTCCAACACCCCGGCATCTGGCCCAGCGAGCACGTAGGCGCCGATCGCGCGACCTTCNAATTCCAGCGTCATCTCACTNCCCGATTGCTCNATGCANAGGAGTTTCATCCCCGCGAACNTGCTGCGAAAGCTGCCGGGGATTTTTTCCCAATCCGGTACGTGCCAAATCCAGTCCTCGCCGCGCTTGGCCAAGCCGGGGGAGACGAAGCGGCCCTTGAAAAAACTTGCGGGATCGATCGGTTTACCCGGGATCAACCGCGCCCCCTTGCCGACGTTCTTTGGTAGAGGCTTGGCCCAAGCGTGGTTGAGTACCGCCTCGACCAACTGTTTCGCAATGGTATTGCCGGCTGGCTTGGGGTGAGTACCACCAAACTTGGCCCACGTCAGAGTCCCGGCTTTGATGCGGTCGGCCACCTCGCGCGCGAGATAAAGTGAGGACACCCCGTAGTGCTTGAGTACATCCTCGTGAGCCTCGATCGGCATCGGTGTTTTGCTGGCTTGAATCTGCTCCAGCATGTTCGGATTCACGAAATGCGTGACTACGACGTCGCACAGCGGTTGCTTGGTTTTNANCTGTCGGACGATGCCTTCCATGCCNAGGATACAGCCGCGCCTCGAATGTTGGGCGTCCTGATCATCGTTTACCGCGAACTCCGCGAATAGCAGGTCGATCCGGCCTTTACTCAGGATGTGCTCATCCAACCGGAACGCCCCGGTATGCGAGCAGGTCGAGGAGATGCCGGCGTTGATGAATTCAAACTTGGTTTCGGGGAACCGTTGTTTCAACCAGTCGCTAACCATCGGGCGATAGCCGTTCATCTGAGTGATTGAGCCTCCGATAAACGCGANTCGGCCGGTTTTCTTCTGCTCAAATTGGATGCGGGCATTTTGCAGTCCGCCACGGTAGTGGACGTTTCGACTAAGTTCTGCAGCCGCCGCTTGGCCAAGCGAGATCAGCCCCGCGAAAAACAAGACTGCCGTCAACCGTTTGTTNAGAGAAAACATGTGGCGGCCGACCGTATCCGCCCCCTTGGCTAAGCGATAGAAAAAAGGGGANGGGACATTATTGTCCCCGCTCCTTTATTTTGGCTCTCTATTTTGTTGAAAAAGGGGAGAGGACTGATNGTTTGTTGGTGCGGTGGCGCATTCGTTTTGGAGCGTTGCCNNGTTTCTGCTAAATTAACCGAACGGAGTGGAAGCCCAGCCGAACATCATGGTGCTTGGTGTAGGGGGATTTGCCCAATCGGTGATGCAAATCCTCAGCGACGCCGGAGCCGTTGTGTCGTGCGGGCTGACTCGAAGTTACGGTCACTTTTCCCCGTCGCTGGCTGGGGCGACGTTCGACGTTTCGCCGCCTGGCTCGCTACCGGCTTTGATCGAGAGGNGGGGGGTGGATCTCGTGGTGCCGATGTCGATCGACTGGGCCAAGTCCGACTGGACGGAAGCGTTGCTCAATGGGCCGGCCGATTTATTTTCGCCGACCGGCGAAGCAATGTTGATCGAGCGTGACCGGGATTTTGCCCGTGCACTCTGCGGTTGCTACGGCGTGCCGTTCCCCGCTGCACAAGTGGCGCACAACCGTATCGATGCGTTGGAGGTTATTGAACGCGAGCCAAAAGCGTTCGTCATTAAGAACCCGCTTTGCTCACCGAACAGCCCGGTACACACGATCATTTGCGAAACTCCCGGTGACACGCGAGCCTGGCTTGAGCGGGTGAACTACGCCGAAGGCGTTTTTTTGCAAGAGTACCTGGGGCGGCGTGAGGCTGGGCACATCGCGCTGGTGGTGGATGGTGAAGTGCACTCTTTGGTGACGAATCAAGAGTACAAACGCGCGCATGCCGGNAACATGGGAATCGTGGCNGGTGCNCCGATGGGCGGTCTGGCTGAGGCGGATCCGGATGACCGATACGGTTTGGCGGCTGCACTGCTGCATCCGCTCAGGCCGTGGTTTGTCGAGACCGGCTATTGCGGGCCGATTCAAGCGACCGGTATTTTTCATGAAGGCCGCTGGCATGCGATNGAGTACAACATCCGGCTGGGCATCACCGCGACGCCGATGATACTGCGTATGCTCGAAAATCCGGNNGAGACGCTGACGCGTGTGGCGANCGGTGTAACGCCGGAGGTTCGATTTCGGGGTAATCGCGCGTTCGGCGCATCGCTTACGTTGGCTGGTTACGGTTATCCGTTCGTTCAACTTGAGGGGCCGCCGGTACCGATTCAAGTCGATGGCGAGTTTGCCTGCGACGTTTGGTGGAACGAGGTCGCCAGCGACGGGGAGGACGGGCTCCTGGCCACGGGCCATCGCGTTGCCGATGTGGTGGCGTTTGGTGCGGAGCTGCCTTCGGCGTTGGAGGTGGCTTACGAAAATATTCGGAAAATTCAATGTCTGGGCAGTTACTTCCGTCCGGACATCGGTGACAGTCTGTGGCCTCCCGGTAATGAGTAACATGACCAATCAATCCTGTAACCGCCCCAAGCGTCCGGCGTGGATGGAGGTTGACCTTGGCCGGTTGGTGTCGAATTTTCGGTTGATACGGGAGGATGCCCCCGTCGGGTTGGAGTTGGGCTCGGTGGTGAAAGACAACGGTTACGGACACGGTGCTTTAGCCGTGGCCAATATTGCGCTTGGCCAAGGGGCAGGGCGGCTGCTGGTCAGCAATCTTGACGAGGCGGCTGAGCTGCGAGACGCCGGAATTGACGCGCCNATTTTGCTGATGGGCGAGCGAATGGAATCTGAGCTGCCGGCCTGTCTGGNGCTCAAACTTACGCTGGCTATCGGTGANCCAAGCGTAGCTGAGGCGGCGAACCGCTTGGCGGTGTCACTTGGCCNAGCGCTGCCNGTGCATGTGAAGATCGACACCGGCATGGGCCGGTACGGGGTGCGCTGGAGTGAAGCGCTTGGCTTGGTGGAAGCGGTCAGCACGATGCCTGGCTTGCGGCTTGAAGGCTTGTTTAGCCATTTCCCAATGTCAGATGAGTTGGACAAATCGTTCGCGCTGGAGCAGGTCGGACGCTTTCGCGGTCTGCTCGGCGAGTTGGANCGTGTNGGGGTGAGTGTACCTTGCCGGCACCTCTGCAACTCCGGCGGTTTTCTCGATTTGCCGGACGCGCATTTCGACATGGTGCGGATCGGTTTGTTACCGCTTGGCGTTTATCCATCCAAGGTCTGCCGACGCATCCCGGGCATCGAGCCGGTTNGTNCGGTCAAAACGCGCTTGGCCGTGGTGAAGACGATTCATAAGGGGGACAACGTCGGCTACGGGCTGCGGTATCAGGCCCCGGGGGAACGCCGGGTTGGCGTGCTGCCGATCGGCTACGGGGATGGTTATCCTCGAGTGCGAAATCAGGGTCATGTTCTGGTGCACGGCAAGCGGGCGCCGGTGATCGGAGCCAACTCGATGGACTCGACGATGGTGGATCTCACTGCCATTCCCGAGGCGATCGCCTGGGACGAGGTCGTTTTGATGGGCCGGCAGGGCGAGAGCGAAATTTCGCCGCACGATCTGGCGGCTTGGAAGGGAACGGTCTCCTACGAAGTCCTCACAGGTTGGCGCAGTCGGCTCCCGAGGATTTATCACGAACCGTCAAGGGAGGAAGGGGTTCCCGCTCAAGCCAAGCCGGAGGCGGCTGAGGGACTTCCGTCCTAAGAGGCGATTCTTTTTTCATCCTGCCAGAGTATCCCAAGTTGCGCTTGGCCAAGTGGGCATGAAAAAAGGCGAACGGGGTTCGTTCGCCTTTGAAAGTTTTTCGGTTTGGCCAAGCGCTTAGCCAAGCAGGGTCAGCGGCTGCGGCGTTTGACCTTGAGCTGGGCCAAGGCGGCTGCGGCTGCGGCTTCTGCGGCGAGGACTTGCTCGTCGCTGAGGTTCTCGCCTTTCAATCGGTCTTCCGCTGCTTTGAGTGCTTCCTCGGCCTTGGCCTCGTCGATTTCGGCCTCTTGTGCGGCCATGTCGGTGAGGATGGAGACGCGGTCGGCGGTGACTTCGGCGAAGCCTTCGCCTACAGCAAGTAGTTCCTTTTGCCCTCCCCGGGTGACTTCCACTTCGCCGGCGGCGACCTTGGTCATCAACGGAACGTGGTTGGGATAAATGCCCATGTCACCCTGACGTCCCGGCAGCGCCACCATGGATACATCCTCCGAGTAAACAATGGCACTGGGGGTGACGATTTCGAGTTTAAGGGTGTCGGCCATATCGTTCGATAGGAATTAGGGTTGTTATTCGCCCTTGCTCTTGGCGACGACTTCGTCGATGGAGCCCTTGTAAAGGAAGTCGTTTTCCGGCACGTCGTCGTGCTTGCCTTCGAGGATTTCGCCGAAGCCGCGGACAGTTTCCTCAACCGGCACCTGTTTGCCAGGCACATTGGTAAACACTTCGGCCACGGTGAACGGCTGGCTGAGGAATTTTTGAATCTTACGAGCACGGAACACGGTGAGTTTGTCTTCCGGTGAAAGTTCGTCCATACCGAGAATCGCGATGATGTCCTGCAGATCCTTGTAGCGTTGGAGCACGAGCTGCACACCACGGGCGACTTTGTAGTGTTCCTCGCCGACGATCTCCGGGGTGAGGGCGCGGGAGGTGGAGGCCAACGGATCCACAGCAGGGTAGATGCCGAGCTCGGCGATGGAGCGCTCAAGCACGATGGTGGCGTCCAAGTGAGCGAAGGTCGCGGCCGGGGCGGGGTCGGTCAAGTCATCCGCCGGCACGTAAACGGCCTGGAACGATGTGATCGAACCTTTCTTGGTGGAGGTGATTCGCTCCTGTAGGTCACCCATCTCAGCGGCAAGTGTAGGCTGGTAACCCACCGCACTTGGCGTGCGGCCCAGCAGCGCGGATACCTCGGAGCCGGCTTGGGAAAAACGGAAGACGTTGTCGACGAACAACAGCACGTCCTGATTTTTTTCGTCGCGGAAATACTCTGTGATGGCAAGACCGGTCAGCGCAACGCGGAGACGGGCACCCGGTGGCTCGTTCATCTGGCCGTAGATCAGGGCCACTTTGGATTCGCTGAGGTTGTCCTGCTTGATCACGCCCGCTTCAGACATTTCGTGGTAAAGATCGTTACCTTCACGGGTACGCTCACCCACGCCGGCAAACACGGAGTAACCGGAGTGCAGCTTGGCGATGTTGTTGATGAGNTCCATGATGACCACGGTCTTGCCCACGCCGGCACCTCCAAATGCGCCGACCTTGCCACCCTTAAGGAACGGGCAGATAAGGTCGATGACCTTGATACCAGTGGTCAGCAATTCGGCGGAGGTGGCTTGCTCGGTCAATGGCGGAGCCTGACGGTGAATCGGATAGTGCTTGTCGGCATCCACCGGGCCACGCTCGTCCACTGGGGAACCGGTCACGTCGAGCACGCGGCCCATCACGCCGGCTCCCACCGGCACGGAGATGGCTGCACCGGTGTCGATGATATCCATGCCGCGCTTGAGTCCTTCGGTGGTGGACATTGCCACGGCGCGAACCCAGTTGTCGCCTAGGTGCAGCTGTACCTCGAGGGTGAGTTTGACCTTTTCCCCGTTGACCTCGAAGTCAACCGTGAGTGCGTTATAGATGGGAGGCAGGGCCTCGGTGAACTCTGCGTCAACAACCGGGCCAATGATCTGTACAATCTTACCTTTGTTCATTCTTGATTATGTTTGTTTTAGTTAAAGTCTTTGGGTTAACCAAGGGCCATTTGTGCCGTGGTGATTTCAAGCAGCTCCGAGGTAATGGAAGCCTGACGGATCTTGTTGTACTCCAACGTGAGATCCTTGATGAGTTGGTTGGCGTTATCGGTTGCGTTTTTCATGGCAACCATTCGAGAGCTGTGCTCGCTGGCCTTGGAATCGAGTAAAATCTGAAACACCTGATAATTCAGGTAGTGGGGGAGGAGGCTGCTGAGCACCTCGCCGGCGTCTGGCTCGAAAAGAAATTCAAGTCCGCTGGCCTCAAGTTCCTGCCCTTCATTATCGCCGTTCACAGAGGCTTCCACTCCATTGATTTCGCCTATCGGCAGTAACTGGCGCAAATCCGGTTTCTGGTTGATGGTGGAGATGAAATTCGTGAAAAGCACGTCCACGGCGTCCACCTTTCCCTCGGTGAAGAGTTCCACTGCAAACTTGGCGATGGTGCGAGCGTCGGAAAATTCCGGCACATCCGCATAGCTTAATTCGGCGGCCAACCCTCGGCCGGTGCGGCCGACGAACTGCGCACCCTTTCGGCCGGCGCAGATGAAGATCGAGTTTTCCTTGTCCACTTGGGAGGCGTCACGGAGCAGGTTGGTGTTGAGCGCACCGCAAAGACCCTTGTCTGTACTGACGAGCACGACGGCACGCTTGCCGGTGTCGCTGCGTTTTTCGGTAAGCGGATGCTGGAAGTCGGAAACCGTCGCAGTGACTTCAGACAGTACACGGTTCATCAAGTCCGCATAGGGTCGGCCGGCCATTGCTGCATCCTGTGCACGGCGCATTTTGGATGCCGCCACCATCTGCATGGCCTTGGTGATCTGGGCCGTGTTCTTGACCGACTTGATGCGTCGGCGAATGTCGCGCGGGCTGGGCATGCGTCAGTTCCGATTAAAAGGTTTTCTTGAATTCGTCGATGGTGTCGGAGACCTCGGCTTCGAGTTCGTCTCCCAGCTTACCCTCGGTTTCTATCTTGCGAAGCAGATCCTTTTTGCGGGTCTCGAGGTACTCGCGGAGTTGGTTTTTAAAGTCACCGACCTGTTCCACTTCCACATCGTCAAACTTGCCGTTTTGCACAGCCCAGAGGGTGACGACCTGAGTGGGAACTGAAAGCGGGTTGTATTGGTTCTGCTTGAACACCTCGACGATGCGCTTGCCTCGGTCGAGTTGTTGCTGGGTTTTTTCATCCAAGTCCGAGCCGAACTGCGCGAACGCAGCCAACTCGCGGAACTGGGCGAGATCAAGTTTCACCGTGCCGGCCACCTGTTTCATGGCCTTGATCTGCGCGGCTGAACCCACACGCGAAACGGAGAGACCCACCGACACAGCAGGACGTACGCCCTGATAAAACAGATCGCCTTCGAGGAAGATCTGTCCGTCGGTGATNGAGATCACGTTCGTCGGAATGTANGCCGAAACGTCGCCGGCCTGTGTCTCAATGATCGGCAGGGCGGTCAGCGATCCGTTGCCGTAGTTTTCACCCACGCGGGCGGAACGTTCCAGCAACCGGCTGTGCAGGTAGAACACGTCACCCGGATAAGCCTCACGACCGGACGGGCGCTTCAACACGAGCGACACCTGACGATAGGCGACAGCGTGCTTGGAAAGGTCATCATAAACAATAAGTGCGTCCATGCCGTTGTCCATGAACCATTCGCCCATGGCAGCCCCGNCGAATGGCGCGAGATACTGGTTGGTGGCACTGTCGGATGCCGTTGCGGCAACCACTATGGTGTGCTCGAGCGCGCCGGCTTCTTCCAACACGCTGATCACCTGCGCCACGTTCGAGCGCTTTTGGCCCACGGCCACGTAAATGCTGTACACCGGTCGGTAATCCTTGTCACCGGCGGCCTCGGCAGCCTTGTTCATGCGCGACTGGTTGATGATCGCGTCGATACCGATGGTGGTCTTACCGGTCGAACGGTCGCCGATGATCAACTCGCGTTGGCCACGACCAATCGGGATCATNGCGTCGATTGCCAAAATACCGGTCTGCAGCGGCTGATCCACGGACTTACGTTTCACGATACCGGGAGCAATTTTTTCCACTGGATAGGTCGCGTCACCCTGGATGTCGCCCTTGCCATCGATCGCTTGACCAAGCGCATTGGTNACACGGCCAAGCAGGCTTTTGCCAACTGGTACCTGCAGCAGCTTGCCGGTGGCCTTGACTTCCTGCCCCTCGCGGATGCCGGTAAAGTCGCCGAGCACGATGGCACCGACCTCGGTTTCCTCGAGGTTCAAGGCCAAGCCGGTGACTCCGTTGCCGAAGTCAAGCATCTCGTTCATCATCGCACCGGTTAGGCCTTCGATCTTGGCCACACCGTCACCGGCTTCCCGGACGATGCCAACGTTCTCCTTGGCGACCTCGGTTTTCGCGCCTGAGATCTGCGCTTCGATTTCCTGAAGTAGGTTACTCATTTTTGTTCGGTTAAATTANNTTTAAAAGGATTGTTCCAGCTTGGCCAAGCGGGTGCGGACACTGCCGTCGTATACGTCACTACCNACCTTTACCCGCATACCACCGAGCAGTTCGGCGTTTTCGGTAAANGAATAGCTCAGGTTGTTGCCATANAGCTTGGCCAAGTTTTCTTTCACTTGGTTTTGTTGAGAGTCATTTAACGCCACCGCGCTCTGCACGTCTGCCGTGCGGCGCTGCAAATCTAGCTTGACCAAGCGATGCAGGTGGGAGAGTACCGCCACGTAGTCGCGCGGTTTTTTCTCTGTCAGNAGTTTCACNGTCTCGCGAACCTTCTCATCACTGAGGTTGCCTTCTATGNGGCAGGCTTGGAAAAGCTGCTTGGCTTCGCGCTGGGCTTGGCGGCTGATCTTCATCAGGCGGCGATTTCCTTGTTAGCGTCCTCGATCAGGCGCTGCTGGTCTTCCGCCGTCAGCACCTTGCCGGTTACCTTGCAGGTCGTCTCGACCACCAGTCGGCCGACTTCCTGTTTCAACTCAGCCATCAGTTTGTCGCGCTCGGCGGTAGCGGCTTCCTGTGCCTTGGCGATGATCGCCTCGGCGGACGAGATGGCCTCCTGCGTTTTGGCCTCCTTCAACTCAGCAGCGGCAGAGCGGGTTTCCTCGATCAACCTGTTGGCCTCGGATCGAGCCTCCTCGAGAATCTTGTCGCGGGCTGACTCGGTTTCTGCCAACTCGGACTTNATTTTCTCGGCGTTGGCCTCGGCCTCGGCAATGCGCGNCTTTCGCTGTTCGAGCATGTCGAGCACCGGCTTGTAGGCAAATTTCTTAAGGAGCAGNGCAACGATGGTGAAGGCAATTAACTGGGAGATGAACAGCTGCCAGGTAACGCCGAAGTTATCGGCGATACCGCTAACAAGACCTCCACTTTCGGATGCTGCTAAGGTAATAAACTGAGTCATTTTCGTTCTGTTTAACTAAATTCAAAAATGGCGGCGGGTTGCCCCGCCACCAGTAAGGATTAATTGCNATTAATTCCCGCCACCGCCAAGGAAGATCGCAATGAACACAACACCCTCAGCCANNGCNGCGAAAATNATCGCCGCNGTGAGGATGGGGCCGGAAGCGCCCGGNTTGCGNCCNGTGGCTTCNGCNGCCTTNGCNCCCACNANNCCCACGCCNATGGCGGANCCNAGNGCNGCNAGNCCAANATGTAAACTACCANTNAGTGCTGCTAACATNTCTNNTTATTGTTATNAGTTTNTTTGNCAGCCCCCACGATCCAGCATGGTCTGACCNNCAAAAGTGTCNTNTCAGTGTGCGTGNTCNTCNTCGTGATGACTGCACATCAGNGAGGTNAACACCGCNGTCAGCAGGGCAAACACAAGTGCNTGCACNAANCCGACNAGTAATTCCAAAAAGTAAAANGGCAGGACNGCNAGCCANCCAAAGTANGGNCCGCCNAGNGCCATNACNGTNTCNAGNATNTTNTCNCCNGCAAATACGTTGCCGTAGAGNCGGAACATCANNGCNACTGGGCGAACGCTGATGGANACCACCTCCACCACGCCGACAAANATGTAAATCAGCAANAGGAANNTNCCCATNANNGTAAAGCCGTGNCCNTTGACGTTAAAAATGTGTAAGAAGAACCCACCCGGACCGATCGCCTTGAGAGACCAGAAAATCCAGAGCGCAAAGAAAAACAGGGCCATCGCGGCGGTCATATTTAAATCTGCGTTCACACCGCGAAACAGCGGAGCACTCAAGTGTTCCGAGTGAAAAAAGCCGGGATCACCATGAGCCCAACCTACTGTACCCACGCCAGGGATGAGGCCGAACCAGTTGCTGAACAGGATGAAAATGAAGATGGTTCCAAAAAACCAAAACGTTTCGCGGGCCAGCTTGGCTCCGAGGATGCCTTCGAAAAAGCCGATCAAGCTTTCGACGATCCATTCGACAAAGTTTTGAAGGCCGGATGGCACCAACTTCGAATTTTTGGTGGCGATCTGCGCCACGAGTATTAAGCCAAGAGCCACGATCCAAGTGACCACCATCGAGTTCGTGATGGCGAAGGGGCCGATCTCCGTCAAGACTACTGCATCTGGGGGCAGCCCGTGATGCCCGCCTTCGTGGTCATGGTCATCGCCATGTGTATTTGCAGCGGTTTCAGTTGAGGGCGTAGCGGCTCCTTCTGCGGCGGCGAAAAGGGCCGGCACCGGCAGGGCAACGATCAATGTTATGGCGAGTAAAAAGCGGCGGAAATTCATCCAAAAATAACGGATTGGCTGCTTGCTCCCTTCGTGAAAAAAGGAGCCACTTCCTGAAAAGTGGACGGGATTTATGCCAAAAAACAGACGATACACAACCCAATTGTGTCGGAAATCGACATTTTCACAAAAAAAGTTGTTCACAACCCAAGCGCTTGACCAAGCGCACTACTTTAAGTTGTTCGGGTTGAGTGGCTTGAGGTCGTTCGGTACGAACATGCCGTTCTTACGGATCAACTCGTCGTCGAACCAAACCTCGCCGCCGCCGTATTCCGGTCGCTGGATCAGGACCATGTCCCAATGGACGGCGGAGCGATTGCCGTTGTCGCATTCTTCGTACGCTTGGCCGGGCGTGAAGTGCAACGAACCGGCGATTTTCTCATCGAACAATATGTCGCACATCGGCTCTTTAATATGGGGGTTGAAGCCAAGCGAGAACTCGCCGACGTAGCGTGCGCCGGGGTCGGTGTCGAAAATCTCGTTGATGCGCTTGGTGTCGCTAGCAATGGCGTCGACGATTTTGCCGTTCTTGAATTCGAGCCGCATATTCTCGAACCGTGTGCCGGCATAGATGGAGGGTGTGTTGTATTGAATCACGCCGTTGACCGACTTTTTCACGGGGCAGGAAAAGACCTCGCCGTCGGGGATGTTGCGATCACCCGCACAGCCAACGGCATCGAGCCCCTTGATGCTGAACGTCAGATCGGTGCCGGGGCCTTTGAGGTGAACTTTGTCCGCCTTGGCCATGCGCTTGATGAGTGGCTTTTGTGCCTTGGCCATCTTGGCGTAGTCCATGGTGCAGACGCGGAAAAAGAAATCCTCGAACGCCTCGGTGCTCATGCCGGCACTCTGCGCCATTGCGCCGTTGGGCCATCGGATGACCACCCAGCGGGTTTTGTTGACCCGATAATTGAGCAGCGGCCGCAGGGTGCGGGAATACATCGACAGCTTGTTTGGGGGGATATCGGAATTCTCGGTTGAGTTTTTCGCGCCGCGAACAGCAACGTAGGCGTCGCATTTTTTCATGCGGCTCAGCTCCACGTCGCGAACGGTCTTGGCGTGTGTTTCGTTCGTGCCCATGAGCATCTCGCGGACGATTCGGCTGTTGCGGGTTTCGACTAGCGGTGTGGCACCACGTTTTCGGGCGGCCCGCACTAACTCAAGAGTGAATGCGTCGGGCGTGTCGGTGACATCGAACAGCACGGTGTCTCCCTTTTTCAGTTCAGTGGAGTAACCGGTGAGGACTTCGGCTAGTTTCTTGTATCGCGGATCGGACATAGTGCGGGGCAACTGTTACCACAGGCCCATGCCGGTTGAACGAAAAATGTGTGTTACCGGAGCAACTTCAACATGGCTTTGGCCATGGCGTCGCCGATGAGAAAATACGTCTCGGCGTTGCTGTTCCAGTGGTAGCCCTGTCGGGAGGGGGAGATTTCCGGCGGCCGGAAAAAGTCGTGCGTCTCCACGCTGGCCACCGTGCCGACAAACTCCGGCAGCTTGGCCACATTGTGTTGCGCAGAAATGATGCCCAGCCGGCGATCGATCTCTTGTTTTCGCCCGCCAAACCCACTGACAGCGATGACCACTGGCATCTTCGGGGTTTTGAATTCGTCNCGAAGATCNCGGATCAGGTTGGCCAAATTNTCTTCGTACTCGGCCACCCATTCCTTTTTGAGTCCGTCGTTCCAGCCCTGATGCCAGCCGAAACCGGCGATCTCGTAGCCCTTGCCATCGTACTCGGGAAANTGCGTTTTGAGGTTGTTCAACACCGCACGAATCTCCTCCACCATCAGTGTGTAATAGGCACCGGGCGAACCGGANTTGAGGTGTTGGCCGCCGGATCGGGGCGGCCGGAAATCGGTCGCGAGACATCGTCCACCCCAGGCTGTTTTGATCAGCAGCACCTGTTCTTCGAGCGCTTGGCCAAGCGNATGGCCGAATTGAAACTCCGGNCCGATCNTNTCGCGCTTGGCTCCGTANCCGACTGTGAGTCCGCCTTTGCGTTCGAAGTATTTGGTCCACACATCGTCCCGCACCACCCAGTTGCCGTTGGTATCCACCACGTGGGCCAAGCGCTTGGCTGTCCGGGAATCTTTCACGAGATACTCGAGCGTCCCTTGGCCTNCGTTTTTGCTGTTGGGGTTGATCTTGATCGANCCNGCTCCCTCCATGTTGGATTGGCCNGCAAGGAGGAACACCTTCAGCTTGGCCTGCGCTTGGTTTGCAAACAACGAACAGCCCAGCACGATCAGGGCGAGGCGGCGCATGATCAGGTGAGAATGTCGTGGACGACCTCGCCGTGAACATCCGTCAGGCGNAAGTCGCGTCCGGCGTAGCGGTAGGTCAGCCGTTTGTGGTCGAGGCCGAACAGGTGCAGGATCGTGGCCTGCAGGTCGTGAAAGTGAATTCGGTTCTCGGTGGCGTAGTANCCGTGGTCATCCGTGCTGCCGTAGGCGATGCCCGGTTTGACGCCCGCCCCNGCGAGGAAAAAGGTCATCGCGTGCGGATTATGGTCGCGCCCGTCGNTCCCTTGGCCAACCGGCGTGCGGCCAAATTCCGTGCCCCAAAGGATCAACGTGTCCTCCAGTAGCCCGCGCGCCTTCATGTCGGCGATCAACCCGGCGATCGGTTTGTCGACTTTTCGAGCGACATCGCGGTGATTGCCTTTCAGCCCCCCGTGGGCATCCCAGTAGCCCTGACTGCATTGCACGAACCGAACGCCGGCCTCGGAGTAGCGGCGCGCCATCAGACATTGCCGGCCGAAGTCGCGCGTCTTCGGATCGTCCAACCCGTAAAGTTTCTTCGTCGCCTCGGTTTCGTTGTCGATGTTTTGAATCTCCGGTGCAGCAGCCTGCATGCGGAACGCCAGCTCAAACGAATTGATGCGCGCCTCCAACTTGTCGTCGTGCCCGCGCTCGCTGAGATGTTCGCGGTTCATCTCCGCCAAAAGGTCGAGCTCGCGGCGTTGATGCGAGAGTGGCTTGCCGTTGCGATCGATGAACGGAATCTTNGCTTTGTCGATTGGTGTCGACTTGGTGCCGATCTGCACCCCGTGGTAATGCGCCGGCAAAAAAGCGGATGACCACGCGTTCATCCCGCCGTGCGTGCCGGTCGGCTTGAACGTGATGTAGCCGGGTAAATCCTGATTTTCAAAACCAAGCCCNTAGTTAAGCCACGAACCCATCGAAGGCCGAATAAATGTGTCCGAGCCGGTGTGGAGTTCCAGCAGCGCCGAGCCGTGCCGGGAGTTCGAGCCGTACATCGACTTGATGAAGCACAGTTCATCCGACATCGATGCGATGTTTGGGAAAATGTCCGACGCCCACTGGCCACACTGGCCGTACTGCTTGAAGCTGTAGGGCGAGGCGACGAGGTTGCCGGTCGCGCTGGAGACGATGCGCGGTTTCTTNCCGGGATATGGCTTGCCGGTGTCGCGCTGCAGGGCGGGGCGGTAGTCGAACGAATCGACCTGAGACACGCCACCGTGCATGAANAGAAAAATAATCCGTTTGGCNTTGGCAGGAAAATGTGGCTTGCGCGTTGCCAGAGGATTNTCCGGAACGGCCGCCTTGGCCTCCTCACCGAGCAAGCCGGCAAGAGCCAATGCCCCGAACCCGGCACTCGACTTTNGAAGCATCTCCCGGCGAGTGATCGGNGGGGCGNCGTATCCGCTGCAAATAGAAGCTCCTCTGTTCATAAGAAAATCAGGACGTCAAGAATGTTAGGCCGCTTCGATAAAAATGCCACCCAAAAAGTCAACATTTAGGGGGACTCCGGCAGCACGGCATCCAAACCGATCAAGTGCCCAAACGTCATACCTCCAGTAGATAACCGCCCATCAATTGTCAATTAACGGGACTGACCCGAATGGTACTTAGATAAGGCAGATGAACGTCCTGCCTCAGGCGCGTTTCATCGAATCCAGCCATGATCCGATGCCTTTACACGACGCCCTGCAATGGCGAAACGAGATAGCCCGGGGTCACACCCCGGGAAAATCCCGTCCCAAAAAATCCCAAACCCTGAAGTAGGGCGACAGAAAGCACAACAACTCTGCGTTTAACCGAATCTTTGTGCCTCCCTTTTAGGGCTTGGACTCTTTTTCGCCATTGTATTCCCGGCGCGATGCACCGGGCTATCTCATGACGCCCCGATGGGGTTCCCTTGACCCTGTCTCGCCACGAGCAATTTCAACCTCCAAAATCAATCCACGAACATGAATTCGTTGGACGAAAAAAGCACTCGGGCGAGGCTTTGCCATGCCTGCTCGGTCGCCTTGGCCGGGGCGGCCTCCGCTTGGCCAAGCGCATTCTGGACGAACGCCACCGAGCGCGAGGCTTCCCGCTCGCTTGGCTNGCGGCGGAGTNTGTCGGCGTAAAGTTGATGCGAGGCGGCGATNAGGTTGGGGTTGCCGTCCGCCCGCTTNGCCAANCGCCNGCTCGCTTTNGTCACGAGATCGTGGTTCATCATGAAAAGGGCCTGCGCCGCGCCGACTGTGCTGCTGCGCTGCCCTTGGATGACGGCCGGGTCGCCAAAGTCGAACGCCTGTAACACATCAAACGTGCCGCTGCGGATGACTGGCAAGTACACCGTTCGGCTCGAGCCGAAAAAGTANGGGTGATCGTTTTGCGAAACGTACTGCCGTGAGTTGTAATTCATCAGCTGATCCTTGATGCCCCACTCGATGGAGTCGCCTGCGACNAGCAGTGAGTCGCGCACTTCCTCTGCCTGAAGGCGGCGGCGGTTGAAGCGCCACNAAAGTTTGTTGTCCGGATCCATCGCATACGCTTCCTCGCNGAACCGGGTGCTCATNCGGTANGNGGCGGAGTTCATGATGATGCGGTGCATTTGTTTGATCGACCAGCNGCTCTCGACAAAACGCAGCGCAAGCCAGTCGAGCAGTTCGGGGTGTGTCGGNCGCAGTCCAAGCGTGCCGAAGTTGTCCGGCGTGCGAACGATGCCCTGCCCGAAGTGCCAAAGCCAAATCCGATTGGCCATCACTCGCGCGGTGAGGGGATTGTCCCCGGTCAACCATTGGGCGAACCCGGCCCGGCCNCTGCTGCCCTTGGGTGGAGCCNCCNCTNTTTTATTGGCGATNACCCGGAGATAACCGCGCGGGGCCAACTCGCCCTGCGTCATNTAATCGCCCCGGAGGTGGACTTTCAAATCCTGCACCTTGCCCTCGCGGACGGCCATGGCCTTGGGTGTTTTNGGTCGCCGCTTTTCGATGTCGCCGAGTTCCTTTTGCAGCTGCTTCAGTTTGTCCTGATCGGTCTTCGCGAAAAGTTTTTCNATCTCCTTGGGGGACTTGAANAGNCCGTCTTTTTTGTGAAGCAGTTCGTGNAGTGGATCGCCCTTCGCAGCTTTGGCGAACCGACCNCGGATGGCCTCAATCGCNGCTACNTCGATCGGCTTGAGGGGATTCTCGAGGAACACGCGCCATTCGTTGAGCGGCGACTTGGCGTCCTTCGCGGNCTGTTTCANGGCTTCTGNCCACTGCTTGCTGAACGCTGCGTGGAGGTGATCTGTTNTGAAGGCTTCACNGTGGACTGGTTTGTCAGTCGGCATGAACAGCAANTTGTCGATGTGCGGCGTCGGGGTGGGCCAGGAAAATTTGATGACGTTCTTCCCTGCGTTGAGCGGGAAGGTGCCCTCTAGGTGCCAAGTTTGTGAGTCAGGAAACCACGTGCCGGTGACACTGCCGGTGGCTTTTTNGTTGATCAAATCTCCGTTGACTCTCAGCTTGCCNGGNCGGGNCATCTGCGCGGCATATCGGATGTGCAGGTCGTAGTTNCCCGCTTTGGNAACGGTNACNTCGTACTCCACTTCGGTCNGCCCGNTGCTGATCAANATGCCGATNCCTTCCCCGTAGTTTTCGTTGGAGCGGAGTCCGTTGCCNCGGTTGAATGTCTCTGCCTCGATCAAAATAAACTNCGCTTGATCCNTCTTTGTTTTGTCTTCGANTTGAGCGATGGNGNNCTCGATTTGACNGCTCTTACGGGACTGGATGAGCGCCTGAATCAGGTANTCCGCGGCGTGNTTTCGTGCCTGTTGCAGNACANGATCTGTGGTGNNGGCTTTGAACTGGTCGATCGTCTTCTTTTGTNCGCCTACCGCCTTGTCGACCTCGGCCTGTTCCTCCTCCTTGCTCTTGAGCTCTCCGCAGTCGACGATGGTCACCTCGTCC
>NZFR01000078.1 GCA_002689335.1 Verrucomicrobiales bacterium
GATATAAATGGAGATACTCCCTTGGATTGGGCAATTTCAAAAAATAATATGGAATTAGATTTATTACTTCGTAGATACGGAGGTAAAACTTCCAGCATGATGAGATAAATCCCCGTCCGAAGACAGCCGATAATCTTATCCGAGAAAAGATCAGCTGCTGCATTGCGCATGTATTCCCGCGTTTCCCAGGTTGACGATAGAGGATATTGCTTTAATTTTGCTTGAGTCTTTATGGTAAACCACTTGTTTTATTGGGATGGTGGTGCGGAATGTCAAATGACTCTTCGAACTTTTGAACTAGTCTGTTGTGAGGATGATATCAGCTTGCGGTAATATATTTAGTTGGCGATTCTCTTTTGCCACGATTGCAAATGAGAATTGATTCGCACCAACATTTTTGGATTTACGACCCGGAGCAGTACCCTTGGATGACCGACGAGTTATCCGCGATACGGGCTGATCATTTGCCGAACGACCTGCGCGCGGAGTTTGATCAGGTGGGCTTGGATGGTTCGGTGGCGGTTCAGGCGAGACAGTCGCTGGAGGAATCCCGTTGGTTGCTTGAATTGGCCGATCAGAATGAACTCATCAAAGGCGTTGTCGGTTGGGTGGATTTACGCTCGGACTCCGTTGAAGAGCAGTTGGCTGAGTTTGCGGTACACCCGAAATTCGTCGGAGTGCGGCACGTGGTGCAGGACGAACCGAACGCAAATTTTATGCTATTGCCCGAGTTTGTCCGGGGCATCGCCAAGTTGAAGGCGTTTGGTTTGAGTTACGACATCTTGATTTTTCCGAAACAGCTTCCTGCGGCGATTGAGTTGGTGAAGCAATTTCCGAAGCAGCCGTTTGTGCTCGATCACATCGCCAAGCCGATCATCAAGGATGGCGTGATTTCGCCTTGGGATAAGCAAATTCGTGAACTGGCCAAGTTCGAGAACCTGACCTGTAAAGTTTCAGGCATGGTTACTGAGGCGAACTGGACAGGATGGCAACCGACGGATTTTCGCCCCTACCTAGATGTGGTGTTCGAGGCGTATGGAGAAGATCGTGTGATGTACGGTTCGGACTGGCCGGTGTGCAAGTTAGCCGGAAGCTATCGTCAGGTTTACGGCTTGGCCGAGGAGTACGTCAGCTCGTTTTCGGCTGAGGCGAGGGAGAAATTTTTCGGAGGTGTTGCCTCGGCGTTTTATGGCCTCAAGGGCTGACGGCCAAGCGCTCGACCTCTTCGGAGCCGCCGATCATCACGCCATTTTCCTTGTAGCGCTTGAGCAGAAAATGAGTGGCAGTTGAGGTGACACCCTGAATTGTAGCCAGTTTTTCTGAGACGAACGAAGCGACCTGCCGCAGGTTGGCCCCGTCGACGATCACCAAAATATCGTAGCTACCGGACATCAGGTAGCAGGAACTGACTTCGTCGTACTTGGCGATGCGATCGGCCAAGCGGTTGAAGCCGCCATCGCGTTCCGGGGTGAGGTTTACTTCGATTACCGCCTGCACACCTTCAACTCCGGAGGCTTCGTCACTCAGAATGGCCTGATAGCCAAGAATGGCTCCATCGGCCTGTGCCTGACGAATCTGGGTGCGAACATCCTCCTCCGAGAGGCTNAGCATGCCGGCCAAATCCTCTGTCGAAAGGGNGGCGTTTTCGCGCAACAATTTTAGCAACGAATCCATGCCGGGAGGGTAGGCTTGGCCAAGCGCTTGGCCAAGCGCGAATGTCAGTTTGAGTTGAGGATCGACCCGTAATAGTTCGTCCAAAAACTGATGACGATGATCGCCACAGTGAGGGCGACAATGCCGTAGACCACAGCCGTTGCGATGGCTGACGAGGTGACGAGGTGGNGAAGGCCGGTTTCCTGAAAGTGCTTGGCCAAGCGCTGCAGCGAGTCGTCCAGTTGTCCGGAGGTTTCGCCNGTGCTGTACAGGTCCNTGAAGATCACTGGAAACTCCGACTCGTTTCGGACGGCCTCGGCTGGAGTCAGGCCGGCGTCAACTTTCGGGAGNAACCGATTNACTANCGATGAAAGCCAAGGGGAGCCAGATGCGCTTGCGGCGCTGTACCACGCTTCTCNGACTGTGACGCCGGCNTTGAGCAGGGCGTGGAGTGAGAACGCAAGTCTGGCGAGTTTGACCTCTTTCAGCNCATTGCCGAAGCCGGGAATCCAGTGCCAGATTTTTTCCAGCGTCGATCGTACGGCATAGCCCCGATTGGCTTGGCTTAGGTANACGATCGCGAAAACGGCTCCGTAACTCGTGGCCAAGGTCAACAGGGAGGGGGCGAAGGCCCCNAGNANGGTTGCGTTACCACCTCCAACGAGCGCTTGGCCAAGCCCGATGATTCCCGGCATAAGAACAATGAAGTGAATCAGCAGAATCGGGTAAGCCAGTTTAACCAACACCTTCCGGATGAGACCGGCGCGGTGCTCGTAGTGTTCGGATAAGATGCGAAGCGTNCCGTCGAGTTGGCCACTTGTTTCACCGGCCTCGATCATCAGTCGATCGAAGTCAGGCAGCCAACGGGTGCGGTTGCTGAGGGATTCGGAAAAGGTAGCCCCAGCGTCGATTTGGTCGAGGGTCACCTGAATATCTTCGGCTTCCCGTTTTGTGTGCGNGTTGATCTGCTGCAGCGAGTCTCGAATGCCTACACCCGCCTGCTGCAGCATGCTGAGTTGACGATAAAACTCAGAACGCCGCTGNTAGCTGCGAGGGGTTTCGATAAGGGAGGCCATACCTCCCGNGAAGGGTCACGCGATTAGGCGTGGCTGTCGAGCATGGCTTGTAAATCAGCCTTGCTGGCAACGCCCACTTTTTGCTCCGCCACTTGGCCGCCTTTNAAGACGAGAAGGGTGGGGATGGACTGNACGTTGAACTGNACGGCGAGTTGCTGATGCTCGTCGATGTTGACCTTACCGATCTTGGCTTTGCCGTCGTTTTCGTCGGCAAGTTGATCGATCACTGGGCCGATCATTTTGCAGGGGCCACACCACTCGGCCCAAAAGTCAACGAGCACAGGAGTTGCAGATTGGAGAACTTCCGCGTCGAAGTTTTCCGCGGTCAAGGTAACTACTTTATCAGATGCCATTTTGGGGATGAAAAATTAGATGAGTTGGCCGAGCATCGCGAGGAACACGGCGAGGCCGATCGCGCCCAATGCCGCTACAGCAGCAAACGCCGTCTCCAAAGGCCCTTCAGCAGGTGCGGATTTGCGGACCTTAGCCTTCTTCATTTTGCCGGCCTTGGCTTTGGCTTCGACCGGTGCAGCAGCCACTTCCGCAGCAGCGGGTGGGGCCTCGGCTTCAGCCGTTTTTTGCTGGGCAGGGGCTTTTTCAACCGGCGGAGCGGCCGGTTTTTTTATGGCTGGTTTGGCGACGCCGATTCCGGGGTTCGCCGTCTTCGGTGGAACCGGAATCTTGATGGTGGAAGCGGCTTTCCCGCTGCTGTCCGCCGTCTTGGCGGCACCGGCTGGGGGAACAGCGATCTTGATGGTCGGAGCGGCCGCCGGCTTGGGCGGTAGACTGATCCGAACCGTTTGTTTTTTCGACTCCTGCGAATCGCCGCTCGGAGCGGGTGTTTGTGTCGTTTCCTCTGACATCGTTAAAAAGACCCTAAACTGGGCCACGGACACTAGGTAAGCGGATGACCGCTGTCAAACGCATAAACGAAGCCCAAGGGCTTGGCCAAGCGATGGTTAAAACGTCTCCGATCCCGGTCGGGCTGTAAGCCGAATTCTGTCTGCACTGGCCGGCAAGCCGGCAGTGGAGAGGGCCATTTATCTGTTGCGACCCAACCCGGAACCTCAATGGGACGGGCCGTCCCGGGTTCCCTATTTGGTCTTGCTCCCAATGGGGTTTACCATGCCCCCGCGATTGCTCTTGGGGCGGTGGGCTCTTACCCCACCTTTTCACCCTTACCCGGCGAACCGAGCGGTCTGTTTTCTGTGGCACTGGCCGTCGATGACATCTTGAAATGCCACCTCCCGCGTGCATCCCGCCCAGTGGAACGGGTTACGCGGCATCGCGCCCTGCGGAGTTCGGACTTTCCTCCCCCGGTAAACCGGAGGCGACCCTCCGCCCTCCCGGGATCAGAGAACCAAGCCAAGCTATCGTTTTCCCCCCGCCCAAACAAGCCGCTTGGCCAAGCGGGGTTGACTTTGGCTTGGTGATCCTTAAAAGGGGTCGCGGCGATTACGCCGTTAACCAGTACCTCTAATCATCATGGCAATTGAAGTTGGAACCAAGGCCCCGGATTTTACTCTGAAATCGAAAAGCACCGGCGACGTAACAGACGTCACCCTGAGCAGTAACTTTGGCAGCAAAAACACAGTGCTGCTGTTTGTCCCGTTGGCATTCACCGGCGTTTGTACCGGCGAGTTGTGCGACATTACCGCCGGTCTCGGTNCGTACACCGACCTGAACGCCGACGTCATCGGTATCAGCGTGGATAGCCCTTTTTCTCAGGAGGCGTGGGCACAAAAAGAGGGGATCGGCATCACGTTGGCGAGCGATTTGAATAAGAGTACTGCCGCCGATTACGGCGTGTTGTTGGATGACTTGAAGGGCTTCGGTTCGGTCTCCGCGCGTGCGGCGTTCGTCATCGACAAGGATGGTGTGGTGCAGTATAGCGAGCNAACCCCGACGCCGAAAGATCTCCCGAATTTCGACGCNATCAAGGAGACCTTGGGCAAGTTGCANTAAGCGGCGAGANGCATTTTCGAAACGGCAGTCGATTTTTCGGCTGCCGTTTTTGTTTGGCCTGATGCGGTTCATGCGTTGGAATCGCCCGCGACGTATGGTCGACTGTCTCAAGAGTGTTCTTCATGGGTTCCTGATCGGGATCGCCAACATTATACCCGGCGTGAGCGGCGGTAGCATGGCGTTGGCGCTGGGGATTTATGAGCGTTTGATCGCGGCGATCGGCCAGTTTGGTCCGGCCACCGTCAAGGCCCCGCTCGGCGTGCTGCGGTTCAACAAAGAATCGAAGCAGCGTTTTTTGACGGAGTGGCGGAGGATTGACGGCGCGTTTCTTTCTTGGATCGCGGTGGGTGGAGCGGTGGCTGTGGTAATGTTTTCCAGAGTGATGGTCTGGTTGCTCGAGTTTTATCACGACCCGACCTATGGCTTTTTCACTGGACTTATTTTGGTCTCCATTTTGATTCCGATCAAAATGGTTCGCCGGTTTGGTGTTGCGGAAGGCGTGAGTGCGCTGGTTGCGCTTGGCCTTGTTTTGATGCTGACGTTCACGGCGGATCCTGACAAGCAACTCACCGATGCCAAGCGCAAGGTCGAGATGAAGCGAGCCAAGCTGGAGCAGGCGGCGACCCCGTCGGGGGGGCAACCGGAGTCTGCGCTTGGCCAAGCGGGAGCGGGGCGCTTTGCCTTTTATGTTTTGTGCGGTGCGATCGCCATCTCAGCCATGGTGCTGCCGGGCGTGAGCGGTTCGTTCGTGATGATTTTGCTCGGTGTGTACTTCGACATTTTGCAGGCGGTTAACGAGCGTGACATGGTGATTGTGAGTTTGTTCGCGTTGGGCTGCGGCTTGGGATTGTTGTTGTTCACTCGATTGCTCAAGTGGGTGCTCGCGAAGTTTCATGATCCGACCATTGCGTTTTTGACTGGGCTCATGGCCGGGTCACTGGTCGGTCTTTGGCCGTTCCGAAAATTTGAAACGGTGGGGGATGATAACGTTGGTTTCGAGCGAGTCGATCTTGGTTGGGTGATGCCTCTGGTGGATGGAAACACGTTTGCGACGTTAATCGCTTTTTTGATCGGCTCTGTCTTGGTTATGGCCTTCTTGAAATTCGATTGGGCCAAGACACAAAAAAAGGGCGGCTAATCAGCCGCCCAGAAATGGGGTTTGTCCCGCAGGATTAGCGGAAGTTGATCTCGCTGCCCTGCATTTCGTTTTCGCAGGGTTGGTTGGTGGGCGCATCAGCTTCGCGATCGTTCCCTTGTACNATGCTGTTTGCGAGCATGTAAGCCTCGACCTCTTCGCCACTCACATCAGCNAGCATATTGCCGTCAATCTCGACGCAGGGTTGGAGCATTTGGCCGGTTTTTTGAATCATCTCCTGACGTTGTACCGGGTCGTTGATGATGTCCCTATCTTCGAATGGCAGGTCGTATTTGCGCATCACAGCCCTAACACCCTGACTCCAGCCGCANGATGGCTTCATNTATGCGATAATCTTTGGTTTNTCCATTTTTATACCTTAATANGNACAAACAGATTGCCATCTTGGGACGGTTTGGCAACGTTTTTCTNCAACTGATGTCACGCAGACTGCTCATCGTCCCCGACAAATTCAAAGGCTCCCTGACCGCCCTTCAAGCGGCCGACTCGATCGCTGTTGGTTGGCGTGCCGCTTGGCCGGGGGACACCGTCGAGTTGTTACCAATGAGCGACGGTGGTGATGGGTTTGGAGAGGTAATGGCGGCTGCACTTGGCATGGCGGCCAAACCGTTCCCGACCATGGATGCGGCGGGTCGGGCGCGTACGGTTTCGTGTTGGCTGGATGCATATGGCGGTCAAGCGGTGATTGAGACGGCGCAGTCCAACGGTTTGGCATTGCTGCCGGAGGGGCAATTTCATCCGTTTGTTTTGGACACGTTGGGAGTGGGGCAGTTACTCATGCAACTTGGCCAAGCAGGAGTGAANCGATGCCTTTCTGGCATCGGTGGCAGCGCGACCAATGATGCTGGCTTTGGCATGGCTCGGGCACTTGGTTGGAAGTTTATCGCTGGTGACGGGCGAGAGATCACTCGGTGGACTGAGTTGGCTGAGTTGAAAATTATCGAGAAGCCGGAGCCAAGCGCTTGGCCAAGCGTAACGGTGGCCTCCGANGTAACCAATCCGCTGCTTGGCCCGAATGGGGCGACGCGAATTTACGGCCCGCAAAAAGGGATGAGAGAAGAGNACTTCAGTATGGCAGATGNCTGTTTTGAACACTTGGCGAAGCTGACGGCGGAAACGATCGGNACNGACTTTGCCGTTGCGCCCGGTGCCGGTGCCGCAGGNGGATTNGGTTTTGGATTAATGGCGTTTGCAGGAGCGGAGCTTCGATCTGGTTTCGATGTTTTTAATGAGGCAACAAAATTGGAATNGAAAATCGCACGAGCGGATTTGGTGATTACCGCAGAAGGTTCGATCGATGAACAGACGCTGATGGGTAAGGGAACCGGACAGGTGGCGCANCTCTGCCGACGCTTGGCCAAGCCGTGCCTTGGGTTGGCTGGACAACTTNCGCTTGGCNAAGTNCNGNAGGATTCGGAAGCAAACCCGTTTTCTCGCTTGGTTTCAGTAGTGCCAGAGGTTGCAANTGAAGCCGAGTCGATGGCGAATGCGGCGGACTGTCTTGGTCGCTTGGCCAACCGCTTGGCTAANGAGTTTNCTCTTTCGTAGGGCGCACAAGAAACGCGGATATCGTTCCTGCACCTTTGGGCAATTTGCGCGTACCGGCGTAGTCGCAGNTAAACCCTTTCGCCATGGTGGTCATGGCTAACGCGGCGAAAGCGTCACTGGCGAAAATCTGTCCTTCATCGGTGATCGGTTCNATACGGGCNGCGCGATTCACGTGCGCCCCATANTAGGAATCCCTTCCGATCAGGGNGTCGTAGCTGCGGTATACCGGGCCTGCNTGTAGGCCAATTCGGATGTTCACTTTTNCGGTNAAACCGACTTCGGTCCAATCGGTATTGCGAATNAGATCCTGCACGACAAGCGACGTGCGNCCGGCGTGTTCGACGGTGTTGAAAACGGCGCAAATCGCGTCACCCCAAGTGTTTACGTACACTGGTCGGGANGCGGAATCTTTAACGGAATCGGCGACTCTTCCGAAAAATTCGCGCACAAAAATGGGAATGAAATGCTCCGGCCAACTGGAAAAACCGACGACATCGGCGAAGAGCATAGCGCGGATTTCCTGTGGACTATGCCGGACGATCGCCCGGTATTTTTCCGGTGGCAACGGCTGGGGGGGATCGATTTTCAGCCCATTCGCCAATAGTTTGTCGAGAATCTGGTCGATGCGGATGATTTCGACCTCGCGTTTACCGCTGTTGCTCCAATTGTGATAGACCGACTCTGTTCCACCGCCACCGTCACCTCGCTTGTGATCCCAAAGTAAAACCGGGGCGATGTCCATGCCGAGAAATTTACTCTTTAACACAGCCAAGCCGGTGATCACCTGATTGCAGTAGTCGTATCCGGCTTGATCGTTCGGGTCGCTTTTTTCGCTGAGCACGCGGACGGTGGCCGCGTTTTCAAGCACTTGATCGAATCGATATTCGGCGTTTGGAACGAGCGGATTTTGAACGCTGTATTTTTTGAATGTTTCGATCGAGAACGGGATGATGACGTGAACCTCGCCGCCGTTTTTCAACAGGGTCTCGGCAAAGATCAGGTCGCCGCCGTTAGCCAAAGAACAGTAGCCAACCTGGATGTCATGTCGCTGGACAGTCTGCTCAATCCACTCTCGAACTTCGTCTTCAATCGCGACAGGAAAACGCGGAATCTCTCGGTGCGGTTGATCGAACATATGTCCCGAAAACAAGCCGATCTTTGGCAGGGCAAAGCAGTCGTCCAGTTGCCGCTTATCTTCGCCGAGATGTTGCAAAAGAAAACGCGCCTGACTTCGGGTTCG